>DASYSQ010000046.1:0-5499 GCA_036003145.1 Pseudolabrys sp.
GCTCTGCCTGTCGCCGCAATGCGGATTTGCCTCCACCGAGGAAGGCAATGTGCTGGCTGAAGAAGAGCAATGGGCAAAGCTGCGGATGATCGTCGAGCTGGCGGACGAGGTCTGGGGGAAGTGATTGATGCGGTCGTCCCCGCGAAAGCGAGGACCCATACGCCGTGCCCTCTCTATGGACTGCGGAGTATAGGTCCCGGGTCTCGCTGACGCTCGCCCGGGACGACGGACGAAGATCACATCGAGATAAAGATGACCGAACGCACAACTCCCCCCTACCGCGCCGATCATGTGGGAAGTCTCCTGCGCACAGCGCCTCTGAAAGAAGCGCGCGCGAAGCGCGAGAAAAACGAGATCTCGGCGGCCGAACTTAAAGAGGCTGAAGACAGCGCGATCTCGATAGTCATCAGCAGACAGGAAGACATCGGCCTTCGGGCGGTCACCGACGGCGAATTTCGCCGCGCCTTCTGGAACTACGATTTTCTCGGTGGACTCCCGGGGGTCGAAGCCTATCTCGGCGAACGCAAGATCAGGTTTCAGGGCGTCAATCCGAAGCCAATGATGCTGCGTGCCACGGGCAAGCTTGGCACTTTCTCCGGCCACCCGATGCTCGAACACTTCAAGTACGTGAAAGAGCACACGCGCGCGGCGCCGAAGATGACAATCCCGTCGCCGTCATCGCTGCATTTTCGATATGGCCGCGACGCGGTGCCGGAATCGATCTATCCGGACATGAACGAGTTTTATCGCGATCTCGGCCAAACATATCGAAAGACCGTGCGCGCTTTTGCGGATGCCGGCTGCCGATATCTGCAGCTCGACGAGGTCAACTTCGCCTATCTCTGCGACCCGAAGCTGCGGGCCCAGGTCGCCAACCGCGGCGACGATCCGGACACATTGCCCGCAATATACGCCGGGATGATCAATGCCGCGATGTCAGATATTCCATCCGATATGACCATCGCGATGCATTTGTGCCGCGGCAATTTCCAGTCGACCTTCGTCGCCTCGGGCGGGTACGAGCCGGTGGCGGAGATTCTGTTCAACACCATCAACGTGCACGGCTATTTCATGGAATACGACAGCGACCGCGCCGGCGGTTTCGAGCCGCTGCGGTTCGTACCGAAGGGCAAGACAGTTGTTCTTGGTCTTGTCACGTCCAAGTCCGGCCGGCTTGAATCAAAGGATGACATCAAGCGGCGCATCGACGAGGCTGCGAAATTCGTATCCCTGGAGCAGCTTTGCCTGTCGCCGCAATGCGGCTTCGCCTCGACCGAAGAAGGCAATATCCTCGCCGAAGACGAGCAGTGGGCGAAACTGCGGATGATTGTAGAAGTTGCGGAGGACGTCTGGGGCTGATTTTTTTGCTGCCGACGTAAACTTGCGGAGAGTCAATAAATGCAACGTACCAAGCCGCCGTTCCGCGCCGACCATGCCGGCAGCCTGTTGCGCCCCGCCGCGTTGAAAAAGGCAAGGGAGCAACGCGCCAAAGGTGAAATGACACCCGCGCAGCTGAAGGACATCGAAGATCGCGAGATCGAACGGGTGATCAGGAAGCAGGAGGAGGTCGGCCTGCAATCGATCACCGACGGGGAATTCCGCCGCTCCTGGTGGCATCTCGATTTTCTTTGGGGTCTCGACGGCATCGAAAAGCATGTGATGGATACCGGCATCGCCTTTGCGGCCGTGACTACGCGCAACGAGGGCCTCAAGGTCACCGGCAAAATCGGCTTTTCCGGGCATCCGATGATCGAGCATTTCAGGTTCGTTGCGGCGCACACAAGGCGCCCGCCGAAGATCACGATTCCCTCGCCGTCGGCGGCGTATGGGCGGCCGGTACCGACGCCGATCGACAGGAAGGTCTATCCGAAGCTCGATTCCTTCTTCGACGATCTTGGCCAGGCCTACAAGAAAGCCGTGCGCGCCTTTGCCGACGCCGGCTGCCGCTATTTGCAGCTCGACGAGGTCTTCATCGCCATGCTGTGCGATCCGAAATATCGCCAGACGATGAAAGACCGCGGCGACGATCCGGAACAGCTCGGCGAGCTATACGGAGATCTTATCAATACGGCGATGTCGGACATTCCATCCGACATGACCGTCACCATGCACATGTGCCGCGGCAATTATAAGTCGACTTTTATGGGAAGCGGGGGCTACGAAGCGGTGCAGGAGATTCTGTTCAACAGGATCAAGGTGCACGGCTTCTTCATGGAATACGACAGCGACCGTGCCGGCGGCTTCGAACCGTTGCGTATGCTGCCAAAAGATAGATCCGTCGTGCTTGGTCTCGTCACGACAAAGACCGGCCGCCTCGAAGCCAAAGATGACCTCAAGCGCCGCATCGACGAGGCCGCCAGGTTTGTTTCGCTGGATCAGCTGTGCCTGTCGCCGCAATGCGGCTTTGCCTCGACCGAGGAAGGCAATGTGCTGGCGGAAGACGAACAATGGGCCAAGTTGCGTATGATCACTGAGCTTTCAAAGGAAGTATGGGGCTAGACTCTCCGTCATGGCCGCCATCCACGCCTTTACCAGTAAGCAAGACGTGGATGCCCGGCACATAGGTGTGCGAAAGCACGCCGTCCTTCGAACGGCTAGGGCCGGGCATGACGATTGTTGCTAAGGGGTGGGTCAAACCAAAATGACAAACATGGTCGCGGGCAAAACCGCCATCGTCACCGGCGCGGGGCGCGGTATCGGGCGCGGCATTGCCATGCTGCTTGCGAAGGAAGGTGCGCAGGTCGTTGTTTGCGACATCGGTGCCAGCCTGCAGGGCGAAGGCCGCGACGCCGGTCCGGCGCAGGAGACGGTCAACGCGATCAAAAAAGCCGGCGGCGCCGCGATTGCGTCGACACTCTCGATCATCGATCCGAAAGACGCGGAGGCGATCGTCAAATCCGCGCTCGATGCTTTTGGCCGCGTTGACATTCTCGTCAACAACGCCGGGATATTACGCGATGTCATTTTCCACAAAATGAGCTGGTCAGACTGGTCCGACGTGATCGCCGTCCACCTCAATGGCTCGTTCAATATGAGCCGTGCGGTTGCGCCGCATTTTCGTGAACAGAATGCCGGTGCATTCGTCCATATGACGTCGACCTCCGGGCTGGTCGGTAATTTTGGCCAGGCCAACTACATGGCTGCGAAGCTCGGCATCATGGGCCTGTCGCGCGGCATCGCATTGGACATGGCGCGTTTCAATGTGCGCTCGAATTGCATCGCGCCCTTTGCGTTCACGCGCATGATCGAGTCGATTCCGGCGCAATCGGAACAGGATAAACGCCGCATCGAGGCCTTCCAGCGGATGACCCCGGAGAAGATCGCACCGCTTGCAGTCTATCTGTGCACTGAGGCGGCCACCGGCATTACCGGGCAGATTTTCTCTGTCCGCAACAACGAGATTTATCTGTTCAACCAGCCGCGGCCGATCAAGACCATCCATCGCGCCAAAGGCTGGACACCGGAAGAGCTTGCAACGGAGCTCAAAACCGCCTTCGCGCCCTCGTTTACGCCACTGGAGCGTTCGGAGGAGGTGTTCGATTGGGACCCGATTTGAGATTTCATGTCCTTGGGGCGCGACCGTTATTATCGTCATGGCCGGGCTTGTGCCGGCAAGTCGGGTTTACCCGACTTGCCGCATCGTTATTATGCGGAAGTCGGGCAAGCCCGACTTGCCGCATCGTTATTATGCGGAAGTCGGGTTTACCCGACTTCCGGTGCCATCCACGTCTTTACAACTGGCAACGAGAAAGACATGGATGCCCGGCACATAGGTGTGCGAAAGCACGCCGTCCTTCGAACGGCTAGGGCCGGGCATGACGCGTGAAGGGCAGCCATGAAAAAGCGCGTCCCAGAACGCGATGAATTTGCCGAAGTTCGGGACGGCGTACGCGCGCTGTGCTCGAAGTTTCCAGGAGAATACTGGCGCGCCCTGGATCGCGATCGTGCGTATCCGACTGAATTCGTCGCGGCACTTACGAGGGCGGGCTATCTTGCGGCGCTGATCCCTGAGGAATACGGCGGCAGTGGACTCAATCTCGGCGCCGCTGCCGCGATTCTGGAGGAGGTGCACGCTTCCGGTGGCAACGGCGCTGCCTGTCACGCGCAGATGTACACCATGGGCACAATCCTGCGCCACGGCAGCAAGACTCAGAAAGAGCGCTATTTGCCGCTGATCGCCAGCGGCGAACTCCGCCTGCAGGCGTTCGGCGTAACCGAACCCACATCGGGCACCGACACGCTGTCTTTGCGGACCGCGGCCCGGCGCGAGGGCAATGACCATTACATCATCAACGGCCAGAAGATCTGGACCTCGCGTGCGGAACATTCGGATCTGATGCTTTTGCTGGCGCGGACGACGCCGAAGGAGCAGACGAAAAAACGTACCGACGGTTTGTCGGTATTTCTGGTGGACATGCGGCTCGCCCAGGGCGCCAACATCGCCATCAATCCAATCCGGACCATGATGAATCATGCCACCACGCAGATTTTCTTCGACGATCTGAGCGTGCCGGCCGACAACCTGATCGGCGAGGAAGGGCAGGGATTTCGCTACATTCTTGCCGGGATGAACGCCGAGCGCATCCTGATCGCGGCGGAATGTATTGGCGATGCCAAATGGTTCATCGCCAAGGCCACGCAATATGCCAAGGACCGCGAGTTGTTCGGACGGCCCATCGGACAAAATCAGGGCGTGCAATTTCCGATCGCCCG
The DNA here is from genome assembly GCA_036003145.1 of Pseudolabrys sp. Taxonomy (GTDB): domain Bacteria; phylum Pseudomonadota; class Alphaproteobacteria; order Rhizobiales; family Xanthobacteraceae; genus Pseudolabrys. The sequence continues at coordinate 4,714 of DASYSQ010000046.1, forward strand.
CGCCTATGCGCAAATGCGTGCCGCCGAGCTGATGGTGCATGAGGCCGCGCGAAAGTACGATGCGGGCGAGGATATCGGCGCGGAAGCCAACATGGCCAAGTTGCTCGCCGCCGATGCCTCCTGGGCAGCCGCCGACATGTGCGTGCAGACGCACGGCGGCTTTGGCTTTGCCGAGGAGTATGACGTCGAGCGCAAATTCCGCGAGACGCGGCTCTACCAGGTCGCGCCGATCTCAACCAACATGATCCTCTCGTATCTGGCCGAGCACGTGCTGGGATTGCCCCGGTCATATTGAGATGATGACGCGTGAACGGCGCGCCCCCGCAAGTGGTGAGAGATGACCATGCTCCCCCTTTCAGGCCTTCTTGTCGTTTCTGCCGAGCAAGCGGTGGCGGCGCCGCAATGCACCTGCCGTCTCGCCGATGCCGGCGCGCGGGTGATCAAGGTCGAACGCCCGGAAGGCGACTTTGCCCGCGAGTACGACCATGTGGTGCACGGCGAGAGCGCCAACTTCGTCTGGCTCAATCGCGGAAAGCAGTCTGTGGTGCTCGATCTCGGCAAGTCCGGGGACAGAGCCTTGCTCGAAGCGATGCTCGCGAAGGCCGATGTCTTCGTGCAGAACCTCAAGCCCGGCGCCATCGCCAGGCTCGGCTTCGCCACGGCGCGGCTGCGCAAGGATTACCCGCGGCTGATCTGTTGTTCGATCTCCGGCTACGGAGAGGCCGGGCCCTATGCGCAGCGCAAGGCCTACGACCTGTTGATCCAGGCTGAATCCGGCGTGTCATC
>DASYSQ010000047.1:0-8118 GCA_036003145.1 Pseudolabrys sp.
CTACTGGCCGCCGAAACCTCGCGTGAACGGACGGGTGATGTTGCAGCAACGGTCCGCGCCGAGGCGGATCTTGGCGACGCGTCCAACAACGGCAACCTGGCGGACCGTATCCGCGCATTGCAGACTCACGCTTCGCGCCTGGCGCAGAGTGACGATCCGAAAAGGCGCAACTAGGCCGGAGGCTGGCCTTCGCTTGACACGTCTCCGAGGCATTCCTTATATCGCGCGTCCGTCAATGGCCGGGCGCTTAGCTCAGCGGGAGAGCGTTCCCTTCACACGGGAGAGGTCGTAGGTTCAATCCCTACAGCGCCCACCATGAAATCAGCGGGTTAGCGCAACCAACGCTCGTAGCGATTTCGTCTGACAGCATCGTTGCCCTCCGATAATCACGGCGCTTTGACGATCTGCTTGCATGCGGGGGGCAAACTGGCCAGCGTCAACGCCGGTTTCGGTTTGCTTGGCGGCGGATGCAGCGTCGATTCCTTGAACCAGAAATCGAGCTCGTGACCGCAGCCGTCTCTTGCCGGCGGCACGGACTGCGGCTTGCATTCCGCGCTGTCCGCCGGACAGGCGATCTGGACATGAAAGTGCTCGGCGTGACCATACCAGGGACGCACCTTGGACAGCCAGGCGCGATCCGCTCCGGCCTCGCGGCACAGCGCCTTCTTGATCGCCGCATTGACTAAGATGCGGATGACCGCCGGATCTTGCGCAGCGATGTGGATGAGCTCGGTATGCCTACGGGTCCACACTTCGGGATCGACGTCGAGCAGATCGAGCGCGACCACATCGATGGGCGAGCCGAACTCGCGCTCCTCGCGGCTTTGCACATGGTCCGGCATCGGCGTAAGCCAAATATCGACGTCGAGGCCGACTTGATGGCTAGTGTGGCTGGAGAGCATCGGCCCGCCGCGCGGCTGCGACATGTCGCCAACCAAAAGACCGTTCCAACCAACCTTTTTCGCGTTCTTGGCAAATCGCTCGATGAAGCGAACAAGTTGCAGATTGCCCCAGTTGCGGTTACGCGACGGCCGCATGACTTGCCAGGTAGATCCAGTAATCGGCAGCGGCACAGCACCGGCGAGGCAGCCGTCGAAATAGCCGCCGATCGAGCGCGACGGCCCCGGAACCGGCGTCGATTTGCGCGCAAACAGTTCCTTGGCCGGCGTCGACGGCGCGTCCGGATTTTGCAGCGGCGGTAGAGGCTTGCGATTGAGCGAGCCAGGGGGCGTCGGGTCAATCAAGTGCTTTTCCTGCGCGAGGGCAGAGCCCGCGGCGGCGAGGATGAGGACGGCAAGCAGGCGAGCGGCAGCGCGCATCAGCAACTATTCTTCTTATGGACCTGTGTCGCATTGGTGGCGCGTTAGGCGCCTGGGCCTTTCCGATTTAACAATGGACGAATGCCCGCTGTTGGCACTTACTGTCAAACAAAACCTCGTAAGGCGTCGATCAGGGTGCCCATCTGGCGCCATGGTAGGTTTGCGGGAATAAAGCAGATGACCCTCCCCTGCGAGGGGTCAAACCACATCGCTGACTACCAGGCCGCACGAGGAATGCGTCCCACAGCCGCCCGCGTCTCCGGGATTGAACTCGTGGACAGCGACCGTCAATGCCGGCATCGTTGGGACGGCGCTGGCACTATCTGCCATCGAACGGGCATATTGTGAGCGTGAGTCGCCAGGGGGGCCCATCGGGGATTCGGGATCATGCTGCTGCGCGTCGTGGGGATGCTCATTGCGGCTACACTCGCCTGTGCCGGTGCCCATAAGGCGCGCGCCGAACCCCGGCCCGCCGATGCTTGCAAGCATGCGGCATTCCGCGCCGTGATCGATGTCGGGCACACGGCGCAGGCGCCGGGCGCCACAAGCGCGCGCGGTTTCCTGGAGTTTTCTTTCAATTTGAATCTTGCCAAGCGCATCGAGCAGAAGCTGCTTGCCGCCGGGTTCCGACGCAGCGTGCTGCTGGTCACCGAAGGTCCTTCACGGAAAGCATTGGCGAAGCGCGTCATGCGCGCCAATGCCGGCCAGCAGCACACTTTCAGCGACCGCTTCCACGGCCATTCCATTTTCATCTCCACCGACAACAGCGACCGTGCCGGTAGTCTGCTGTTTGCCCGATTGCTCGGCAATGAGTTGGGAAAACGCGGATTGCAGTACACGCCACACTACACGGAACGGTATATGGGGCATCGCCAGCGGCTGTTGGTGGACGCGCAAGCCGGCGTCTATCGCTACGACGAGCTGATCGTGCTCCGAGACACCGATATGCCTGCAGTCTTGCTCGAAGCGGGTTCGATCATCAACCGCGAGGAGGAGCTGCGGATGGGATCGGTCGAGCGTCAAACACTGATAAGCGCCGCCGTCACTGATGCAGTCGAGGCGTTCTGCGCGGCGCGCCAGCCGCGCACGCCGATCAATGTGGCAAGCCGGGCCGGTAAGGTATCGAGGCAGGCGACAGCTCCCGCAGCGCCGGGACGGACAATCAAGCAGCGCTGACCTGTCTCGTCGACACTCGCGAGCGGGCCCCCTGGCATCGGCGGCAGGTGACTTGTTTCAGCATCGGCGCCATCGCGGGACCCGAGACAGGCAGACGGGCGAATGTCCGCTTTGGGTCAGAAGCGGACATTCTCACTCTGCGGGCACTTCAAACAAAGCGAGGTTCTAGGCTCATTCCAATCCGGCGTTACGCATGCCTTCGAGGAATTTTGCCATCGGGCCTGGGGTATAGGGCACGTATTTCTCAATCCAGGCTGTCGAGATTTCCGGCTGCAACTCCTTGAGCCGCTGGAGTGCCACGCGAGCCTCCGCAAGCTGTCCCGCTTGCGCAAGACTTGCACACAAAATCCGATGGCCGCCGGTAAAAGTAGATCGGTGCTGTACAGCCTTGCGACCAAAATTGACCGCTTCGACGTATCGGCCTGTCAAGTAATGGGCGGCGGCGAGACCCACAAAAAATATTGCGTTTTGCGGATCGTGCGGGCTCATGCGGATCGCCTGGTCCAGATGAGGGATTGCTCGGTCCGATTGGCCATCAAGCGCAAGAGCCCAGCCAAAATAACCGTGAGCAGCAGCGAAGTTTGGGTTCAGATCGATGGAGCGTTGAAATTGCTGCACCGCCTCCTCGGTGCGACGCCGCGTGAATGCCACGTAGCCGAGCGCGAGATGAGCCCACGGATCGCTGTCATCAAGCGCGGCCGCCCGCGTTGCTAGAGTTTCTGCCTGCCGAACCTCCGGTTCTAGCTCCGACAATGTCCACGCGGCATAGCCAGAAATTAGCAGCATAAAGGCCAACATGCTGTGTGCCGGCGCGTAGTTGGGGTAGCGCTCGACAGCTCGTCTTAGCATCGCAATTGCTGCCTCGCCCTCGTCCTTGGTCAAGCGCCAGAAAAGGGAGTTTGCTTGCATGACCATATCCCAAGCGCCGATATCCTCCGGCGAGCGGCTTTGGGAGCGGACACCTTCAGCCTCCAGCAGCTTCGGCTCGATAGCGGCGACGACTTTCTTTGTAATCTCATCCTGCAGCTCGAAAATGTCCGTCAGATCGCCGTCGTAACGGTCGGCCCAGATGTGATTGTTCGTCGCGGCGTCGATGAGTTGCGCGGTAATACGCACACGGTTACCGCCCTTGCGGACGCCGCCCTCCAGGACGTAGCGCACGCCCAATTCACGGGCGACGCGCTTTACGTCAACGGCCGCCCCCTTGTAAGTAAACGACGAATTGCGCGCGATGACGAGGAACCAGCGCAGTTTCGACAGGCCGGTGATAAGATCCTCGGATATTCCGTCGGCGAAGTATTCCTGCTCCTGGTCGCCGCTCATGTTGGCGAATGGCAGCACGGCGATCGATGGCCGGTTGGTTGCAGATTCAAACCTGGAAGTTGCGGCGACGGACTGCGGCGCGGCCAGTAGGGCGGTCTCGGCGAGGGAGATACGGTGGACCCCGATTGGACGCGCGATGTTCTTGACGGTCTGCTCGCCGAGATCCTCGAAGCCGAAGCTCAACTTGTCGCGTACCTGATCGTGGACATTGCGCGAAACCAGGATGCCGCCCGGGTCGGCGAGTGCTTCCAGCCGCGCGGCCACATTGACGCCATCGCCGTAGATATCATTCTCATCGCTGATGATGTCGCCGACGTTGATGCCGATACGAAATTCGATGCGACGATCAGTCGCTACATTGGCATTGCGTTCGGCCATGCCGCGCTGGACGTCGACCGCATAGCGCACCGCGTCGACGACACTGACGAATTCCACCAGCATGCCGTCGCCCGTGGTCTTGACGATACGGCCACGGTGCTCGATGATTTTGGGATCGATCAGTTCCTTGCGATGCGCTTTTAACTGTCGAAGAGTCCCTTCTTCATCGACTCCCATCAACCGGCTGTAGCCAACGATGTCGCCTGCCATAATCGCGGCAAGCCGTCGTTCGACACGCGCTTCAGCCATAGTAATTGCCCCAATCACCGGATTTAAGATCGAGTTTATGATCGCGAACTTGGTGTGTCTATCAAGCAACGATGTCCGCTTTGGGTCATAAGGGGAGAGGTCGCAGGTTTAATCTCTGCAGCGCCCACCCCTCCCGTGACCGACTCCGACGCTTCCCCTCAAAAAAGTCCGCTCTTCTCCCAAAAGCGGACATTCGTGAGTACAGGTGGCAATGTCCGCTTTGGGCGAAGTAGACATTTGACCTGCGCAACAAAGAAAGACGGGCTCGCGGGGCGGTCTCTCCTTAGAATCCGTGATGGGTGGGCCACGGGTAATTCGCGCACAGAATTTCTGCGAGTTAATGGCTCATTAGGCCTTCGCGTTACGGTAGAATTTACATTTCCTTTATAAAACCAATGTGATCGGTTTCCGCTGCTCATAAAAATCCGAGTACGCCTGTGCTGCCGCAAAATCTCATTTCCGATCTTGAAAACGCAGTCGCAACTCGGTCCGTCGAGACCGGTGCGATCTTGCGCCGAGTAACTGACCTCTTCCTCTTGCATGCAGGGCATTATTCCGCGGATCAGCTCGATCTGTACGATGGCATTTTGAAAGTGCTCATTGCTGCTGTCGAAGTGAGCGCGCGGGCGGAGCTTGCCCAGCGACTTGCACCGGTTGACGGTGCACCTGCCAATACAATCCGAGCACTCGCGCTTGACGATGCAATTGAGGTAGCAGAGCCAGTTCTCGCTCAATCCAATGCGCTGGATGATGACACTCTTACCCATTGCATAACAATCAATGGGCAGGAGCATCTGCTTGCGATTGCCACTCGCAATATGCTTAGCGAAATCGTCAGTGATCAGTTGGTAACAAGAGGCAACATTGAAGTTCTGCGTACTCTAGCCAGCAACCCAGGCGCAGCAATCTCTGATCTGGGTTTTCGGATTCTCGTCAAAAAAAGTACCGATGATGATTGGCTATCAGAACGCGTCGCCAGGAGGATTGATATTCCGGAGCATCACCTTCGCGACCTCATATCGAAAGCGTCTGAAGTTGTTCGGCAAAGGCTGATGGCGGATATCCCGGAACTTAGCGAAATAATCAAAGACATTTTGCCCAATAGTGCTCCGGCGATCGGAAGCGAGACTCCCGACTCATCCAAAGATTACAGGACAGCCGAACTCGTCGTTAAGTCAAAACCGCTTACCGAAGCGACCGTGCATGAATTTGCGAAAGCAAAAAAGCTCGAAGAAATCATCGTCTCAATTTCGCGGCTGTCGGGCCTTTCGGCGACCGAAATTGAACGATTGTTCATGGGTTCCTGGTCAAGCCCAGTTGCCGTCATTCTGAAGGCAATTGGTTTCCGCCTGGTGACAGTGGATGCAATTTATCGTTCGCGCCTGTCGAGCGACGGGGTCATCCACAACGATTTGTCGCAAGTAAAGGCAGAATTTATCGCTCTCCGTCGCCCTACCGCAGAGCGCATCATGCGTTTTTACTGCGCGAGAAAAGCAGCCAAACTTTCCGACCTCGCATAAGCGACCTTACCTGCGCAAAAATTGACGCGGGGGTCTGTCTTTCTGGACTTAGAAAGATGCTGCGATGGGCCTCCGCTTTGGGCCAACTGCGGACGGTATGGGAGCGGTTGGCAGCCGTGCCCGACAGTTGCGAGCAGCCTATGCAAAACGAGCTGAATGATTGATGATTGCGTTGTCAATTTGATACGACTGCATTGGCCTAAGGGAAACGAAAAGAAAAAGGAAGTAAAAGACTCCTCCGATCGGAAGTGCGTCGCTGAAACGAATGTCTGCTTTGGCCAATAGCGGACACGGAGAGGAGTCGGTTTTGTGCTCGCCTGGGCCCGAAGGCAGCCGGCAAGCCAGCCAGAAATCTTATTCCCCAAATGTGAGCCATTTCACATCCGGCTCGCTGCCACGATCCTAAACTCCCTTCACTTTCGCTCCTCGATTCGTGGGGGAAGCGCATGCTTAGGAAAATACGCGTGGTTGCCACGCTCTGCGCAGCGAGCATCGTCCTGTATGCAGGCGGCGCCTGGGCGCAGTGCTCGGCACGAGATGTTCTGCAGAACGCAAGCGTTCCGACATTCTCCCCGGTTATTGCGCCGCCGGCTGCCGTCAGAACGAGCGACGTTCTTAAGGTATGGAAGACAATTACATTGGGGGCGTTTACAAATTCATTCGCCCTTCGCAACGCATTGGACGCCGCAGGCTGTGGCATCGGCGACCTGGCTGAAGAAATCCTCGCACGACCAGCATTTACCCTGGCCTCGAGCAAAACCGAAGTCGATCTTGTCGTCGTCTCTGCGGCCGACCTTGGGCTTGCGGTTGAGTTCGCTTCGCTGAAAGACATTTATTCGCGCGCTGAAAACCTCGGACTAGGTCTTGCGCCAGCTGAAGTTGGACCCGGGCTGCGGCTTCAATATTTTAATCAACCGACTGGTGAATTTCTGAACATCGGAATGAGGCCGATCACGACCTGGAACGGTGATCTGGTCATCTTCACAGTTGCCAATGGCGGCGCCGGACTGATTTTGATTGGCAAAAATGCTAGCGCCGAGACCCAAATTCCTGCCTCGTCTGCTTTTTTGTTCGTGCGTCCCCGCGAGCTACCAAAAGTAGCAAAGGGGGTGCCGCCAAGCAGATAAAATTCAGCGCAGATAAAATTCGAAAGGAGCAATGCCTGTGCAACGGATCCGACCTCGTCCACTCTCTTTGTCATTCCGCTTTTGTTTGATGCTTTTTGTGCTCACGCCGTGGACTGGCGCCTCATACGCTCAACCAGAGTTGTCGCCTTCGGAGCAGTATCCCGGTCCGTGGGCTGAAGTCCCGCAAGAAGTCAGGGACCTCCTTGCTCTTCGTAAAGTCTCCGGCTGCAGCGAGGCTGTAGGACGTCAATCGTCCCGCAATCCCAACGAGTATCTCTTGTACTGCACTCAAGACGAGAGACACTGGACAAGCTGGCGCGTACAGCCCGCTCTCCACAAAGTGCACGGACCCGGCAAACTCTTCGAAGGGATCCCAGCACCCAACGGCTATTAGTGTGTCGTCTGCGCCGATGTCCGCTTTGGATGACTAGCGGATATTCCGTGATGTCTTTCCGCCCGATTTCATCTCGCGGTCGCTGTTGTGCGTCGGCATCCAGATCATCGTGCTCGGTTTGCATGAGGCCTGACCGTGCACTTGAGAGCACAAATCATGGGCCGCTTATCGACGGCCCGCGTGGGCCTGGTCCGCGAACGAGATGGAATGACACCACATCATTTGCGCCGTGCAGGCGGATCACGCGTCAGGTTCTTTGCCGCGAGTTCGTCGAGATAGTCTCGCCAATAAGCCGCATGGTTACGGCCAAGATCGCGCAGGTAATCCCAATCAAAAATCCCGGTTGAGTGCATATCGTCGAACACGAGCCGTACGGCATAATTGCCCACCGGCAACACCTCGATGACACCGACGTCCCGCTTGCCGGGGACGGTTTTTCGCTCCTCGGCCGAATGGCCCTGCACTTCCGCGCTCGGGCTTTTCACCCGCAAATATTCGGCGGGCAGATTGAAACTCTCGCCGCCCTCGAATGCGACGGTTAATGTCTTGCGATCCTTGTGCAGGCGCAATTCGAGCGGCCAGGCTTGCGGGTCGGTCATCAATGCGTACCTGAAACCAAAAGATAACAAGGG
>DASYSQ010000048.1:0-41737 GCA_036003145.1 Pseudolabrys sp.
AAGGCGATACTGAAAAATCCGGTGAACCCAAGCCACGGTGCCTGCACGTTTGCTTTTCCTTGCGACAGCAGTTCACCAAGCGAGGGCGAGCCCGGCGGCAGCCCGAAACCAAGGAAGTCGAGTGCCGTCAACGTCATTACCGATGACGACAGAATGAACGGCAGGAAGGTCATGGTCGCCACCATCGCGTTCGGCAGCAAATGGCGGAAGATGATGACCGTATTCGACACACCAAGAGCACGCGCTGCCTGGATGTATTCGAAGTTGCGCCCGCGCAGGAATTCCGCGCGTACCAGACCAACGAGCGAGACCCAGGAAAACAGGAGTAATATGCCAAGCAACACGAAGAATCCCGGCACCAGAACGGAGGAGATGATCAGCAGCAGGTAGAGCGACGGAATCGAGGTCCAGATCTCGATGAAGCGCTGGAACAGAAGATCGGTCCAGCCCCCGAAATATCCCTGCACGGCGCCTGCAGCGACGCCGATGATCGAGGAAATGATGGTGAGCGCCAGTCCGAACAGGACCGAAATTCGGAAGCCGTAGATCAGACGCGCAACGACATCGCGGCCGCCGTCGTCGGTACCGAGCCAGTTGGTTTCCACTTCATCACATTTTGCAAAGCCGTGACTGGCAGCGAATTCGCAATCTTTCTGCGTCAGCAACCATGTGGGCTTGGACGGGAACGGTGACGGTGGCCTGCTGACTTGCGTGTTGTACGAGAAGCGGATCGGTGGCCAGACGACGATGCCTCCCTCGTTGTGTATCAGGCCCATCAGGTAATCATCACGGAAATCCGCTGCAGTGCCGAACAAGTTCGGGTCCTGCTCCTTGGCAAAGGCTGTGTCCGGATAGGTGCGGACAGCCGGGAAAAAGACCCGCCCGTTCACATAAATGAAAATCGGTTTGTCATTGGCGATAAATTCGGCGAACAACGACACTACGAACATCGTCAGGAAAATCCACAACGCCCAGTAGCCGCGCCGGTTGACCTTGAAGTTTTCCCATCGCCGCTTGTTGAGAGGGGAAAGCGCTATGGCTTTTCCTTCCGGCAGCACAGCCAGCCCCATTGGCGAAACGGCTGTGGTCTCGGGCGGCTTGATGCCGGTGCGTACGTCCACCTCAAACCTCCCGCGTCTCGAAGTCGATCCGCGGATCGATCCATGTGTACGTTAAGTCTGAAATCAGGTTCACCACCACCCCGATAAGTGAGAAAATATACAACGTGGCGAACACCACCGGGTAATCGCGGTTGAGGACGCTTTCGAAGCCGAGCAGCCCGAGCCCATCAAGCGAAAAAATGGTCTCGATCAGCAGCGAGCCGGTGAAGAAGGCGTGCACGAAAGCGGAAGGAAATCCCGCGATAACAATGAGCATGGCATTGCGGAAAACATGCCCATAGAGCACCTGAGTCTGGGTGCATCCTTTGGCGCGCGCAGTGAGCACGTATTGCTTGCGGATTTCTTCAAGAAATGAGTTCTTTGTCAGCAGCGTCATGGTGGCGAAGGCCGACAGCGCCATCGAAATAATCGGCAACGCCAGATGCCAGAAATAGTCCAGGATTTTCTGCCATAACGGCATTTGCGACCAGTTCTCGGATACGAGACCGCGCAAAGGAAACCAGTCGAAAAACGATCCCCCGGCGAACAGGATGATCAGAAGAATCGCAAACAGAAATCCGGGAATCGCGTAGCCAATCACGATTATGGTGGAAGTCCACATGTCGAAGCGCGAACCGTCATGCATCGCTTTGCGGATGCCGAGTGGGATTGAAATCAGATAGGTCAACAATGTCATCCAGATGCCGAGTGACATCGACACCGGCAGCTTTTCCTTGATCAATTGCAACACGCTGACGTCGCGGAAATAGCTTTTCCCGAAGTCAAACCGCGCATAATTCCACAGCATCAGCGCAAAGCGTTCGGGCGCCGGCTTGTCAAAGCCGAACTGCTTTTCCAGTTTCTTGATGAACTCGGGATCGAGACCCTGCGCCCCACGGTATTTGGAGTTCGCCGCGTCGACCTGCGAAGCACCTTGCGACAGTCCACGGTTGCCAAAATCGCCCCCGGCGGAGCCGGAAATGCGCGAGGTCGCACCCGTGTCCGAGCCGGTGAGCTTGGCGATCACCTGCTCGACCGGGCCACCGGGTGCAAACTGCACAACGGTGAAGGCCACCAGCATGATGCCGAACATCGTGGGTACGATGAACAGAAGGCGGCGTACAATATACGCGGTCATGCGTCCCTCATTCCGCAGCCGGCCCTGAAGCCGCAGCGTTTCCTATCTCTTTTGTTCTAGTTTCGCCGCTTTATTGCGATCGTACCACCAGGTTTCCGGAATACCGCGAAAATATCGGGGCTTGTTGGCCGGATAATCAAACACGTCCCAATAGGCAATCCAATGCGACGCCTTATACCAATGCGGGATCCAGTACCGCCCGGCACGGATGACCCGGTCAAGCGCTTTACAGCCGGCCGTCAGTTCTGCCCGCGTCCTGGCGGCAATAATGGTGTCGACAAGCGCATCCACCGCGGGATCTGCGATGCCAGCGAGATTCTGCGTTCCCTTTGTTGCCGCGGCTTGCGATGAAAAAAAAGTGCGCAGCGAATCGCCCGGGGTTGCGGAAAAGCTGAAGCGCTCGACGGTGATGTCGAAATCAAAGGCGTCCACACGCGCCCGATACTGGACCGGATCGACCACGCGCAAAGTGGCGTCAATGCCGAGCACGCCAAGGTTTTTTATATACGGCAAGTGATGCGGCTGGAACGTGGGCTCATCGATCAGGAACTCGATGGTGATCGGCTTTCCACCCGGCGAAACTCGTTTGCCGTTCTTGAGTGTCCACCCGGCGTCATCGAGCAGCCGCGCACCGCGCCTTAGCCACTGTCGGTCCTGCCCCGATCCATCGGTAACGGGCGGCACATAGGGTTCATCGAACACTTCGTCCGGCTGCTTGCCACGAAACGGTTCGAGCAACGCAAGCTCGTCCGCATCCGGCTTGCCTTTAGCCATCATCGGCGAATTCTGGAACACCGAATGGGTCCGGTCGTAGGACCCGTACATGATGTTCTTGTTGGTCCATTCGAAATCGAAAGCATCGATCAGAGCCTCGCGCACGCGCCGGTCCTTGAACTTGTCACGCCGTGTATTGATGAACCAGCCTTGCGCGCCCGAGGGCGTGTCATCGGGCAGCACGTTTCGTTTGACGCGCCCATCCTTGAACGCAGGAAAATCGTAACGTGTTGCCCAGGTACGCGACGTGAATTCCTCGCGGAACAGATAGTTTTTCGCCGTGAAGCCTTCGAAACCGACTTCGCGATCACGATAGTACTCAAAGCGAACCGCATCGAAATTACCTTGCCCACGCGAAACCGGAAGATCGGCGCCCCACCAATCCTTGACCCGCTCAAATTCAATGAAGTGCCCGACCTGGAAGCGGCCGACCTTGTAAGCGCCGCTGCCGAGCGGAATATCGAGCGTAGATTCATCGAACGCCTTTTTCGAATAATAGACACGCGAAAAAATCGGCAGCGCGGCGACGAAGAGAGGCACGTCGCGCCCGCGCTTTTCGGCAAAGCGCACGATCACGGTGCGATCGTCGGCCGCCTCCACACCCGTGAAATCGCGCAGCTGTTGCGTGATGATCGGATGACCCTTTTCCTTCAGCGTCGTCAAAGACCAGACCACATCATGTGCGGTCAGCAGTGTGCCGTCGTAAAATCGTGCTTGCTCACGCAGCGTGAAGCGATACGTCAGACCATCGTCGGAGATGCGAACGCTGCTCGCGGCAAGCCCGTACATGGCATCAGGTTCGTCGCCCGAGCGTACCATGAGGCTCGCAAACGTAAGCTCCATGCCTTGCGCGGCGTCCCCTTTGAGAATGTAGCTATTGAGGGAATTGAAGGTCTGGAATGACTGGTTGAACTGGCGGCTTGGGCCAATCTGCGAAAACACACCGCCTTTCGGCGCATTCGGATTGACGTAGTTGAAGTGCAGAAAATCTGGCGGATACTTGAGATCGCCGAAGGCCGACATGCCATGCCGATCGGCATCCTGCGCAGATGCTGTAAAAATACCGCCGCTGGCGCCGGCTGCAGCCGCACTGGCGAAAAGGCTCAACGCGCGGCGGCGACTGAACTTCATTGAATCAGGACCGTTGCGGCACTTTGGCCGCTCTTGCGGCATCCCACCACCAGATCGTGGGGAACGCCGACGCCCCGTATTTTGGCATCGTCTCGGGACGGCCAAAGCGATCCCAGCGTGCGGTACGCTGCTTGCCATAGGTCCATTGCGGCACCACGTAAAAATTCCACAGCAGGACACGGTCAAGCGCCCTGGTGGCGGCGACCAGATCCTCGCGGTCCTTGGTGAAGATGACTCGTTCGATCAGCGAATCGACCGCCGGATTCCTGATACCGATCAAATTGCGCGAGCCTGGCTGATCCGCGGCCTGCGAACTCCAGAAGCCACGCTGTTCGTTCCCTGGCGAAAGTGATTGAGCCCACGAGGCGACGATGATGTCGAAATCCCACTGGCGCAACCTGTTTTCGTACTGCGCTGCATCGACCACGCGCACGCTCACCAACATTCCCAGTCGGTCCAGGGAGGGCTTGTAAAATAGCACAAAGCGCTCGGCAGCAGGCTCATCAACCAGGAATTCGACAGCGAATTGTTTGCCGCTCCTGGCATCAACCAGTCTTGTGTCCTTGATCTCGTAACCGGCTTCGCGGAACAACCGCAGCGCCTCGCGCAAGTTACTGCGTACGGCTTCGGGATTGCCGCCGACCGGATTGGTATAAGGTTGGGCAAACAACTCGTCCGGCACCTTGCCGCGGACGGTCTCAAGAATTTCCAGTTCTTTTCCGGATGGCACGCCGGTGGCGGCGAGTTCGGTCCCCTCGAAGAAGCTGGCAATCCGTTTGTACTGGCCGAAAAAAAGCTGACGATTCATTTCCTCGAAATCGAAGACGAAGTTGAATGCGCGACGAACACGTGGATCCTTGAATTTGTCGCGGCGAATATTGAAGACGAATGCCTGCATTACGCCGATATTGCGGGTCGGAAACTCTTCCCGCACCACCCGCTTGTCGCGTACGGCCGGGAAATCATAGGAGTTCGCCCACTCTTTGGCGCTGTTCTCGAAGCGCCAATCGACCTGATCGCCCTTGAAAGCCTCAAGCGCAACCGTGGAGTCGCGAAAGAATTCGTAGCGTATCGTCTGGAAGTTGCGGGTCCCGATAATGACATTGAGATCCTTGCCCCAATAGTCATCGACCTTTTCGTACACCAGTGTGCGGCCCGGCGCGAAATCCCTGAGCCGGTAGGGCCCGGAGCCGAGAGGCGGCTCAAGCGTGGTCTGCGTGACATCGCGCTTGCGCCCGGACTTGTCGGTACCTTCCCACCAATGCTTCGGCAGCACCGGCAGCTGACCCACGATCTGCGGCAATTCGCGATTGCCCGGCCCGTCGAAAGTGAAGGTGACCTCCCGCTCCCCTGTTGTTTCTGCCTTCACAACATGCCGGTAGTAGGCGCCGTAGAACGGGCTGTTCTTTTTCAATACGTCGAATGAATAAAGAACGTCATCGGATGTGATTGGCTTGCCGTCGTGCCAGCGTGCCTTCGCGCGCAGGCGATACGTGACCGCCGAATAGTCGGCCGGATAGCTGATCGCTTCTGCCAGCAAGCCGTACTCGGTCGACACCTCGTCGAGCGACGGGGTGGTAAGCGTCTCCACGTAAAGCTCGGTGCCGATGGCAATGCTCCCCTTCACGCCGGACACCACAGTATTGAAATTGTCGAACGTGCCGAGAGCGCTCTGACGCAGGGTGCCACCCTGCGGAGCATTCGGATTGACGTAGTCAAAATGCTTGAAGCCCTCGGGATACTTGATGTCCCCGAACAGAGACAGCGCATGCCTCCAGATCTGCGTCTCGCCTGACGCTCGCCCGATCGGCGACGCTGCGCCCAATATGCCGAGGGCCGGCGCAGCGACTGTGGCTGCTGTAGCGCGCAGCACGGACCGGCGGCTCAATTTCATGCGACTACTCCGGCTTTGCGCCCCATAATGCAGTCATTGGTGATTATGTCGGTTTTTCGGTACCTCGCCAGCCATTGGCAGCCGCCACAGGTGGCCCAAGTGTCAAATTTCCGTGGCCAAACGCCGCGGTCTTTAAACAAACGGCCGGGCGATGGCCCGGCCGTCGGTCGACATGTTGCTGATATGGCTATTTCTTTGCCGGCTCGCCACCGGCCGGCGGCGGGGCGCCTTCTGCCGCCTTTGGCAGCGGCACCGGATTGTCGGCCAAGGTGTGGAGATAGTCGATCACATCGGCGCGCTGCTCGGCGCGCGACAGCCCGGCGAAGGTCATCGCCGTTCCCGGAATATAACTGCGTGGATTGGCCAGGAACTTGTTGAGCTCGTCGAAGCTCCAATTCCCGCTCTTGCCTTTCATCGCCGCCGAGTAGTTAAAGCCTGCTTCGGATGCGCGCGCGCGGTTCACGATGTTCCACAAATTCGGTCCGACCCGATTTGGACCGCCTTTCTCAAAGGTATGGCATGCCTGACATTGCTTGGCGGTCGCCTGGCCCTTTTCCACTGACGCCTTGGCGAGCAGCGTTTCGATCGGCTGATCCGGCTCCTTGGCTGCGCCGGCCTTCTCACCCTCAGCTGGTTCTTTGACAGCGATGTTGTAGCCCGGCTTGCTTGGTTTTTCAGGCGCGAAAATAGCGCCGGCACCGATATTGAGCGCAAGCATGATCAGGCAGGTGCCGAGGATGGCGCCGAGGATCTTGTTGAGTTCGAAGGAATTCATCGAAAGGCGGCTCCCGGAGCGGGGCAAAAACGTGCGGGGCGAGTACCACCGGGAACCCGGCGGCGGCGATGAGATACCGGTTTGCCTCGCCCGTGGCAACCCGTATAAGCGCCTGCGGCATTATCGACACTCGCCAACGTGCGGCCGGGATTTCCGGCAACCCCGATGCCAGACGCAATTATCCTCATCCCGGCGCGCCTTACGTCCACGCGTTTGCCCGGCAAACCGCTGGCCGAACTGCACGGCGCGCCAATGATCGTTCATGTCCTGCGGCGTGCTGAAGCTGCCGGTATCGGCGAAGTCGTGATCGCAACCGATTCCGAGCCGGTCGCCGCGGCAGTGGAAAAAGCCGGTGGTCGTGCCGTGATGACGCGGGGCGACCATATCTCCGGGTCGGACCGGATCTATGAAGCACTGGAGGCCATCGACCCTGAGCGCCGCATCGACCTCGTCGTCAACGTGCAAGGCGACCTTCCGACTATCAATCCTGCGGACATCCGCACCGCGCTCAAGCCGCTTGGCGACGCACGCGTCGACATCGCAACCCTTGCGGCCGTCATTTCCGACCCTGCCGAGCGGACGAATCCAAATGTGGTCAAGGTTTCCGGATCACAGATTGAGCCTGCGCGCTTTCGGGCCAAAACCTTCAGCCGCGCAAATACGACCGGGATCGGACCACACTATCATCACATCGGGCTCTACACGTACCGTCGCGCAGCCCTGGAACGCTTCGTCAAACTCCCGCCGTCGGCCAATGAACGGCGTGAGAATCTGGAGCAATTGCGCGCGATCGACGCCGGCATGCGCATCGATGTCATGATCGTTGGAAGTGTGCCGCTTGGCGTCGACACGCCCGAGGATTTGGAAAAAGCGCGCAGGCTGCTTGGCGGTTGACTCCAGCGCGAAGGTCTGCGTACGGAACTTACACGCAAGCAAAACGCGGTGGGACATGGCCAAGAAGAAGATCATCTTTCAGGGAGAGGCGGGAGCAAATTCGCATCTGGCCTGTCGCGAAGCCTATCCAGATTACGAGCCGGTGCCCTGCCCGACTTTCGAGGATTGCTTCACTGCGCTTGTTTCCGGCGACGTCGATCTCGGCATGATTCCGATCGAGAATTCGGTCGCCGGACGGGTTGCGGACATCCATCATCTGATGCCGACCGCGGGCCTGCACATCATCGCCGAATGGTTTCTCCCGATTCGCAATCAACTTCTGGCGCCCAAAGGCGCGAGCCTGAAGACCATCAAGACGGTACAGAGCCATGTGATGGCACTCGGTCAATGCCGCAATGTTATCCGCGAACTGAGACTCAAGCCGGTGGTTGCCGCCGATACCGCCGGTTCGGCACGCGAGGTCGCAGAAGCCAGGGATCCGGCCCGGGCAGCGATCGCTTCACGGCTGGCGGCGGAAATTTATGGCCTCGACATTCTGAAAGAAAATGTCGAGGACGAGTCACATTCCACCACGCGCTTCGTCGTGCTGTCGCGCGAGAAAAAATGGGCACAGCCCGGCAAAGGCAAAGTCATTACGACCTTCGTGTTCAGAGTCCGCAATGTGCCGGCCGCGCTTTACAAAGCGCTCGGGGGCTTCGCGACCAACGGCGTAAACATGACCAAGCTCGAGAGCTATATGGTCGGCGGCAACTTCTTCGCCACGCAATTTTATGCAGACGTCGAGGGCCATCCGGACGATCGGTCGCTTGTATTTGCCCTCGAGGAACTCGCCTTCTTCTCCAAGGAACTGACGGTGCTGGGCGTCTACCCTGCACATGCTTTCCGCCAGACCTTTAAGGAAGAGAAGGACTGACGCCGGCCGGCGTCAAACGGCGACGCGGCCGAGAAAGCCTTCGATGCCGCGTTGCAGGCTTGTGGCGGCCGCCTCAACCGTTTCGGATGCCTCGAGCACTTTGCTGGCAGCACTGCGTGTGTCGCCGACCGCTCGTGTCACTTCGTTGAGAACGGTGACCATTCCCTTGGCACCCTCCGCCGCACTGGCCACGTTGTGCGATATCTCGTCGGTCGCGTTGTCCTGTTGTTGCAGGGACAGCGCCACAGCCGAGGTATACCCGTCGATTTCCCGCATGTGTTCCGTGTTGCGAAGGATGGCGTCGACGGCAAGGCGCGTCGAGCTTTGAACTGCCTCGATCTGGCTGGCGATTTGCTCGGTCGCCTTTGCGGTCTGCACTGCGAGCGATTTGACTTCCGATGCAACGACCGCAAAGCCGCGGCCCGCTTCGCCGGCGCGTGCCGCCTCGATCGTCGCGTTTAGCGCAAGCAGATTTGTCTGTCCGGCAATGTTTCGAATCAAATTGGCGACCTCACCGATTTCCTGAACGGTGTCCGTGAGACGCGCCATTTGCTCGTTGGTCGCCTGCGCCTCCACGACCGAGTGCGACGCAACTTCCGCCGCCTGACTTATTTGGCGGCCGATTTCACCAATCGAAGCAATCAGCTCTTCGGCAGCTCCAGCCGCCGCAGTCATGTTCGAGCACGCCTCATTTGAAGTGCTGACGGCGCCGGCCGTGCGCTCGGACGTAAACCCGGACGAATTCGACAGCGTCACCGCAATCGATTTGAGTGCCGCGGTGCTTTCCGCCACCGTCCGCAGTACGGTCGCGACGCTTTCACGGAAAGCGCGGATCTCCGTTTCGATTTCCACACGACGCCGCTCCTGCTCTGACAGTGCCGCACTCTTTCGCTCGGCGTGGATGCGCTCGGTGATGTCATCATGCGTGCCGATCCAGTACTGACCATCCTTGACCGGCCGGTTGACAACCAGAATGGCACGGCCGTCGGGCGTTTCGACGATTCGATTCATCGACTGGCCCCGCCGCACCGCAGTCAGAATCTCAGCACGGTACTTTTGCGCATCGATATTGAGGCTGCCGGTCGTTATTCGATTCCTGATCAGATCCCGCAGCGTGCATCCGACTTTCACGACGTCCGGCGACAAGCCGTACATCTCGACGTAACGATCATTGCAGACCAGGACGCGTTCATGCGCGTCAAAAAGGATGACCCCCTGGGTCATATTGTTGATGACCATGGACAGAAATGAGCTGTTTTCGTCCAGCCGACGACCTGCAAAGGCACCGACGAGGCTAATGCACAGAGTGGCCATCGCCGCACTCGCAATAGCTATCGCTAGCACACCCGGCGACAGCGTGAGTGCGTCAATCGTGCGTGTGGGATCGGGCACAATCTCGACTGCGCCCATGGCTGTGAAGTGGTGGGACACAATCGCAAGGGTGAGCAGCACGGAAGCCACCGCTGCGTCGCGCCGTCGGTACGATCGGATGGCGACGACCATGGCGAGCGCACCCAGAACCATGCCGAAAGTTATTGATACGAGGACGAGTGCGACCTGCCAGCTTACGTGCCCCGGAATTTCAATCGCGTACATACCGATGTAGTGCATCGCCGCAATGCCACCACCGACCACCGCGCCGGCGAGCGGCGGCGCCCAGCGCTCGCTCAGATAGACCGCAATGCTAAGACCGGAACCAGTAATGAGCGCAGCCGCCGCCAGCGACAACACCGTCAACCCGAGATTGTACGCGATCGGAATCCCCGGCTCGTAAGCCAACATCGCCACGAAATGGGTCGCCCAAATTCCAAATCCGGTGGCGATGGCGGCGGCGACAATCCACATCGCGCGTGCCTTACCAGCGGTTGCACGCGCGCGATTGAACAAATTAACCGCTGTGAGGCTTGCGAACAGACAGACGACCGCAGCGACGGCAACGAGGCGCCAGTCGTGCTCAACAGTAAGGCAAGTCAGGACGCGGAACATATCGGAATGCACCTGGCTGAAAAGTCCAGGGATGGTACGGGTGAAAAATTTATGTGTCGTTAACCGTCCCGCCGTGCGGATGGCCACGTTGAGCCGCGGTGGCGCTCATAGCGGGCGACGAAACGCGGGGAGAGTTTGCGCAACCGGTCGATATCGACTCGCCCGGAACGGGTGACATAGCTCATGGCAAAATCGGCCGGCGCAAGTTCCATATGCTCTGCGAAGTGCTCGTACCAGAGCGCGCTCCCGTTGGCACCTGCCAGTAACTTATCCAGGATCGGCCGCCTCGTTGTTTCGTATAGAGCAAGCGCCGCACCGATATCAGCGGAATGCACCGCAAGCGCCTTGTCGAGCGCAATCGCGTCCTCCATCGCGAGCCGCGTGCCGGAGCCAATTGAGAAATGTGCGGTGTGCAACGCATCGCCAATCAACACGGTGTTATGAGCCCGCCAGCGATCGTTGTGTACAATCGGAAATTGCCGCCACATCGAGTTGTTCGAGATCAGCGCATGCCCATCCAAAACCTCGGAAAATATTCGCTCGCACAACGCGCGCGTTTGCGCGTCGTTCATCTGCGCGAACCCGGCACGCACGAAAGAAGCCTGATTGACCTCGACGATGAACGTGCTGAGGCCGGGCTCGTAGCGGTAATGATGCGCATTAAAAAATCCACGCTCGGTTTCAACGAAAGTCTGGGTCAAGGTGTCGAAAGGCTTGCTGGTACCGAACCACGCAAAGCGGTTGGTAAGAAGACGCGTGGCGGCGCCGAATTCCCTCTCGTAGCTGCGGCGTACCAGCGAATTGACCCCATCGGCTCCGACGATCAGATCGACGCCGGCGAGTTCATCAAGGCTTCTGACAACGCGCCTATAGACCAGCGCGACGCCGGCCGAACGCGCCCTCGCCTGCAACAACTGGAGGAGCCTCAGGCGGCCAATGGCTGCGAAGCCGACACCGTCAATGACGACACGCTCGCCCCGGTGGACGACGGTGATGTCGTTCCACGACTCCATATGTGGTGCGATCGCAGCGTAGGTTTCCTGATCGTCCTCGCGTAGAAATTCCAGTGCCCGATCGGAGAACACGACGCCGAACCCAAAAGTGGCGTCAGCCGCGTTTTGCTCGATGACAGCGACATCCGTATCGGGCCGCCGGCGCTTGATCAGATAGGCGAGATAAAGACCGGCGGGACCGGCGCCGAGGATGGCGATGCGCATGCCTTAGTCTGTCAGACCGTTCGTCCCCGCGAAAGCGGAGATCTAAAGCGGATTTCCGCTGTCTCTCGGAGACACGGCAGCTCAGATTGTCTGATTGTACGCGCCGACTTCCGGATGCGTGCGCAGCACGCCGTCGACAGCCTGGAACATATCGCGCATGCGCTGTTCCGAAACCGGGCTTTCGACAACCACCACCAACTCCGGTTTATTGGAAGAAGCGCGCACCAGGCCCCAGGTGCCATCCTCAACGGTGACGCGCACGCCGTTCACGGTAACGAGTTCTCTGATCGGCTGCCCGGCGACCTTCGTACCGTCCGCCTTGGCCGTTTCGAAATGCTTCACGACAGCATCGACCACCGCATATTTCTTCTCGTCGTCGCAATGCGGCGACATCGTCGGTGAGCCCCAGGTCTTTGGCAGCGCCCTGCGCAGATCCGCCATACTCTTTTCCGGATTGCGGTCGAGCATGTCACAGACTGCCAGCCCGAAGATCATGCCATCGTCATAACCACGGCCAAACGGCTTATTGAAAAAGAAGTGGCCGGATTTCTCAAACCCCGCCACGGCGCCAAGTTCATTGACGCGACGCTTGATATAAGAATGGCCGGTTTTCCAATAATCCACCTTCACGCCGTTTGCCTTCAGCACTGGATCGGTGAGGAACAATCCGGTGGATTTCACGTCCACCACGAAGGTCGCATTGCGATGTAACGTGGACATGTCGCGCGCGAGCATTACACCCACCTTGTCGGCAAAAATTTCTTCGCCCTCGTTGTCCACGACGCCACAACGATCGCCGTCACCATCGAAGCCGAGCGCGACATCGCCGCGGTTGACCAGCACCGCATCACGCATGGCATGCAGCATCTTCATGTCTTCGGTGTTGGGATTGTAGCGCGGAAATGTATGATCGAGATTACAGTCGAGCGGTACCACCTCGCAGCCGACCGCCTGCAGAATTCTTGGTGCGAAGGCGCCGGCAGTTCCGTTCCCGCAAGCGGCGATCACCTTGAGCTTGCGTTTGAGCTTTGGTCTCTTGATCAGATCGGCAATGTAGCGTTCGGGGAAATTCTCCACGAATGCGTAACTGCCGCCTGCTCTCGTATCGAACTGCGCGCCCAGGACGATCTCCTTGAGCCGCTTCATTTCCACCGGCCCAAAAGTGAGTGGCCGGTTGGCACCCATCTTCACGCCGGTCCAGCCGTTGTCATTGTGCGAGGCGGTGACCATGGCGACGCATGGCACGTCGAGCTCAAATTGCGCGAAATAGGCCATCGGCGTGATCGCGAGGCCGATGTCGTGGACCTTGCAGCCCGACGCCATCAAGCCGGAAATCAGCGCCATCTTCACCGCCGATGAATAACTGCGGAAATCGTGACCGGTGACGATTTCGGGCTTGACGTTGAGCTCGCGAATGAGCGTGCCGAGCCCTAGGCCAAGGGCTTGCACGCCCATCAGATTGATCTCTTTTTCGAGCAGCCAGCGCGCGTCGTATTCGCGGAATCCGGTCGGCTTCACCAAAGGCGTGGATTCATAGGCATAGGTGTTCGGCGCAAGCGCGGATTTCGGCGTCGGAAACATCAGATCCTCAGATTAAAGGCGGCGCGACTCCAATACCCTAACGCCGGAGAACCGGAAAGTGCTCCGTCCACGTCGAAATCATAAGTCCGGGAGTCTCGGCTACTGCTCGAACACCAGGCGGCCGTTGGCGTATTCGTAGCGCTTCAGGCGTGACAGAAATGAGACGCCAAGAAGGTTTTTTGCCAATGCCTCGTCGGGCAGCACCATGGCCGGCACATCGTAGACCGCAATGCCGCCGATCTCGATACGGTCGATCGTGGCTCGCGCGGCTTTGATCTTTCCGTTGGCGGTGACCGCCGTTGCGGTGTAGTCGCGTGGTTGCGGGTGAATTCCGGCCAACGCGGCGGATGATTCGCGCAAAACCACCAGCGATGCGCCGGTATCGACCACAAAGTCGACAAACCGACCCTCGACTCTTGCCTCGACCTGGAAATGGCCCTGATGGTCGCTCTCCAGCATCAGACTGCGGCCTGAACTTGTGGGCTCGCGCGGCTCATAGGCCGGCTGCACCACTGACGCCTGCGACGCGGCATTGGTCTCGACGGCCCGGTCGGCATAGCGCGCGGCAAAAACTCCGACGACAAGCAAAACCGCGGCAAAAAACAAAAGCTGGCGCATGACGGGATTTTGACATGCGAGAATCAAGGGTGACTTAATGGCCCCATGGCCCTGGGGACGCCTTTGATCATGGTGACCTGCCGGTAAACTGATTGACGACAATTGAAACTATTCGCCGCGAGGCTTGGCACGGCGGGTCGCCGGCGCCGTCAACGGATCCTCAGGCCAGGGATGCTTCGGGTAGCGGCCGCGCAGTTCGGTACGGACGTCTTTGTAACTACCCCGCCAGAAACCCGGCAGATCGCGCGTCACCTGGACCGGCCTGTGTGCTGGCGACAGCAGCTCGATCACCAACGGTACGCGGCCAGCGGCAATAGCCGGATGCACCGCAAGACCGAACAACTCCTGCACGCGGATCGACAGTTTTGGGCCCTCCTCCGCCTCATAGTCGATCGGCACATGCGAGCCGGACGGCGCGCTGAAATGGGTTGGTGCTTCGGCGTCAAGGCGCCTGCGCAGGTTCCACGGCAAAAGAGTGTCGAGCGCAGCTGCAAGATCGTCCGCCCCGATCTGCGACAACGCAGTCTTGCCGACGAGAAAAGGCGCGAGCCATTCGGCTGCCATGCGCGCCAGTGTTTCGTCAGACAAATCCGGCCATTCATCACCTTCCGCTCGCCGCAAAAAATTCACGCGATTGCGGAATTGCAGTTGCGCTTTGTTCCACGGGAGCTTGCTGATGCCCAGTCCGGCGATACCCTCGGCCAGAAGTCTGGCGTTGCCGGCATCCGGTGCAACCGGCTTCGCTTGCTCGGCCAGGATCAGTGCGCCAAGCCGGCGGCTTCGGCGCGCGCGCAACGAGGCGGAGGCGGTGTCGAACGTTATTGCCTCGCGGTTCTCGATCTGATCCGCGAAGCGGGATTCAATATCGGCGAGCGCCATCGGCGCCGCCAGCACGATACGGCCCGCAGCCGCAGCGCCGGTCAGTTCGGCCACGACCAGAAATGGTTCGCGTGCAAGCACCGACGCAGGATCGACCGTACCGCCGCGGCCATTGGCCAGTAAGAAGGTCCCACCACCGCCGCCGCGATTCTTCGCGATGCGGTCGGGGTAAGCCAGCGCGAGAAGCGAGCCGGGAGAATGTTCGGCATTTCCCCTCTTCCCGTCTGCAATCTCGGCCCACCGCGTCACCATGGCCCGGGCATCCTCAGCACGACGCGAGCGGTCGCGGCGCAAGTTATCGAGGCGATGACCAAGATCGACGTCATCGCCGCCAAGTCCCCGTTCCGTGAGAATTGCTGCAATACTTGCGGCAAGCACGCCAGCACCTTCAGCCGCAGCATCAGTGACCATACGCGCCAGCCGCGGTGGCAGCGGCAGAGCGCGCAATGTCCGGCCCTCCTCGGTGATACGGCCCGCGGAATCGACGGCGCCGAGTTCAGTGAGCAGTGTTCTTGCTTCACCCAGAGCGCCCTGCGGGGGCGCATCGAGAAAAGCAAGCTTGCCCGGGTCGGCCGCGCCCCACTGCGCCAGATCGAGCAGGAAAGAGGACAGGTCGGCGGACAATATCTCAGGGCGCGTGTACGGCTCGAGTGCACCGGTCTGCGGTTCATCCCACAGGCGATAGCAAACACCCCGTTCCGTGCGGCCCGCTCGGCCGCGCCGCTGGTCGGCTGCGGCGCGCGATACGCGCACGGTCTCGAGTCTTGTCAGACCGACGTCGGGCTCGTAGCGCGGCACGCGCGACAGCCCGCTGTCGATGACGACACGGACGCCCTCAATGGTGAGCGACGTCTCCGCGATCGACGTCGCCAGCACTGCTTTGCGACGCCCAGCCGGCGACGGCGAAATGGCACGATCCTGCTCGCGGGCGTCGAGCGCCCCATAAAGCGCGACAATGTCTATATTTGTGGCAGTCACCCGCTCTTTCAGGAGCGTCTCGGAACGACGGATTTCGCCGGCACCCGGCAGAAACACCAGGAGCGAGCCGGTTTCCGCGCTCAGGGCCCGTTCGACCGCGTCTGCCACTTGCCGCTCGATTGGTGTGCGCGGATCGCGGCCGAGATAGCGCGTTTCGACCGGGAACGCGCGGCCTTCACTCTCGACCACAGGCGCATTGCCCAGCAACGCGGCGACACGCGCTCCGTCGAGTGTCGCTGACATCACAAGCAGCCTGAGATCCTGACGCAGGCCTTGCTGCGCGTCGCGCGCCAGTGCGAGCCCGAGATCGGCATCCAGGGACCGCTCATGAAATTCATCGAACAAGACGGCGGCAATACTCTCGAGCGAGGGATCGTCCAGGATCAACCGGGTAAACACGCCCTCGGTCACAACTTCGATGCGCGTGCGTTTTGTCACTTTTGACTCGAAGCGCACACGCAATCCGACGGTGTCGCCGACCTGCTCTCCCAACGTCGATGCCATTCGTGCCGCGGCGGCGCGGGCTGCCAGCCGGCGCGGCTCCAGAACCAGAATCTTCTTGCCTTTGGCCCACGGCTCGTCGAGCAGGACGAGCGGAACGCGCGTGGTCTTGCCGGCGCCGGGCGGCGCTACCAGCACCGCGGCATTGTTGCCCGCGAGCGCGCCGGCCAGATCCGGAAGCGCGTCGTCAATGGGAAGTGATATGTCAAAGGCTCGCATTTGTCGGCGCCGTCACGCGCCCGGCCTGCGTGAAAACAGGCGCCAGCGGGTGGTCGAGTAAGTCCGAAGTTTCGATTTTATTGCAAAGCGCGTTTACCGGATGCCCCGCTTTCGCGGGGCATGACGACATCTGTGAACTCGACGAAACATCATTTCCGCGGCCGCCCGACACTTTCATAAATAAAGCCGTGACGAACGACTTCCTCCGGCCGATAGACATTGCGCAGGTCGACCAGCACCGGCTGCGCCATGACGGTCTTCAGCCGCTCGAAATCGAGCGCACGGAATTGTTCCCACTCGGTGACGATCACCAGCGCTGAAGCACTTTCGGCACACGAATAGGCATCCTTGCAGAATGCGGCGTTGCCAATAAGGCTCTTGGCCTGCTCCATGCCGACCGGATCGTAGACGCGCACCTTGGCCCCCATATCCTGCAGGGCCGTGATGAGCGGGACCGATGGCGCCTCCCGCATGTCGTCAGTATTCGGCTTGAACGTGAGGCCGAGAATGGCGACAGTCTTTCCTCGCAACTCACCGCCAAGTGCAGCTGCAACCTTGCGCGCCATCGCGCGTTTGCGGGCATCGTTGACCGCCGCCACCGCCTCGACGATCCGTAGCGGCGACGCGTGGTCCTGCGCGGTCTTGATCAGCGCCACCGTATCCTTCGGAAAGCATGAGCCGCCATACCCAGGACCGGCATGCAAGAACTTTGAGCCGATGCGGTTGTCGAGCCCCATGCCGCGCGCAACCTCCTGCACGTCGGCGCCGACTTTTTCGGCAAGGTCCGCAATTTCGTTGATGAAGGTGATCTTGGTCGCGAGGAAGGCGTTGGCTGCGTACTTGATCAGCTCGGCCGTGCGCCGGTCAGTGAACAGGATCGGCGAACGGTTGAGATAGAGCGGCCGGTAGAGCTCGCTCATGCGTTCGTGCGCGCGCGCGTCAAGGCTCCCGATCACGATCCGGTCGGGATGCTTGAAATCCCGAATCGCCGCGCCTTCGCGCAGGAACTCCGGATTCGACACCACGGAACAGTCAGCATCCGGACGTGTCTCGCGGATGATGCGCTCGACTTCGTCGCCAGTGCCGACCGGCACGGTCGATTTGGTGATCACGACGGTATAGCCGTCGAGCGCTCGCGCGATCTCGCGGGCGGCATCGTAAACGAAGCTGAGGTCGGCGAACCCATCGCCGCGCCGCGAGGGCGTACCGACCGCAATGAATACTGCGTCCGCGCCTGCAACTGCATCGGCAAGGTCCGTTGCAAACGTCAGCCGGCCGGCGCGGGCATTGGCGGCGACCATATCGTTGAGGCCGGGCTCATAGATCGGCATCTCACCGCGTTCCAGCGCGGCGATCTTCGTCTTGTCCCTGTCGACGCAGATCACCTCATGGCCGAAGTCGGCAAAACAGGCGCCGGAAACAAGGCCAACATAGCCGGTGCCGATCATGGCGACGCGCATGGATCATCCGTTGTGAAAGTGACAAACCGTTCCCGGTCAAGACCGCGTCTGCATAGCAAACGCCGTCCGCAGTGGCGAGAGGCGTGGGACAATCAGCGTTTTCTGTGATCCCGCTTTTTGGCGGATTGATTAACGCGGCGGTCGGGCCCACATTCGGAACTATGCCAGCTTCCGCCAAATCGAAGTCAAAAGCCTCCACGCCCGCACCTGCCCCAGCAAACACATCGCGCCCACTCAAGAAGGGCGACCACGTGTTCCTGGTTGATGGTTCCGGCTACATCTTCCGCGCCTATCACGCGATCAGGTTCGAGCCGCGCACGCCGGACGGCACGCATGTGAATGCCGTCTACGGCTTCTGTAGCATGCTCTGGAAGCTGCTCAAGGAAATGAAGCCGGACGAGCGGCCGACGCATCTCGCGGTCGTCTTCGACAAGTCGGAGAAGACTTTCCGCACGGAGATGTACAAAGACTACAAGGCACATCGCCCGCCTCCCCCCGATGACCTCATTCCGCAGTTTCCGCTGATCCGGGACGCGGTGCGCGCCTTCGAGATCCCGTGCATCGAGAAGGCCGGCTACGAAGCCGATGACCTGATCGCGACTTACGCACGCATCGCCTGCGAAGCGGGCGCGACCGCCACGATCGTGTCGTCCGACAAGGACCTCATGCAGCTCGTGAACGAATGCGTGATCATGTACGACACGATGAAGGATGTCCGCATCGGTGTTCCGGAGGTGATCGAGAAATTCGGCGTGCCGCCGGCAAAGGTCATCGAGGTGCAGGCGCTGATCGGCGATTCAACGGACAATGTGCCGGGCGTCCCTGGTATTGGCGTGAAGACGGCGGCGCAGCTCATCGGTGAATTTGGCGACCTTGAAACGCTGCTCAAGCGTGCAGGCGAGATAAAGCAGGACAAGCGCCGCCAAACGCTCCTGGACAACGCTGAATTAGCACGCATTTCCAAAAAGCTCGTCACGCTCGACGACAAGGTACCGCTTGAGGTGCCGGTCGAGAACCTCGGCGTACGCGAACCGGACTACAGGGCCCTGATCGCTTTCCTCAAGGCGATGGGATTCAAGACACTGACACAACGTGTGGCCGATAAGGCCGGCATCGATACAAGTCAGGGCGCAGCTGAGGCGGCGCCTGGCGCCGCCGCAGCGGCAACCGATTCTCCACGCCCGTCTGCGGTCCAGACTGGCCGCACCAGCGGACAAGGACAGCTTCCCCTCATTGCGCCGTCTTCGCGCATGGATGCACCGCGTTCGAGTACCGGGTCCGCCCGCCTGACACCCATTTCATTGTCCGAACGCCGCCTGGAGGCATTGCGCGCGAGCAAGTTCGATCCCGCGAAATACGAAACGATCGGTTCATTGGAACGGCTCGCTCACTGGATCGCACGCGCTCATGATACGGGTGTATTGGCGCTCAAGACTGAAACCGCCAGCCTCGACCCGATGCAGACGACACTGTGCGGTATCGCACTTGCAGTGGCGCCAAGCGAGGCAGCCTATCTGCCCCTCGGCCATCGCGAGGCGAGCGAGGGAGAAATGTCCGGGTTGTTCGCCGCAAAATTGTGCGCCGGACAAATTGCGGAGCGCGAGGCGCTCGGTCCGCTCAAATCGATTCTGGAAGACGCCAGCATCGTCAAAGTCGGCCACGATGTGAAAAGAGATTGGCTGGTGCTGGCCTGCCGCGGTATGCGCCTTGGCGCAACCGACGACACCATGCTGATGTCCTACGTGCTCGACGCGGGCAAGACCTCGCATGACACGGAGAGCATCGCCACGCGCTATCTGGGCCGCATCCCGTCACGCTTCAACGATGTGAAGAGCAAGGACCGGGCGCTGTTCACTCCGGAAGCGACGCCGATTGCGCGTACCGCCGGTTACGCCGCCGAGGATGCCGACGTAACTTTGCGTCTATGGCAGGCATTGAAGCCCCGTATGGCCGCCGAGAAAGTGGTCAGCGTCTACGAGACGTTGGAGCGGCCGATGCCGCAAGTTCTTGCGAGCATGGAGGAGCGCGGCATTTCGGTCGACCCAAGCGTGCTATCGCAACTCTCCAACGACTTCGGAAAGAAGCAGGCAACGCTTGAACAGCAGATCAACAAGATCGCCGGGACGCAGGTGAATCCCGGCAGCCCCAAACAGCTGGGCGACATCCTGTTCGGACAAATGGGATTGCCCGGCGGCACAAAGACCAAAACCGGACAATGGTCGACTGGCGCGCGCGCGCTGGAAGAGCTGGCCGAGCAGGGTCACAAACTCCCGCAGGTCATTCTTGACTGGCGACAGGTGTCGAAGTTGCGCTCGACCTATACGGAGGCGTTACCCGCTTACGTCAATCCGAAGACGCATCGTGTGCATACGAGCTACGCTCTCGCCGCAACCTCGACCGGGCGGCTATCGTCATCCGAGCCGAACCTGCAGAATATCCCGATCCGTACCGAGGATGGCCGCAAGATTCGTCGTGCTTTCGTTGCCTCTCCAGGCACGAAACTCGTGTCGGCTGACTATTCGCAGATCGAGCTTCGGCTATTGTCCGAAGTGGCCAACGTGCCGGCCCTGCGCAAGGCTTTCCAGGACGGCGTCGACATTCACGCAATGACCGCCTCGGAAATGTTCGGTGTGCCGGTCAAGGACATGCCGGCTGAAGTGCGTCGGCGCGCAAAGGCGATCAATTTCGGAATCATCTACGGCATCTCTGCATTCGGCCTGGCTGCGCAGCTTGGAATCGATTCGAAGGAGGCGGGCGCTTACATCAAGAAATACTTCGAGCGTTTCCCGGGCATCCGCGACTACATGGACGAAACGCGCGAGTTCTGCCGTGAACACGGCTATGTGCTCACCCTGTTCGGGCGCAAGTGCCACTATCCCGACATCAAGGCAAGCAACCCGTCGATTCGCTCGTTCAATGAGCGGGCCGCGATCAATGCCCGCCTGCAGGGCTCGGCAGCCGATATCATCCGCCGTGCCATGATCCGCATCGAGCCGGAACTCCAGAAAGACCGGCTCCGCGCGCAGATGCTGCTCCAGGTGCATGACGAACTGATCTTCGAGGTCCCGGTCAGCGAAGTTGAACGCACGCTCCCGATCATCAAGAGCGTGATGCAGAGTGCGCCGGATCCAGCGGTCTCATTGCACGTGCCGCTTCAGGTCGACGCCCGCGCCGCCGATAATTGGGACGAGGCGCACTGAGCTCCTTCTATATTCGTTTCTTTCGGCGTGCCTTGACCTTGCCCCGGCGCGCGGCAGACTTGGCTTTTGCCGCCTTTGCAGCCTTCGCCGGCAGCACCGCGATCGCTTCAATCTCGAACAGCGCGCCTGGCCGTGCCAATTGCGAAATCGCCACTGTCGTACTCGCTGGCGGTGCCGACATGTTGAAGTGCTTATCGCGCACTTCACGGAAAATCGGGATGTGCGACATGTCGACGAGATAGTTATTGATTTTTACGACGTCCTTGACGGTAGCGCCGGCATCGGCGAGTGCGAGCTTGAGATTCTCGATCGCTTTGTCAGCCTGCGAACGGAAATCGTCGCCAACCAGCCGGTTTTCCATATCGAGACCGAGTTGCCCCGCGATGAAGATCAACCGATTGGGCCCGGTCGCCTCGACCACGTAGCTGTAGCCCGGCGGCTTGGCGAGCGTTTTCGGATTTGAAAAGCGAACATTGGCAGCCATTGAAATACCTCCCTGTGATTGACTCGACTGAACTCAGCTTTTCCTTGCTCGATTTGATCGCGACCTGTCGGTTTCCTCCAAAAGCCCCAGGCTTGCTCCTAGCCATCTCGTCGTCGGCGCCTGAATCAAAATCGTCATCAGAATAGCAATAAACGTGACTGAGGCGACAAGCTGAGCGCCTGGTGCCTTCATGCCAAGCAGAAGACCGGCGAGCGCTGCCGGGATCACCCCCGTTTCACGCGTCCAGCACATAAATAGCATCTCGTTGAAACTCCACTTTGCGCGCCGGTCAGGCAGCGCGCAAAGAAACACGGTCAGCGGTCGGGCAACCAGCATGAAAATGGCCACAACGATGACACCGCCCGACCAGTATTGACCAATGAGCTGGAAATCGACCTGAGCGCCAAGCAATATGAATATGAACAGCCTCATGATGAACGCGGTTGTCATGACGAAATCGTCGAGTTTTTGCACCTCAGCCTGCGGCATCCTGAATCCGAATGCATCCTTGTTTCCAATCATGATGCCGAACACAAAAACGGCCATGAAGCCGCTCGATTGCAAGCCATCGGCCGTGAAATATGCGCCGATCACCGCCATGAGCGTCACGACCGGCGCATACTCCGCGAGAAAGGCCCAATGGTCGTGGGCAATGAGAAGTGCGGCCAGATATCCAAGCGCAGCGCCGACAATGATCCCGATCACCGCTTGCTTGAGCAGATCGAACAGAGACGCCGCAATCGAAAACTCGCCGGTGCCCATGGCCACCGTCAACACCGCAAGCGTAATTATCGCGCCGGTGGCATCGTTGAATGCCGACTCACCCATGACCGTCTGAGCGACGCGGTCGCGAATTTTGATCTGCCTGAAGATGGGGACCAACGTTGCCGGGTCTGTCGATGCAATCGTCGCTCCCAGCAGAAGCGCCACGATCCAGGAAACACCGAGAACGCTATACGCGGCGAATGCGGTTATCGCCGCAGTGACCAGAACCCCCAGTGTCGCCAGAACGACAATCGTAATCCAAACCCTTTTTAAAACTTCGAAACGCAGCGATGCGCCGCCGTCAAAAAGAATGTAGCTCGCCCCAAAAACAAGAATAATTTGATAGAGAGCGGAATCGGCCTTGATATCGATCAGTCCCAACACGGCCGGCCCGATCGCCATCCCGACAATCAAAAACAGCGCGATGTCGGGAACCCTGATCTTTCGGGCGACAAAGCCGGTGATAGTACCGACAGCCAGAATAAGGCCGCCGGAAAGCAACGTGTGCTTCGCAATTTCAAATGCGGATGAGGATTCCACTTTTCCCCCGGTCATCGGAAAGGGCGAGCGACAATTTTTTTCTCTGTCGCCGGCGCGCGATGCTGCCCGACACCTTTTGAAATGACAAGGCGCCGTCCCAACCGGGCTCGTAATGCACCAGCGTCTGGCTCGAAATCCTATCTCTTTTCTGCCATAACCTCTGTCTGCAATCATGCTTGATCCATCCGATCGTCAGGCAGAACAGGTTCTCGGCCCCTCAACAGACGGACTAAACGATGCGAAAAACGGCGTTTGCACTTGCGGTATTCGTACCCTGCGTGCTCCTGAGTGGGCAGGCGTTTGCCGCGAACTGCCGTACTTCGGGAAGCTACGAGCGCTGGCTTGAGGACTTCAAGAAAGACGCCGGCGCACAAGGTGTGTCGCCGCGCGTTATCGCGGCTGCAGCCCCGAGCATGACATTCGATCAGGCGATCATTCGGCGCGATCACGGTCAGGCGGTGTTCAACCAGACCTTCCTGCAGTTTTCCGATCGTATGGTCGGTGGTGGCCGAATCCCAAATGGGCTTGCCAAAATCAAGCAGCACGCCGCGCTGTTTGCGCGCGTGGAGGAGAAATATGGCGTGCCCGCCCAGGTCCTGACCGCTTTCTGGGGACTGGAAAGCGACTTCGGTGCCAATTTCGGCAACTACAATATCCTGAGCGCACTGGCGACCCTTGCCTATGACTGCCGACGGCCCGATTTCTTTCGTCAACAATTGCTGGACTCGCTGCGCATCATCGACCGCGGCGATCAACGTGTCGAAGACATGATTGGTGACTGGGCCGGCGAGTTCGGCGGCATGCAATTCACTGCCACCGATTACCTCAAGAACGCCGTGGATTTCGACGGCGACGGTCGACGCGACCTCATCCACAGCATCCCGGACACGATCGCTTCTGCCGCCAACTTTCTGGTGAGCCTCGGGTGGCAGCGCGGCCAACCGTGGCTGCAGGAAGTCCGCGTGCCTTCAAACCTTCCGTGGCAGGAGGCCGACGTCACGATCCAGCACCCGCGGTCGAAGTGGGTCGCGTGGGGCGTAAAATCCGCAAATGGTTCGCTCCCTCCGGACGAATTGCCCGCCTCACTCATCTTGCCGATGGGACGTTTTGGACCGGCGTTTCTCGCCTACCCGAATTTCAAGGCCTTCCTCGGCTGGAATTCAGCGATGGTCTATTCGACCACCGTCGCGTATTTCGCTACCCGCCTTGCTGGTGCACCGACCGTCGACCACGCAGGTGCAGCGAATATTGTGCCACTCTCGCCCCCGCAGGTCATGGAGCTGCAGCGCCTGCTCATCAAGCAGGGCTACGAAGGCGTTGGCGAAGTGGACGGCAAGGTCGGCACCGGCACCCGCAGTGCAACGAAGAAAGCGCAAATGAAGTTCAATCTGCCGGCGGATTCCTATCCGACCGTAGAATTAATTGAGCGCCTGCGCACCGGGAACACCAGCGGCTCGAACCGATAGGTTCCCCTCGCCGTCCTCAATTTTGGTTTGCGGTATTGCAGACCCAAGATGACTGGACATTCATCTTTGATCACATCCGAAAAAGTGACCGCCGGATTGATGAACCTCCATCCGTTTAACCAGTTAAAGGACGGAACAGAGTTCCGGACTGGTGGAGGACAAGATGACAAAAAAGACCAGAATCCTGGTGCTGGCAGTGGCACTGGGCCTAGGGCTACCAATAGGCGCCAGCGCGCAGCAGCCGCCTCACCACGGAGGCGGAAAGGCCGCACCCGCAGCGCGAGCGGCGGCACCGCGCATGGCGGCACCGCGCATGGCGGCACCGCACGCCACACCGGCTCCGCGGATGGCTGCACCGCAGCGCATGGCGGCACCGCACGCCGCACCGGCTCCGCGGATGGCTGCACCGCAGCGCATGGCCACCCCGCACGCCGCACCGGCACCACGCATGGCGACGCCACGGTTCGCGCCCCAGCGGACGGCCGGACCACATCATCCCCCGGCGGTAACCAATCGCAATTCTCCGGCGGTGACCAACCGCGCGGCACTACAACGACAGCGCCAGGAGTTCCGTCAGCAACGCGCCTTGCACCAGCAGGCTCAGCCGGCCGCCCAGGCGCGCACCAATCTGCAGTCGCAACCACAGAACCAGCAAAACACGCGTCAACAGCTACGCGCTGAGCGCAATCTGCGCCGGGCCGAAGATCGTCAATTGCGGCGCGTGCCGGCATCGCAGCGCGCCCAGCGCCGCGAAGAGATCCAAAATGCACGTCAACAGCGTGCGCTCGGCCGGCAGCAGCTGGTTCAACCCAACGCTTTGCAGGCGCAGCCAAACGCGCGTGCCTTGCGCGAAAATCGCCGGAACGGAACGGCTCGGCTCACGCCGGACGCCGCTCGGCAAGGCCGCTTCGCGTCGCGATTTGCGCAGCAAACCGGTGGCGTAACCGGGCGTAACCGTTTCTGGAATGTGGCGGCGCATAACGCCTGGCGACACGGGCACCGCGCGCGTTTCGTCGCCTGGTTCGGTCCGGTGTTCTGGCCGTACGCCTATTCCGACATTTTCGACTACACGTTCTGGCCGTACGGCTATGACGACGGCTACTGGGCCTACGCGTACGATGATTTCTTCGACGGCATATTCTGGGGCGAGGCTGGTCCACCTGCGGACTACGCTTACGCGCCACCATCTGCCGGACGGTCGTCGGCATCACGCCCGAGCTATGCCGGCGTGCAAGAGCTGTGCAGACAACCGGGCAACGGAGTTACCGCCTGGCCGTTCGCCGATATCGAACGCAAGGTCGGCCTCAACGCCGATCAGAAGCAGTTACTGGGTGATGTGCGCAATGCGAGTGAGGACGCGGCCGCCGTGTTCAAGGCTTCGTGCCCCCAGGAAAATGCTTTCCCGCTGACGCCTCCTGGCCGTCTGGGCGCGATGACGGCACGTCTCGATGCCACGTTGCAGGCGGTACAAACGGTCCGTCCGGCACTGGAGAAGTTCTACGATTCGCTCAGCGACGAACAGAAGGAGCGTTTCAACGAGATCGGACCGAAGAATACGGCGGCCAACGCTGAGGCGAGCGTGACGTCGCAGGCTGCCGATACCTGCAAGCAACCGAAGCAAGGCCTTTCCAACCTGCCGATCGAAAAAATCGAGGATGCGCTCAATCCGACCGACGCGCAGGAAGCGGAGTTGAACAAGCTGCAGGATGCGACCAACAAGGCGGTCTCGATCCTGCAGGCAGCCTGCCCTGACGAAACGCCGATCACACCGCCCGGGCGTCTCGCAGCCATGGAAAAGCGATTGCAGGCAATGATCGATGCCGCCAATACCGTGAAGCCTTCACTCGAGAGCTTCTACGCCTCGCTGACGAGTGAGCAAAAAGCACGGTTCAACCGGATCGGGCAGCAATTGTCGCAAAACAACGGCTAAAACCGAACGACAAAATTAAGAAGGACGGCCGCGTGGCCGTCCTTTTTTATATCCACGTCCGACGATCCGCGACAACAGACCTAGCTTGGCGCGAGACAAATTACGGCTTGCCGTCGTTCTCCCACCGCGCAACTATGCCCGGAACTGCCAAAAACCATTTGGGGCAAAAATAATGACGAGGGAGGTCGTATGACCATAGTTCTATACCGCACCGCGGCTGCTATCGCGGCCATTACATTTAGCTTGGCTGCAGCGACTGCCGATGCCAAGGACAAGGTCAAGGTCGGATTTATTGGTCCGCTCACAGGCGGTGTTTCGGTTAACGGCCTTGGTGGCCGCAACTCAGCCGACCTTGCCGTCCGTCTGCGCAACGCCGATCCGAAGGCGAAATACGAATACGAGATGGTCGTGCTCGATGACGAATGCAAACCGAATGTCGCCGTGCAGGTTGCGACCAAGATGGCGGCTGACAAGGACATCATCGCCGGCGCGACGCATTATTGCTCGGCGACAGCCATCGCTACAGTGGACACCTATCACAAGTTCGGCTTTCCGGTGATCGTGTGGGGTGCGGTGCTGCCCGACATCACCTACCGCAACAAGTATGACGAGGTGCACCGCGTCAACGGCACCATGATCAACCAGAACGACGCCAACGCCGAACTCATCTCCAAGCTTGGCTACAAGACCGTCGCCGTGATTCACGACACGACCGATTACGGCAAGGGACACAACGAATATTTCAGCAAAGCGCTGGCAAAACTCGGCAAGGCAAATATTGTCGGCACCTTCGGTGTGACGGCCGACCAGCAGGACTTCACCGCCGAGCTTACCAAGATCAAGGCGCTCAACCCCGACGTCATCTATTTCGGCGGACTGACTCCGATCGGCGTGCGCATCCGCTCGCAGATGGACAAGCTCGGCATCAAGGCCGTCTTCGATGGCACCTCAGGCATCGTGTCGGATGCCTACATCCAGGGTCTCGGACCGCTGGCGGAAGGCACGCTTGCCTTCCGCGAAGGAGCGCCGACCGAAAAGCTGCCGGGCGGCAAGTTCTTCATGGACAAATACAACGCTCAGAAATACGACAATCCGCCGGAAGCGTATGGCGCCTTCGCCTATGCCGCGATGGACATGATCCTGGACACGATCGAGAAGGTCGGACCCGATCGCAAGAAAGTCATCGCCGAGCTTGGCAACGTCAAGGATCGCGATTCAATCGTCGGCAAAATTACCTTTGACGATCACGGCCAGAATACCGTTCCGGTCATCACAACGTACGTGGTGCAGGACGGCAAGTTCGTGGAATGGGATGATAGCGAATATGCCGGCGGCAAGCGCAAGCTGCCCGGGCAGAAGTAATTCGCGAATTAACGACAACGTCATGGCCGGGCTCGTCCGGCCGTCTACGTCCTGACGGCAGGGGTGAAGACGTGGATGCCCGGCCCAACGCCGGACACGACGCGGGGAAGTCTCGAACATGGACGCAGGCGTATTCGCCCAATACGTCATGAACGGGCTGATGCTCGGCATGATGTATGCACTGGTGGCAGTCGGCTTCACGCTGTTCTTTGGAGTGCTCGACGTCATCAAGTTTTCGCATGGCGACGTGCTCACCGTCGGGGCTTTCACTGCATTGGCGGCCTATGCCGGGTTGCGCGCGTTGGGCATCAATTCCAGCTGGTTCGAGCTTGTCGTCATGCTCGTGTTGGCTGTATTTGCGATGGCGTTTCTCGGCATGGCGATCGCCCGCTATCTCGTGATGCCTTTGCGATCGGCGCCGGCGCTCAACACCCTGCTTATTACATTGATGCTTGGCACGGTCCTGCGCGAATGCGTGCGGCTGTTCTATCCGCAGGGCGCAAACCCGAAACCTTTTCCGGCGCTTCTGCCGCGCGCTTCATTGGATCTCGGCGAATTCAATCTGCGACTCGACAATGTCCTGATGCTTTTTGCCGGCGGTTTGGTGATTGTCGGACTTCAATATTTGCTCAACCGCACCAAGCTGGGCCTTGCGATTCGCGCGGTTGCACAAGATGAGGAAACCGCGCGCACCATGGGAATTAACTTCACCGCCATTGTGCTCATCACCTTTGCCATCGGATCAGGACTGGCTGCCTTCGCCGGCATCATGAACGGGCTCTACTACAATGAGATAAATTTCGGCATCGGTCTTTATCTCGGCGTCGTCGGCTTTTCCGCCGCAATCATCGGCGGTCTCGGCAGCATCTATGGCGCCATTCTCGGTGGCTTCCTGTTCGCAGGGTTGCAAATCGTCGGTACCGTGCTGCTGCCGTTTGCCAGCGCTTATAAGGATGTCTTCTCGTTCGCCGTCGTCATCGCCATCATGGCCTGGAGGCCGACCGGGCTAATCCGTGAAAAGATCAGTGAGCGGGTCTAGAGCCGTGGCCCAAAAAACGCACGCGTCGCTGTGGCCCGGCGTGATCGCGCTCACAATTGCAACAATTTACCTGATCGCACTGCTTGCCGCAGAACAACAGAAATTGATCCTCACACTGCTCGTTGCCGGCATTGCCGCAGGGATCGCTGCCGCCTGGCTCGGTCTCCTCGAAAGCGTAAGCAGCTCATTTGCCGATCACGAGGACGGGCTGGGCGGTTGCGCAATTGTCGCCGCCCTCTCCGTAGCGGCATTTTTCCACGATAACCATTTCGTGCTGCTGCTGGTGAATACCGTACTGCTGTATTCGGTAGCGACGCTCGGACTCAACGTCCAGTTTGGCTATGCCGGCGTCCTCAATTTCGCCGGTGCGTCGTTCTTCGGCATCGGCGCCTATACGTCGGCCGTACTTAATGCACAGACGGCACTGCCGCATCTTCTCGTGCTGTTGATCGGCGGCTTGCTGGCGGCACTGGTGGGTTCGCTGTTGTTGCTGCCGGTTCTGCGCACGCGCGGACACTATGCCGCAGTGGTGACCATCGCATTTGCGCTGCTGTTCAAGACCTTTCTTGAGGTGAACGACGTCCTCGGCGGCCCGCAGGGCATGCAGGTCAAAGGAATGAAAATTCTCGGCTGGTCGTTCAATGACAATATCGAAATCGGCAAAATCTCGCTGTCGTTTTACATGAACTATTTCGTGGTCAGCCTGCTGCTGCTCGTCGGGGCGTTCGTACTGGTACGGCGGCTTGAGCGATCCTGGATCGGCCTCAATCTCGACGCGTTGCGGCTCGACGAGACAGCTGCAAATTGCTTCGGCCTCGATATCGTACGCTGGAAGATCACGGCCTTTCTGATCGGCAATTTTCTTATCGGCATTGCTGGCGCGCTGTTCGGCATGGTCGGCGGATTCGTCGCGCCCAATAACTACACGTTCGCCGACTCGCTCATTCTCGTTTCGATTTTGCTTCTCGGTGGCATCGGCAACCCGTGGGGGCTGATAGTGGCGACGATCATTGTCGTGGTCGTGCCCGAAAAACTGCAAACCATTCAGGAATACCGGTTTTTGCTCTATGCCCTGATGGTCATTGCGGTGCTGTTGTTCCGGCCGGAGGGACTGCTGCCGCGACCGGTGCGTCGCTACTTTCCGGGGTGGCGGTCATGAGTGCGTTGCTTGAAGCGCGCAATCTGACCAAGCATTTCGGCGGCGTGCTGGCGCTCGATGGGCTTGATCTGGCCGTGGCCCCGAACGAAATCCTTGGCCTGATCGGCCCGAACGGGTCCGGAAAAACCACGTTTTTCAACGTCGTTACCGGAATCTACAGCGCCGACGCCGGACAGGTCAGTTTCGACGGCGCTGACGTTACCAATGCGAGCGGACGCGCAGTCTACCAGGCGGGGATATCCCGCACATTCCAGCGCTCGCGTTTGTCGCTGCCGCTATCGATCTTCGACAACATCATGATCGGCAACCACAAACGACTCAATCAGGGGCTTTGGTTCAACCTGGTCCGACGTGGCGATTTCAAGCGCGAGTTCGAGGAAAGTTATGCAGCCGCACGCGCGCTTGTCGAAATTTTCGAACCTGCGCTCGCCGATCGTCTGTTCGAGCCGGTTGCCGGTCTGCCCATGATCGATCGCCGTCGTATCGAAATCTGCCGCGCGCTGATCGGCGCACCCAAGCTATTGCTGCTCGACGAACCCTCCGCCGGCATGACACATGAGGAAACCGCCGAACTGATGGACGACATTCTGTTGGTACGCGCGCACAACAAAAACCTGTCGATCATCATTGTCGAGCACGAGATGGGCGTGATCGAGCGTATCACAGACCGCTGCGCCGTCCTGAACTTCGGCCGCAAGATCGCCGAAGGTCCCTACCGCGCAGTTGCCGCCGACGCGCAGGTCCAAGAAGCCTATCTCGGGGTGGCATGATGACCGCCACTCTTGAAATCGAAGGTGTCTATACGGCGTATGACAAGGCCGACGTATTGCAGGGCGTCTCGCTCAAAGTCGAGGCCGGTCGCATCACTTGCCTGCTTGGCTCCAACGGTTCAGGCAAGACGACTCTGGTTCGTTCTATCCTTGGACTGACGCCACCACGCGCGGGTCGCATTGTATTCAACGGCGCCGACATCACACATTTGCCGACGCACCGGATCATTTCCGCTGGAATTGCCTGTATCCCGGAGGGGCGCAAGGTTTTCCCCAAACTCACGGTGGAAGAAAATTTGCGGGTCGGCGCCTATCAGGAGCGCTCGGACAAGGCCAGATCGGAACGTCTTGCCGATATCCTGCGCCTTTTCCCAAGACTGGCCGAACGACGCACCCAGCTTGCAGGCACCATGTCCGGCGGAGAGCAAGCGATGGTATCGATTGGGCGCGGCCTCATGTGCGCGCCAAAACTGCTTCTCATCGACGAGCCGTCGCTCGGCCTTTCGCCGCGGCTTGTGAAGGAGAATTTCAACATCATCCGCAGCATCAATGAAAGCGGGATCACGGTGCTTCTCGTCGAGCAGAATATGCATCAGACGCTCGCAATTTCTCATTACGGCTTCGTGCTGTCGAAAGGTCGCGTGGCCGCAAGCGGCACACCGGCAGACCTTGCAGCGCGCGAAGACGTACGTAATGCTTATTTCGGATAAGCCATGCAGTCTTCAGTCGAACTGACGCAAGACCTGGTCCGGTTCAAAACGATCAATCCGCCCGGCGCCGAGCGTGCGTGCGCGGAACGGCTGGCGTCCTTGCTTGAAAGTGCGGGCTTCGCCGTCGAGCTTGTTCCCTTTGGTGAAGGGCGGGCGCAGCTCGTCGCGCGCATCGGCGGCACGGCTGGAAAATTGCCGCTCGGCTTTACCGGGCATCTGGATACCGTGCCGCTCGGCGCCCAGCCTTGGTCCGTCGATCCGCTGGCCGCCGAGATCGCTGACGGCAGGCTCTATGGCCGCGGCTCGTCCGATATGAAAAGCGGCGTCGCCGCTTTTGTAACGGCCTGCAATGAGCTGGCCGGCCGGTTGACGGGAACACCCGGTGTCGTGCTGTTCATCACGGCCGGCGAAGAAACGGGCTGCACCGGAGCCGCTGCACTTGCTCGTGGCACGACACCCCTTCCCCAGGTTGGCGCACTCGTCGTGGCGGAACCGACGGGCAACCGGTTGCTCGTCGGTCACAAGGGAGCGCTATGGCTCGAGGCGGTGACAACAGGAGTGACTGCGCACGGCTCGATGCCTGAAAAAGGCGTCAACGCCGTTTACAAGGCGGCACGCGCGGCCACTGCGCTGCAGGATTTCGATTTCAATTTCGCCCGGCACGACATCCTTGGCGGGCCTACCCTCAACGTCGGCACGATCCACGGAGGCCTGAACATCAATTCGGTACCGGACCGCGCCGCCATTGGCATCGACATCCGCACAATCCCGGGACAGAGCCACGCGACGATCCGTGATCAACTGGTAAGTTATCTCGGCGATCAAATAGCGCTTGGCACGCTTCTCGATGCGCAAAGCGTCTGGACCAGTCCGAGCGATCCCTGGATCGGCGAGGCTTTCCGCATCGCGCATGATGTTGCCGGTTTCGGCGATGAGATTGCGGCAGCGCCTTACTTTACGGACGCTTCTGTTCTGACGCCGGCGATCGGGGCACCACCGACAGCGATCATCGGACCTGGCGAACTGGAACTGGCCCATCAAACCGACGAATATTGCGTCGTGTCGCGCATCGAACAGGCGACCGAAATTTATTCCCGGCTGATACAAAATTGGTGCGCGGTCTGAGCCCGCCGATATCGCTCAAACATCGGCGATCGGTACCTCGTCGACCTTGCGTCCATGCTCATCCACGATGGCGACGAACCAGCCCGCCCAGTCCCAACCCGGCATGACTGCGCCGTGTTTGAGGCCGCGCGCGAACACGACCGCATCAGCGCGTGCGGCGGCATTGCCCGGCAGGTCAACGCCCTTGTGGTTGGTCAAAACTTGATCGCCGTCGGTGAGATGAAAATAATAACGCGGCATGGCGGGTCTCGCATACTCCCGATGACGACGCAGAACCGACGAGCCGGCTATTCCGCCGCGATGCGAACTTCCGGTGCCGCCGCCTTGATGTCCGGCGTAACGTGCTGTTCGAACTTGGCGAAGTTCTTCTGGAACATCGCGACCAGGTCGCGCGCGGTTTTGTCGAACTCAGCCTTGTCCTTCCAGGTCTTGAAGGGGTTCAGCAAATGCGGTTCGACACCCGGGACAGACGTCGGCACGGAGAACCCGAAATAGGGATCCGTACGGAAATCGGCATTCTTGAGTGAACCGTCGAGCGCGGCGGTCACCAGCGCGCGCGTCGCCTTGATCGGCATGCGACGGCCGACACCGTATTTACCGCCGGTCCAGCCGGAATTGACCAGCCAGACGTCGACCTTGTGCTTGTTGATGTAGTCGCGCAGCAGGTTTGCATAGACCGAAGGATGCCGCGGCAGGAATGGCGCCCCGAAGCAGGTCGAGAATTCCGGCTGCACGCCGACCAGCCCTTTTTCAGTGCCGGCAACCTTTGCTGTGTAGCCCGACAGGAAGTGGTACATCGCCTGCGTCGGCGTGAGCTTCGCGATCGGCGGCATCACGCCAAAGGCATCTGCGGTGAGCATGATGATGTTCTTCGGATGTCCGGCGCGGCCCGAGCGCGATGCGTTCGGGATAAAGTCCAAAGGATAGGCTGAGCGCGTGTTCTCGGTCTTCGAGCCGTCGTCATAATCAGGAACGCGTGTGACCGGATCGAACGCCACATTCTCCAGTACCGTGCCGAAGCGGTTGGTCGCATCCCAGATCATCGGCTCCGCTTCCTGCGAGAGCTTGATGGTCTTGGCGTAGCAGCCCCCTTCAAAATTGAAGATGCCGTCCGGACCCCAGCCTGTTTCGTCGTCGCCGATCAGAATGCGGTCGGGATCGGCCGAGAGCGTAGTCTTGCCGGTACCGGAGAGGCCGAAGAAAAGCGCACTTTCGTCCTGGTGACTGACATTGGCCGAACAATGCATCGGCACAACGTTCTGGGCCGGCAGGTAGAAATTGAGCGTCGTGAACACAGACTTCTTCATCTCGCCCGCGTAGGACGAGCCGCAGATCAGCACAATCTTGCGGGTGAAATCGATGGCAACCATTGTGTCCGAGCCCTCGCGGCCACCGTGGCGTTTGGCATCGGGCGCGAACGAGGGGAAATCGAGAATGGTGAGATCGGGAACGAAACCTGCGAGATCGGCGCGCTCAGGACGGATCAGCAGCTGACGAATGAAAAGGGAGTGCCAGGCGAGTTCGGTATAGATGCGCGTCTTGATCCGGTATTTCGGGTCGGCCCCACCGTAGAGATCCTGCGCAAAGAGTTTTTTGCCCTCGGCATGCTTGAGGAAGTCCGCAAGCAAATTGTCGAAGTTCTCCTTCGACATCTTGCGATTGCCGTCCCACCAGACTGAATCGCGTGTGAGATCGTCGACGACGGTATGTTTGTCCTTCGGGCTGCGGCCGGTGTGATGGCCGGTTTCGGCGCAAAGTGCACCGCCGGCGACCAGCGACGCTTCTCCCGCTGAGATGGCGTACTCATAGAGTGTCGGCTCCGCCAGGTTCCAGCGTACCTCCGCCAGATTTTTGAAGCCGAATTTGTCGGCGCCGTAGGCACCGTTCCTCACGCCCTGCTCTTGCACGCGATTCCTCCCAACAGGCGGGCCGCTTCCAGCCAAAGCTTGCGGGCCGTTAGGCCCTATGCGGCTATAAATCTCAGTATAGCCCCTCGTTCCAAAGCGCGCGAGCATATGCACCAACGGCCCAGAAATGCCAAGCAGAAATGCCATGCAAGGTTGCCGGTCGACATTGCGCTGCACCAATGCCTTGGGCGGCAAAAACTAGAAAGGAAACTGAGCCGTCCAAGAATTCAGCCCGCTCCAATCACTCGACCATTCCCTTATCTGTAAGCCACTTCTGAATTAGGTCGGCAATCTGACCATTGTTCTTGTCCATCATCAGCATGTGGGAATTTCCCTTGATACCGACCTCGGGCAAGTTAACCATGTCCACGCTGCCACCCGCGGAGCGCACGGCCTCGGCATAATCAACGCCAAGCTGGCGCATTTTCGGCCAGCGGCTGTCGAGCGGGATGTTATCGCCGTAGACCACCAGCGTCGGTATATTTTTCAGCGCGCCGGCTTTGGCCTTATCACCGGCCACCGCCGGCTCAACTGCGACGATCGCCTTGATCTTGTCGGGCCGCGACTGCGCTACCGTGAAGCCGAAGCCGCCAGCCTGGCTGTGGAACAGCAGCACGCACGGGCAAATTTTGTCGACCAGCGCGGTGTAGGCGGCGATGATCGCTGCGTCGGTGTTGGTCCAGCGCGGCACAATCTGCTTGGTGAAATTATCATATCCCTCGACTGGAAACTGATTGCCGGGGATCACTTTCATTCTTGCGGGGTCGGCATTCCACGAGCCGGGCCCCTCCCCGATGCGGAAGCGTTCGAACGGATTGGCCTTGGTGAGAAAATTCGGTTCGCTGTTCCACACATCGGGCGGCGCAAAACCGGAACGGCCGCGCTCGACCGCATCCGAGTTGTAAACGTCCCAGCCTTTGCGGACGAACATGTTCATCCAACCCTCACGGCCGTCGGGCGTGGTCTCGTAGGTGACGCCGGTGAGACCGCCGCCGTGCCACATCAGCAGTGGATACTTGCCCTTGCGGTTCTGCGGCAGGAAATACTGCACATACATCTGCTCGACCTGATAAAGCCCGTTCGGATCGATCTTGGCCGGAACCCCGCCGGCGCCGAGCACGAGCTCTTTCACGGGCTTGCCGGATATCTCCACAACGCGCCCACCGATATGGAAAGAACCCATCTCACGTAATACGATCGGTTCTCCGGCCATTGTGGGACTCATTGCAGGAATTGCAGCGGCGCTCAGAAAAATCGAAAGCAGGATTTTACGCATCGTCTCACTCCCGGACCTTGTTGCTAAGCGCAGTCTGACTCATCCGGGCGAGCTTGACGACAAGGCAAACACCGGCCGGCACGTGCGGGCCGTGAAAAAGTGGGCCGCCGCCCGCGCTCAGCTGGCGCGCGCTTGATCGGCCAGCTGCTTGAGCAAA
This sequence comes from Pseudolabrys sp., assembly GCA_036003145.1. GTDB lineage: Bacteria > Pseudomonadota > Alphaproteobacteria > Rhizobiales > Xanthobacteraceae > Pseudolabrys. Next base: position 35,949 of record DASYSQ010000048.1, read on the forward strand.
GCGCGCAGCGGGCCGGGTCCGGTAACCCGCTGAGGGAAAGGCAACCGCAGCGCTGTTCGTCCTTTCTGCAATTCGAGGCCTTCAGGATCAATTCCGACGCAGCGCCAATCGCCATCAGACGCGCCAAGCAGTCTGGTGGCATAGAGCCGGCAAGCGTCGGCATGATCAGCATTCATGTGCGCGATCGCATCAACCTCCGACTCGACGAGCGCCCTCGCATCGGAAATATCAGTCCGCACGTCCTGCGGCTTGAGGTCCACAATGCGGCCGAAGCCGGCGACGAGATGCGCGCGAGCAATCTCCATCCGATAGAACGCGAAGTCGGCAAAGTTCGCGAACATTCCGGCCTCCGGGTGGCGTCGTAGATAAGCCGGACCTGATAACGGATCGGAATCCTTCGCGCATGTTCCCATCAGCATGACGCGCGCGCCTTCAAGTGGATCGCCCTCCTTGCGCTCATCGAGCATCAGCGACACGCGCGCATCAGCCAGGAGGTTTTTGGTGTGCAATGCGAGTTTCGACAGCAAGAGGAGCGGGGCACCGTCGACGGCCGTCGCAACGTTCACCAGCGAGCAATAGGGATCGCCTGAGCCGGCAAGCAGGGTCGCAAGCGCCCCCGATCGGCCTTCGCGCAGCAGTTTCTTTGCCGCCAGGCCGGGATCAAAGGTATTATTCGGTTTCATTGCTTTGGCTGCTCACGTTTTAACGGTACGGTCCTGAAGCCGCAGCGTTTTCGGCCCTCGGGGTTGAAATCGCTACCGAATCACATAGTTGTTGCAAAGAGGCCACATTTCAGACCCCGTTTATGGGGTTCAAAACTCGCGGGACGTCACGGAAGAGGGGCTCCATGCCGACAATCGCTCTCGTCGACGATGACCGCAATATCCTGACATCGGTCTCGATGGCCCTTGAAGCAGAGGGTTACCGCATCATGACGTATACCGACGGTGCTTCGGCGCTGGACGGTTTCAAGACTTCGCCGCCGGATCTGGCGATCCTCGATATCAAAATGCCGCGTATGGATGGCATGGAGACATTGAGGCGGCTGCGCCAAAAGACCGACATTCCCGTCATCTTCCTCACCTCCAAGGATGAAGAGATCGACGAACTGTTCGGCCTCAAGATGGGCGCTGACGACTTCATCCGCAAACCGTTCTCGCAGCGGCTCCTGGTCGAACGCGTGAAGGCTGTGCTGCGCCGCTCCAGCCCGAAAGACGGCACACCGCCAAAGGAAATTGATTCCGCCAAGGTGCTGGAGCGCGGCCTGCTCCGCATGGACCCCGAGCGCCACACTTGCACGTGGAAGGGTGAGCCGGTCACCCTCACGGTCACCGAGTTTCTCATCCTTCAGGCCCTCGCAACCCGCCCCGGAGTGGTTAAGAGCCGCAACGCGCTGATGGATGCCGCCTATGACGACCAGGTTTATGTCGACGACCGGACAATCGACAGCCACATCAAGCGCCTGCGCAAGAAATTCAAGGTCGTTGACGACGATTTCGAGATGATCGAGACGCTCTATGGCGTCGGATATCGCTTTAAGGAATAACGTATTCTTTATGTCGCGGCCGACCTGGGCGGCCTGACGGAGCGTCCCGGCTTGCGGTAAAATCCCGGGTCTATTTGAGACCCACGGTCAACCCGGCTGGATTGAACGACGTGCTCGATCGAACCGCGGAACTTGTCGCGCAGAACGCCGAAGCCGAACGGCCCGGCGCGGAAAGCGCTCGTCCACCGCTCAGGCAAGACGGTGCTGTACGGCGCGTGACGCGCTCGGTTTGGCATTTCTTCGTCTCGCAAAGTTTTTCCAGTCTCACCAGGCGCATCGTTTTCCTCAATCTTGCCGGACTCGTCGCACTGGTCACCGGCGTGCTCTACCTCTCGCAATTCCGCGCGGGATTGATCGACGCGCGCGTGCAAAGTCTGCTGACGCAGAGCGAAATCATTGCCGGCGCGATTGCGGCATCCGCCACCGTCGAAACCGATTCCATTACGATCGATCCCGAACGCCTGCTGGAACTGCAGGCGGGCGAAAGCTATGGCCCGGCGGATGACTCGCTCTCCGGCATCGAGTTTCCGATCAATCCGGAGCGGGTTGCCCCGCTTCTGCGCCGTCTCGTTTCGCCGACGAAGACGCGCGCGCGCATCTACGATCGCGATGGCGTGCTTATTCTCGACAGCCGCAATCTCTACGGACGCGGCGACGTGCTGCGCTTCGATCTTCCACCTCCGAGCGCGGACAAGCCTGGCTTGATGGAGCGGGCATTCATCGCCCTGCGACGCTGGTTCGGCCGCGGCGACCTTCCGCTCTACAACGAGCTGGGTCCGGAGAACGGCAAGGGCTACCAGGAAGTCTCGCAGGCACTCAACGGCGCTCACGCGAGTATGGTGCGGGTCAACGACCGCGGCGAAGTGATCGTTTCGGTTGCGGTACCGGTGCAACGCTTCCGTGCTGTGCGCGGCGCACTCATGCTGTCGACGCAAGGCGCCGACATCGACGATATGGTCGAAGCGGAGCGCCTCGCCATCGTCAAGGTGTTCTTCGTGGCGGCAGGCGTCATGGTCGTGCTCTCCATGCTCCTCGCCGGCACGATCGCCGGGCCTGTCCGCAGACTCGCCGACGGCGCCGAACGCGTCCGCCGGCGTATTCGTACGCGCGTGGAGATTCCGGATTTTACACGACGGCGCGACGAAATCGGGGACTTGTCCGGTGCGCTGCGCGATATGACGAACGCGCTCTATACCCGTATCGAGGCAATCGAAAGCTTCGCTGCCGATGTCGCGCACGAACTTCGTAACCCCCTCACCTCGCTGCGCTCTGCGGTGGAGACCCTGCCGCTCGCCAAGTCGGAGCAAAGCCGTCAGCGCCTGCTTGCTGTGATTGAGCATGACGTCAGGCGGCTCGACCGCCTGATCTCGGATATCTCTGACGCCAGCCGGCTGGATGCAGAATTGCAGCGGCAGGAAGCCGCGCCGGTCGACCTCGCCAAACTGCTCGACGCGCTGGTCAAGGCCGCCAATGAAATCCGTACGGACGACGTCAACGTAACTCTGAGTTTCGAAGGCGGCCCGCTGTCAAATTTCAAGGTGCCGGGGCACGACTCCCGGCTTGGCCAGGTCGTCAGCAATCTCGTCGACAATGCACGCTCGTTCTCGCCGGCTGGAGGCACGGTGCGAATTACCTGCCGCCGGCTCAAAAGCGAGGTGGAGATTGTGGTCGACGATGACGGGCCGGGCATCCAGCCAGAAGCGCTCGATAAGATCTTCGAGCGCTTCTACACCGACCGGCCGGAACAAGGCTTCGGGCAAAACTCCGGTTTGGGTCTGTCGATCTCCAAGCAGATCATGGAGGCCCATGGCGGCACCATCCGGGTGGAGAATCGCGCCAGCGTCGCGGGCGGCGGCGAGGCCCCGCGCGTGCTTGGTGCCCGCTTTGTGGTGCGGCTGCCGGCAACGTAATGGCGGCCGCCAACCCGACCATTCACGCTTCCGCCGTGCTCGTCGGCGCCAAGGCGGCGCTGATCCGCGGTCCATCCGGTTCCGGCAAATCGCGCCTTGCGTGGAACCTCGTAACGGCGGCCACGGAGGGCCTGTTACCCTTCGCGAGGTTGGTTGCCGACGACCGCACACACCTCGAATGCCATTCGGGACGGCTGCTCGCGCGTCCAGCGCAACCGCTGGAAGGCATGGTCGAGATCCACGGCCTCGGTATCCGGCGGATCGAATTCGAGCCGGTCGCCGTCGTGGGGCTGGTCGTCGATCTCGCGGCCGCAGACGCCACCCGGACTCCCGGGGAAAGCGCCGACAGCATTACAATCGACGGGATTACCCTTCCGCGTCTTGGGGTTGCAGCGGAAACGGCGCCGTTGCCGCTGGTATTGGCGGCTTTGCGTATCCCCCCGGCGGGTCATTGACCCACGCCCGGCAGTTGGCTACCCCGGCACCCTCGATCTGATCGAGGAAAATTAACCACACCCGGCATAGGATCGCGGCCGCCGAAAAAGCATATTCCGAGCCCCCTTTGGCCCCGTCTTTCCGCAGTGCAACAGAACGCTTATATAGCGATGGAAGCCCTTGCAATGGGCCTTCAGATGGGCGTGAATGTGCGCCCTTTCGTGCGGTGCAGCGTAGCGCCGGCGAGGAGTTAGGGATGATCGGCCTCGTACTTGTAACCCACGGGCGGCTCGCTATCGAGTTCCGCTCAGCGCTGGAGCATGTGGTGGGGCCCCAGCGTCAGATCGAGGCAATCACGATTGGCCCCGATGACGACGTTGAGCAATGCCGCAAAAACATCCTCGATGCTGTCAAGCGCGTGGATAGCGGCGAAGGGGTTGCTATCCTCACCGACATGTTTGGCGGGACGCCTTCCAACCTTGCCATCTCGGTTATGAGCCAACCCAAGGTCGAAGTTCTCGCCGGTATCAATCTACCGATGTTGATCAAGCTCGCCAAAATCCGCGAGATTTGCCCGTTGCAAGATGCGGTCGCCGCCGCGCAGGAGGCTGGACGCAAATACTGCACAATTGCCAGCCGGGTTCTCAACGGTAAATGAGCGGCCGCGCGTCAGCGGACGACACCCCCGTCGTGCGCGAAGTTGCGATCGTCAACAAGAAAGGTTTGCACGCCCGCGCCTCCGCGAAATTCGTGCAGACCGCCGAACAATTTGACGCCGCCATCACCGTCACCCGCGGCCACGAGACTGTCGGGGGCACCTCAATCATGGGGCTCATGATGCTGGCCGCTGGCCCGGGCATCACCATCACCATCAAGGCAATCGGCAAGGACGCTACCGTAGCGGTCGAGACGTTATGCAAGCTAGTGGCCGGTGGATTTGGCGAAGAAGACTGACGTCCGTCCGATACCCATCCGCCGATCGGACGACCAAAGCTGAGCAATAAGATTTTCAATTGCGCTCGCCGATGAGTTGTATTTTTCGGTTGCGCGGCACCACGTAAAATAATTTCGCAGTCCGACCCGCCGCCGGAGCTGGAGCTTTTTCCCGCTGAAAGGCGGCCGGAAATTCCAAAATTGGGAGTTTCCCGTCGCTTTTACTACATAAAGAATTCTTTATATATGCATTGCAGCGCTGGCGGCGGGCTGTTATAGGCACGCCCAGCCAAGCAACCCCTACTGACCAAGGACCGCCATGACTGCTGCCCAGCCGAAAGCCAAAGCCGGCGACTACATCGTCAAGGACATCTCGCTCGCCGAATTCGGCCGCAAGGAAATCTCGCTCGCCGAAACTGAAATGCCCGGCCTGATGGCGACCCGCGAGGAATTCGGCCCCAAGAAGCCGCTCAAGGGCGCTCGCATCGCCGGATCGCTGCACATGACCATCCAGACCGCGGTACTGATCGAGACGCTCGTGGCGCTCGGTGCCGACGTGCGCTGGGTTTCCTGCAACATTTATTCAACTCAGGACCACGCCGCAGCGGCGATCGCCGCCGCTGGCATTCCCGTGTTTGCGATCAAGGGCGAGAGCCTGAAGGACTACTGGGACTACACCGCCAAGCTGTTTGAATGGCACGGCGGCGGCACACCCAACATGATCCTCGACGATGGCGGCGACGCTACGATGTTCGTGCATCTAGGTCTGCGTGCCGAGAACGGCGACACGACGTTCCTCGATCAGCACAACAGTGAAGAGGAAGAGGTCTTCTTCGCGCTGATCAAGCGTATTTTGAAGGAAAAACCGAAAGGCTGGTTCGCCGAGGTCGCCAGGAGCATCAAGGGCGTCTCCGAGGAAACCACCACCGGCGTGCACCGGCTCTATGACATGGAAAAGGCCGGCA
>DASYSQ010000049.1:0-3289 GCA_036003145.1 Pseudolabrys sp.
ACTTTTGCGAGAGGAGCGATCGATAACAGCCTCACATGCCACGTCGCTGAAGACACAGCTCTTGGCCCGGTATCATCACACTCTTCGTCGAGGTGGCGCGCTTTATGCAAGAACGCGAAGCCGAGATAGGAAATATGACGACGGAATGTTTTTCGATGGCGCGGGGAACAAAGACAATTTCTAAAGCTTGGGGAAACGAAGAACCGCAACGTCACCCTTATGCCGCATCCCAACACCGTCACGCATGTACCACTAAGCCAATGAGGATCGCGCATGTGACCCGGCAGTTCACCCCGGCGGTTGGTGGACTGGAAAATGTTGTTCACAATCTTGCGAGGGCCCAGCTCAGTGGCGGCCACCAAGTGCGGGTCATCACACTCAATCGCGACTTTGCAAGGCCAGACCTCGTTCTGCCCGCACGTGAAAATATTGAAGGCATCGACGTGGTGCGGCTCCCATATCGGGGTTCCCGTCGCTATCCGATTGCACCCACGGTGCTGTGCCACATCAAGGGCGCTGACATCGTGCACGTGCATGCGATCGACTTCTTCTTCGATTTCCTGGCGCTGACCTCACCGTGGCACCGGCAACCGCTCGTCGTCACGCCGCATGGCGCGTTCTTCCACACGCGTTTTGCCGCCCGTCTGAAGCTGATCTACTTCCATACCGTTACTCGTGTCCTGCTGAGGGCGTATCGCGCGGTGATAAACGTCAGCCGACATGATCACGAGCTGTTCCAACGGATCAGACCGCGGGGCGCAGTGTGGTGGAACAACGGGGTCACCGTGGAGAAGTTCTTGGGAGCAAGCGCCGAAGATCCATGCAAGAGAATCATCGCCATCAATCGGTTTTCGTCAAACAAGCGGCTTGATCGACTGATCGCATTCGTCGCGGCGCTTCGGCAGCGCGATCCGGCGTGGGAACTGGTGATTGCGGGCTCCGAAGCGGATCTGTGCGAGACCGATATACGCAGCCTCGCGGAAGAGGCCGACGCGAGCCAAGCCGTGGAAATCATGGTCCGCCCAAGTGACGACGAACTCCGGCGGGCGATGTCGCGAAGCTCGGTGTTCGCCAGCGCATCGGAATATGAGGCTTTCGGAATTGCGGCAATCGAGGGCTTGTCGGCGGGACTGATGCCGTTGCTCAGCGACATAAGGTCATTCGGCGACATCGTCGAAGCCGCAGAGGTCGGCGTTATTGTGGATTTCGATCATCCAGACAAGGCAGTTGCGACGTTTCTTGCCGCTTGGACAGCCTGGAGCACAAATTACGACCAGTGCCGCCAGAAGGCGATCGAAGCCGCCAAGCCGTTCGACTGGAAATTCGCGGTCAACCGTTTCGATGCGGTTTACGAGCGGGCCGCCGGACATTCGATCCAGAGGATTCTCGGTATTGACATCCAGGTCTTGCGGCGGAGTGAAGCCGTTGAAACCATCGATCGGCTCTACGATGGTCCAGCGCCAACCGGCGTTGGCTTCGCCAACGCTCACGCCCTCAACACTGCCAGCTCCAACGAGGTGGCGCGCGAGGAATTCGGCAAACTCCTGGTCCTCAATGACGGTATCGGTGTCGCGCTGGCGAGCCGACTGCTCTATCGCTGGCGCTTCCCTGACAATCTCAACGGCACGGACTTTGTGCCGGGTTACCTTGCCGCGACGCGTCGCACTTTCAAAATCTTTCTTCTTGGCGCAAAGCCTGGCGTTGCCGAACGCGCGGCCCGCGCTCTCGTGCCGCCGGGAAGCCGCCATCGCGTCGTTGGCGTTCACCATGGCTATTTCGCCGATACGATGGACACGATCGTCACCGCGCAGATCAAACAGTCCGGCGCCGACCTCTTGCTGGTTGCGCTCGGAAATCCAACGCAGGAAATCTGGATTTCACGAAATCTGGCGGCCACGGGTTGCCGGCTCGCTTTCGCGGTCGGGGCGCTGTTCGATTTTGCGTCGGAGGGTGTCACTCGCGCGCCGGCATGGATGCAAGCGCAGGGGCTCGAATGGCTGTTTCGCCTGATGCAGGAGCCCACCAGGTTGTGGCGCCGCTATCTCCTCGGCAATTGGATATTTCTAGGGCGGGTCGCGCGTCAGTGGTGGGAAGGATACAGAATTTGAACGAGCGCAGTTGCGTCTAATGCAGGTCTTCGGGTTCCCGTCCATGGACAGATCGGCGACTGCAAACGCATTGGGCAGGCCTGTGATCCTGCATCTTTCGGCCGACTATCCGGACTCGTTCCGCAATCGCACGACGCCGGCGGTACGCAACCTCATAGCGGCGACTCCAAGCTTCGAGCATGTCGTCGTGTCTCTCAAGCGGCACCCAAATCCTTGGCGCACTTATCTTCGCAAGGACCCGCAGGTCGACGTCGCCCGCGTTTATGCCTTCAGTTACTGGGGATTGCCGCTCGGCATCGGCCATTTCGCGTCAATGCTCCTCGCCGCCCGCCGTATTCAATCTTTGCTTGCCAAGGAACAAATCACTCCACAGGTCATTCATGCGCACAAGCTCTGTTTCGAGGGCATTGTTGCCTGGCTGTTGGCGCGCCGATTGGCACTCCCCTTCGTTGCGTCGCTGCGCGGAGAGGCCGAAACCAAGATTGTCCGCTTCAAGCCAAGCTACAGGCCGCTGATCAAGCGTGTGGCGCGCGACGCGCGCATCATCTTTGCCGTGTCGATGTGGTTCGTTGCAGAATTGAAGCAAACCGCACCAGGTGTCGGCAAGAAGATCAGGCCGCTGCCGAATCTGGTGCCCGGCGGACGCGCGGGAAAACCGATCCGGGTCCCGTCCGGCCAGCGATTTGTTTCGATTCTCGACCTCAATGTGTATCGCAAGAAAGGCTTTCATTGGCTCATTTCTGCGTTGGCGATCGCTGCAAAGAAGCATCCCGACTTGACCTTGGATGTGTTCGGGTGGAGCAACGAGCGAGTTGACCTCGAAATACGACAGCTCGCGGTGGCGGCAGGCTGCGCCAGCCGCATCAGATTTCGCGGCGCCCAGCCGCACGCGCAAATTATCGATGAATTGCCGGAATACGTGGCCCTCCTGCTGCCGAGCGTGAACGAGACCTTCGGGATGGTTTATCTCGAGGCGCTGCTGGCCGGCGTCCCGGTGCTTTATACGCGCGGAACCGGGATCGACGGCCACCTCGACGGTCTCAGCGTCGGGGTTGGTGTCGCGGCCGGGGCGGTCGATGAAATCGCCGCTGCTATCGATGATTTTTCGCGCAATGCCGCGGAATGGCGTGACGCCGTGTGGCGTCACCGCGACGACCTCATCTCGCGCTTCGGGCAAGACG
>DASYSQ010000050.1:0-4458 GCA_036003145.1 Pseudolabrys sp.
CCCGCCGACCTGGCTGGCGCGCTCTCATGACGAGTCCCGGCAAGCCCTCCAGTCCGGGCGCAGAACCGAGCTGCATCATCGGATCGAGGAAGGCGCAGACATGGCGGCCAACGGCGCATCGAGCGCGAGCCAAGAACTTAACCCGACTTCACCAACTGAGGGGGGTGGGTGACGCCAAGATACTGAAATCCCTGGGACACAGCCCCAAAGGTCGGCACTACAGGGGGTGATCGCTCACGCGACTTCGCGATTGTTCCGGGCTTTGATTTTCGGCGGCGATTGAGCAGGAAGTTGGATCTGCAACTGTCGAAGCAGGAGCAACAGATCCTTCTCTGGCTCCGTATAACGGGACAGGACGACCACCCGATTGTCCGTCGTGGGCAGTTCAACATCGATCATCTGCATGGCGGCGAGTTTTTCGAGCACGGCCCTCGGCGTCAGGCCCGGCGCCAGCGTCTTCAGCCGCTGCTTCAGCGTGACGAATAGACAATAGGTCAGAAACGCAATGAAAATATGGGCTTCAATTCGGGTTTCGAGCTGGTGATAGATGGGGCGGATCGACAGATCGCTCTTCAACTCCTTGAACGCCTGCTCGACCTCGACCAATTGCAGATAAAGGCGCCACAGATAGCCGGGATCATCGCTCTTGATATTGGAGCGCAGCAAATAGCCGCCTTCGCGCCGCCGGGCCTGTCGCAATTTCTTCCGGTCTAGTGCGAAGTGGAATGTTTCTGATGTGACGGGCTGATCCTTCGTCGGCGTGTAGATGACCAGTAGCGCATAGGCCTTGCCCGCCTCTTTCCTGGCCGCGCCGAGTTTGAGCAATAGTTCGTCGCGCGTCAGGTTTTGCTGTTGCAGTTCGCGCAGGCGCTTGATCAGTTTTTTCAATCGCCGCCGCCGCATCGATTGCTCCTTGTCGCGTCGGCCTTCGCTGCGAACGAAAACATACATCTCTTCTTCGTGTTCGATCAGTTTGACCCGCACGCTCTCGCGCACGTCCTCCCACGGTTTCGTCAAAAACGCCTTCTCGAGTTGCGTGAGCCGTCCTCGCGGCGAGCCAACCAGATAATGGATCGGCGTTTTTGAATTTCGCATCTCGGCCAACACTTCCTCAGTCGGAATGCCGCGATCCATCACCCATGTGCGTTTGGCCTTGCCGTATTGCTTTTCGATCTTGGCCAGAAACTCCTTCAGTGTCGTCTTGTCCGAGGTGTTGCCGTCCATGACTTCGTAGGCCAATGGAAAACCATCCGGCGTGACGATCAGCGCGATCACGACTTGCACGCAATCGGAACGCTTGTCGCGGCTGTAGCCAAATTTCCGCATCCCAGCGCCGGGCGGATCGCATTCGAAATAGGTGCTGGTCAGATCATACAACAGCACCTCGAAATCGGCCTGAAACAGATCTTTCCAGCGCTCGCCCAGGAACGTGAACATTGCTTGTTTGTGCGCGGTGAGCTTATCCAGACAACGATACAGATTGTTCGGTTGCACGAGCGCCAAGTCCTCGCCGAGTAAATCGCCCATCGCGCTATGCTCGAACCAATGCCTATGCAATCTCCATTCGCTGCCGGGAGAAATCAACTGGTAGCCGACCAACGTCTTCAGGACGTTCAGCCAGTTTGTCCCTTCGCGCGAGGGCGGCAGCGCCGCAAACCAGAACTCGTCCAATCGCAGCTGATCCCACAGAAGAGTGGCCATCCAGCAGGCACCCCACTGACGAGGCCGACGCAATCGCATCTCGCTCAATCGGATCGACACCACATCGCAATCGAGCGCCGGGGCAACACGATCCTCGGGAAACAACGCAATCTGTTTGGGTTGCCCGGCGCCTTCATCGAAGACCTCAATCGCCCTGCTCCACGCCGCTTTCTGGCTGTCGTTGATCTCTCCAAGATACAGCACTTGCCGCTGAACCACGCGACCATCATGAACGCGCCGGCTCTCCACAACCGACCATGCCCGATGAGCCTTGCCGTCCTTGTGGCGAATCTTGGCGCGCAAAAACATGACGAAGACTCGCGCCTCGCCCGCGGCCGCGCAAGAAGCTTGGTCGGCACTACAGGCGTTTTAGCAAATCTCAGCTCTGCAAAATCAAGCGCTTGTCGCGATCAGACGCCCCGAAAATCGAAAAAATCGCGTCCAGTTGGTGAAGTCAGGTTAGCTTAGCTTGACTTTGGCCAATTTAGGCAGCCCCCGGGGGATCGGTTTTTCTAGGGTAAATGGATACGGCGGGAATTTTGTCACTGTCCCGGCTTGGCCGTGACAGTAAAGAAATCGAACCGCCCCATATTTGACGCCTCAAACGATCGCTAACCCATTGAATTTTTGGCCAAAGTCAAGCTTAGGGCGTGTCGTCAGTTGAGCCATAGGATCACGCAGACCAGCAGAACGCCAGTGAGCAACGTATTGGCGAGCTTGTCGTAGCGTGTGGCGATGCCGCGGTACTGCTTCAGGGCGTTGAAGAAGCGCTCGACGAGATTGCGCTCGCAGTAGAGGGCGAAGTCGGTCTCTCGCGGTTCCTTGCGGTTGGCTTTCGGCGGAATGACGGGCGTGATCCCGCGTTGCTCGAGCTTCTCGACGAGGGCGTCCGAGTCATATCCCTTGTCGCCGATGAAGGCGTCCGGCTCGACCTCGTCGAGAAGCGGCGCAGCCTGAGTGATGTCGGCCGCCTGCCCTGGCGTCAGCGACAACGCGACCGGGTTGCAGAGTGCATCGACGACGGCGTGGATCTTTGTCGTCAGGCCGCCGCGGGAACGGCCGATGGCTTGATTCTCGCCGTCTTTTTTTGGGCGCCGGCGCTGTGCTGGTGCGCATGAACGATGGTCGCGTCGATCATCATGAACTCGTTGTCGGCATCGGCCGCCAACGTCTCGTCTGTGCGTCGGCTTCCATTGGCCGTAACGCTCCGGCAGGTCACGCCACGGGATGCCCGTGCGATACCGATAGATCACCGCATCGACGAACAGACGGTTGTCGGCAGCCGTACCGCCAACATAGCCCTTCCGGCCGGGCAAGAAGTCCTTGATCCTCTCCCACTGATCATCGCGCAAAGCATAGCGGTGCATGTGCCGGCCTCCCTGTAGCCGAGACCCCAGGAGTCAGAGAAGAAGTGATTTGGGAATCCTGAAACTGACTTCGGCCACGCGGGATTGGGATTTTCCCGCTCTGTGGCAGAATGGACTCACATCAACCGACGACACGCCCTAGGACGCTCCGAACAATAGCTGAATCGCTGTTCGTGGATCGTGAGGCTTGTTGTTTGCGGCGGCAGAGGTACGTACCGCGGGCCGCGGCGGCGGCACGCCGCCGGCGGCCCGGATCGCCGGACCCGATGATGCGGGCGACGCAAAAAGCGAAACCCGTCCGCGCGCATGCCCCACCGTGCCGGGCACGAAGGCATAGTCGATCCGGCCCGGTTGAGCCTTGGCGAACGCAATCAGTTCTGCGACCGAACGGACTGGAAGCGAGGGATGCACCACCAGCACGCTCGGCAGCCCGGCCGCCTCGTCGGCCGGAGCGCACTTGCCGCCATCCGCGACGCTCTGCCCCACCGCGGCGGAATCAGGTGGATAGGAAGCCGAAACTTAGCGCATTAGCGGTCGGCGTTTGATCTCGCGGGCGATAACCTCGTTCTCCCAGCGCAGCATGGCAGCGTTTTGCGCGTTGATCTGTTCGGCCGATAGGGGGCGCCGGCGGCCGCGATGACCACCGTGAGAATGGACGCCGCCGGAGATACCCAATTTTCTCGCCTAAACCCCCAGGGAGTTTTTCCCCATCGGGACTTCGGTTCTGCTTGCCCCCCAGATGGCGCGGTCGGTGCGCCTGCGAGCGGGATGAGATGATGCCAAAAATCGAAGAAGCCGAGCCGGCGGGAGCCTGCCCGATGGCCGATGGTCGTGACGACCATCACCGCCGGCACCAGCATTGCGGGCAATCCCGCCGCCAGCGCGCGCAGGACTCAAGCTGGCTGCCCTTGCCAACGGTGCTGCTGATCGGCGGCTGCACGTCGCGCCCGCAGGCCAATATGGGCCCGCTGCAGGACATCCCCCACGTCGACATCCTGCGGCCGGTGACGCGGACATCGCGCACCGCCCGCGTCGCCGCGCAGGTGATGCGTGAACTCGACGAAGCCGTCGCGCGCGCCATGGGCGACGCGGACGAGCCGGGGCCGGTCTACATCGAGATTCCGACCGACGTGCTGCGCACGCCGGTTGCCTCCCAGCTCGTGCTCGAGGAATGGATGGCGGCAAAGCCGCCGCGCGCGGTGCCGCCGTCAGCCTCAGACATCGCGCTCGCGGGCGATGCCTTGTGGTCGGCGCGTCGGCTGCTGGTGATCACCGGGCGCGGCGCCAGGCAGGAGAGCCGCGGCCTCGTGCCCGCCGATCATCCGGCCGTGGTCGGCGCAGTCAGGGCGGCCGCCATGATCGACGCCCACAGGAGGTCGAGACGATGAGC
>DASYSQ010000051.1:0-20590 GCA_036003145.1 Pseudolabrys sp.
CGCACGGCGCTACGCCAGGGTCGGTACGCAGCTCAGCGGCACTGCGGCGCGCTTCGCAGGCGCGCGGTTTTTTGGCGTGCGGCTCGACCGCGCCGCCAACGCGCTTGAACTTGCTGCGGCATTGGGGGGGCTGAAGGGCCCGATCATGAAGGTGGCGCAACTGCTTGCCACCATTCCTGACGCGCTTCCGCCGGAATACGCGAACGAACTGATCAAGCTGCAGAGTCAGGCGCCGCCGATGGGGTGGGCCTTCGTCAAACGGCGCATGAGCGCGGAGCTGGGGATCGGTTGGCAAAAGAAGTTTTCCACGTTCGAACATCATCCGGCCGCGGCCGCTTCGCTCGGTCAGGTCCACCGCGCCCATGCGCTTAACGGCGATGAGGTGGCCTGCAAGCTGCAATATCCGGACATGCAGTCGGCGGTCGAGGCCGATCTCAGTCAATTGCAACTCCTGTTCGCCATTCGCAAACGCTTCGATCCGGCGATCGATACCAGCGAGATTGCGGTCGAGATCGCGGCGCGCCTGCGGGAGGAACTCGATTACGTCCGTGAAGCGAAGCACGTCGCGCTTTATGCAAACATGTTGAAAGCGGAAGGTGCGATCCGCGTGCCAAAGGTTTGGCCCGAACTGTCGACTGGCCGGTTGCTCACGCTCGATTGGCTCACCGGCCGCAAGTTGCTCGAACACAAGAGTGCAGCGCTCGAAACCCGCAACCGTCTTGCCACGGCCATGTTCACGGCCTGGTGGTTCCCGTTTAGCCGCGTTGGCGTCATTCACGGCGATCCACATCTTGGCAACTATACCGTTTTCGATGATGCAAAGGGGAAGCCTGCCGGCATCAACCTGCTGGACTATGGCTGCATCCGCATCTTTCCGCCGAGCTTCGTCGGCGGCGTAGTCGACCTCTATCGCGGACTGTTGCATCGCGATGACAATCTCGTGGTGCATGCTTATGAGACTTGGGGATTTAAGCGGCTCAATCGTGATCTGATCGACGCGCTCAACATCTGGGCGCGGTTCATATATGGCCCGCTGTTGGACGATCGTGTGCGGACGATCGCCGATGGTGTGAAACCGTCTGAGTATGGCCGCAGGGAAGCATTTCGAGTGCATCAGGCACTCAAGGCACGAGGGCCGGTCACGGTGCCGCGCGAATTTGTGTTCATGGACCGCGCGGCCATCGGGCTCGGCGCGGTTTTCCTGCACCTGGCGGCGGAGCTCAATTTTTATCGATTGTTCAACGAGGCCATTGAACGCTTCGCCGTCGAGGACGTGGCTGCCCGGCAACGCGCAGCCCTCGTCAAGGTCGGCCTGCAACCGTCCACCAAAGGCTGAGGCAGGCGGCGTTGCCCTTGAGCCGCAATTGCGGTAACCCCTGTGCGCCCGCCTTTTTTAAGTGACTTGGAGAGCTTTCCCCATGGCCGACCACGGCAACGTCGAATACGCCACCGCTACCGGTAACGACTACCCTGCCCACGAGCAAAGCTACGAGCGTTTCGTGCATTTCGCGCTTGTCGGTATCCTCTATGTGGTGACGATATTGTTCGGCCTGGCGACCGGCGGTGTGATGGGCCATTGGTTTATGGCGGCGACGATCTTCGTCATTGGCCTGCTCGGGGCGATTCCCGGTCTGCTCAGCGGAGCGACGACACCGAGCTATGTTTCCTTCGTGATCTGCTTTCTGATTTTCGCCTTCACCGGACTGTCGCCGCACTGACATTTCACGGCCGGGCGGGGAGGCGCGAATGCGAATTGCCGTACCGCGAGAGACCGACGGTGAGCCGCGCGTCGCGGCGACTCCGGACACGATCAAGAAACTGAAATCTTTCGGCGCCGAGGTTGCGGTCGCGCGCGGTGCCGGCATTGCGTCGGGCATTCCGGATACGGACTTCGAGGCAGCCGGCGCGCAAGTCGCCGACGCGGTCACCAAGGATGCCGATATCGTTCTGAAAGTGCGTCGGCCTGCGCCGAACGAATTGGCTGAATACAAAAAAGGTGCGCTGGTTGTCGCCATAATGGATCCCTACGGCAACGAGCCCGCGCTCAAGCAGATGGCGGATGTGGGTGTCTCTGCGATTGCGATGGAGTTGATGCCGCGCATCACCCGTGCGCAATCGATGGATGTGTTGTCCAGCCAGGCCAACCTCGCAGGTTATCGCGCAGTGATCGATGCCGCGGAGGAATACGGTCGCGCGCTACCGATGATGATGACGGCGGCCGGCACGATACCGGCGGCGAAAGTATTCATCATGGGCGTGGGCGTTGCCGGCTTGCAGGCGATCGCGACTGCGCGTCGCCTCGGTGCCATTGTCACGGCGACCGATGTGCGGCCCGCCACCAAGGAGCAAGTGGAGAGTCTCGGCGCCAAATTCCTCGCCGTTGAGGACGAGGAATTCAAGAATGCGCAGACGGCTGGCGGCTATGCCAAGGAAATGTCGAAGGAATACCAGGCGAAGCAGGCGGCATTGGTCGCCGAACACATCAAAAAGCAGGATATCGTCATCACCACCGCGCTGATCCCGGGACGGCAGGCGCCGCGTCTGGTTTCCAGGGACATGGTTGCATCAATGCGACCGGGCTCGGTGATTGTTGATCTTGCGGTTGAGCGCGGCGGCAATGTCGAAGGTGCCCGCGCCGGCGAGGTGGCACAAGTCGGTGACGTCAAAATCGTCGGTTACCTCAATGTTCCGGGCCGTCTGGCCGCTTCCGCTTCCTCGCTTTACGCCAAGAACCTACTCACGTTTGTCGAGACCTTGATCGACAAGAAAGAGAAAAAGCTCGCGATCAACTGGGATGACGAGTTGATCAAAGCGACGTTGCTCACGCGCGATGGAGCTGTCGTGCACCCGAATTTCCAACCTAAGACGGCGGCCTGACGGAGAGTCTGATGGACCACATCGCAACCGCAGTCGACCCCTTCGTGTTCCGGCTTTCAATTTTCGTGCTGGCAGTATTCGTTGGTTACTACGTCGTGTGGTCGGTGACACCGGCGCTGCACACGCCGCTGATGTCGGTGACTAACGCGATTTCCTCCGTGATCGTGGTCGGGGCATTGCTGGCGGTTGGTGTCGGGTTGGTCGCGAATGACAACGGCCCGTTCTGGGCGCGCGCTCTTGGCTTCGTCGCGCTGGTCTTTGCGTCCGTGAACATCTTCGGCGGCTTCCTGGTCACCCAGCGAATGCTGGCGATGTACCAGAAGAAAAAGAAATGACGACGGCAATGAATTCCATACTTCGCAAAATGCCGTCGTCATGGCCGGGCTTGACCCGGCCATCCACGATTCCGCTGTTGCCTTGCCGTAAAGGCGTGGATGCCCGGCACATGGCCGGGCATGACGGGGTGTGCGCATGAGCCCGAATCTCGTCGCGCTGCTCTATCTGGTCGCCGGCGTTCTTTTCATTCTGGCACTGCGTGGCCTGTCGAGTCCGGATTCCAGCCAGCGCGGCAATCTCTTCGGCATGATCGGGATGACGATCGCAGTGCTGACCACGCTCGGTTCGCATCCGCCGGGCGATCCGGTCGCTTGGGGCCTGGTGATCGGCGGAATAGCTGTCGGCGGCGGCATCGGCGCGGTGATCGCGCGCCGTGTGCCGATGACCTCGATGCCGGAGTTGGTCGCGGCCTTCCATTCGCTCGTCGGCATGGCCGCGGTGTTGGTCGCCGCGGGAGCCTTTTACGCGCCGGCGGCCTTCGACATTGGCAGTGAAGGCCATATCCATGCGCAAAGCCTGATTGAGATGTCGCTCGGCGTCGCCATCGGCGCCATCACTTTCACCGGGTCGGTGATTGCATTCCTGAAGCTGTCCGGACGGATGAGCGGCAAGCCGATCACGCTGCCCGGCCGGCATATCGTCAATCTCGCGCTCGTGGCGGCTTTGGTCTTCTTCATCTACGGGTTCTTCGTCTCGCAAAGCGTGATGGACTTCTGGATCATCGTCGCACTGTCGCTCGCGCTCGGTATCTTGATCATCATCCCGATTGGCGGTGCCGATATGCCGGTCGTGATCTCGATGCTCAATTCCTATTCGGGTTGGGCTGCCGCCGGTATTGGATTCACGCTGGGCAATTCTGCGTTGATCATCACTGGCGCGCTGGTCGGCTCCTCGGGCGCGATTCTGTCCTACATCATGTGCAAGGGCATGAACCGCTCCTTCATCTCGGTCATTCTTGGCGGGTTTGGTGGCGAAACCACGGGACCGGGTGCTGACGCCGAGCAGCGGCCGGTCAAGCTCGGCTCGGCCGAAGACGCCGCCTATATTCTCAAGAATTCGTCCAAAGTGATCATCGTGCCAGGGTACGGCATGGCGGTGGCGCAGGCACAACATGCGTTGCGCGAGATGGCCGACAAATTGAAAAAAGAAGGCGTTGAAGTGAAATATGCCATTCATCCGGTGGCAGGCCGCATGCCCGGCCACATGAACGTGCTTCTGGCCGAGGCCAATGTGCCTTATGACGAAGTGTTCGAGCTTGAGGACATCAATTCCGAATTCGCGCAGGCCGATGTTGCTTTTGTCATCGGCGCAAATGACGTCACCAATCCCGCGGCGGAAGATGACAAGACCTCACCTATTTACGGTATGCCGGTTTTGCAGGTGTGGAAGGCCGGCACCGTGATGTTCATCAAGCGCTCGCTCGCGTCCGGCTATGCCGGAATCGATAATCCACTGTTCTATCGTGACAACACCATGATGCTTCTCGGCGACGCCAAGAAAATGACCGAAAGCATCGTGAAGGCGATGTGAACGAAGCGCGCGCTACGGCTCCCGCTACTTCCTCGCCCAGGGAAACAGCACTACCGGGAAGTCGGCCGCGTAGCGCCCCTCTTTCTCATGCGGCGGCACGGTTGGTGGCAGACTTCCCTGCGGCTCGACGATCTTGCGGTAAAGGTGCCAGGTCGCGTGGCCGAGCACGGGCATAATGACCGTCAGACCGAGCAGGAATGGAATCGAACCGACGACCAGCAGAGCGCCGACAATCAGGCCCCACACCGCTATCGACCAAGGATTGCCGGCGACAGCGCGAATTGATGTCAGCAGAGCGCCGGCCGCACCGACATCACGGTCAAGCAGCAACGGGAATGATACGACGCTGATCGTAAGAACCAGAATGGCGAAGAGCAGACCCACTCCATTTCCGACGACGATGAGCGTCCAGCCGGCCCGCGTGGTGAGCACATCGTGGAGGAAATCTTCGATCGAGGTCGGTGATGCATAACCGAAATTGGCGACATAGATTGCGTTTGCGACGGCCAGCCAAACAGCAAAAATAACAAGCAGCAGAAGCCCGAGCGCAGCGATCGCGCCGATCGACGATGACTCAAATACATCGAAAGCGCGTGCAGCGGATATTTCGAGGCCGGCTTCCCTCCGCCGGCTCAGTTCATAAAGACCAAGCGCTGCAACCGGCCCAACCAGAGCAAACCCGCTGACCAGAGGATAAAGCAGCGGCAGAACCGAATAGCCGAAGATGAACCGCGCCAGCACGAAGCCGACAATCGGGTAGATAATGCAGAGGAACATGGCATGCGTCGGCATGGCGTAAAAATCGTCCATACCCTTGGCCAAAGCATCGCGCAGGTCGGCCACGCCGATCTTTCGGATCACGGGTTGCGCGGGACGGGTCCCGGCGCCGACCAGGATGTTTGAATATGCCATGACGCTACCTCCCGAGGCTCTTGGCTCGGATGGCGTGCCGCCTCGAAAAGGAGTCGGAACCTTTACCGGCTCTTGATCGCGTCACGTCACGAGCCATTAGCAGAGACTATAGCGCAGCGGGTCTGCGCTGGCTGATCACAAATCCGCGCGCGGTTTATTTCAATTTTATGTGGCTATTTCTCCGCATCCCTTGGAATCAAGGTCTGCGTCAGGCCGGCGTGCTCGCCGGCAGCGGAAGCGTGCAACGAATGCGGACGCCCTCGGGGGCATAGTCGATCTGGGTCTTGGCCTGAATCTGCCCAGGCAGCACGAATGCCAGAAGCCGCGAGCCGAATCCCTGCCGTAGAGGCAGCACAACTGGCGGTCCGCCGCTTTCCACCCAATCGAAGACAAGTGTATGGCGGGTCGCGTCGATCGTCACACACCAGTTGACCTCGACCCTGCCGCCAAAGATCGACAGCGCGCCAAATTTCGCTGCGTTGGTCGTGAGCTCATGGATCGCCATGCCAAGTGACAACGCGACTTGCGAGCTCAAGGGCACTTCCGGCCCGCTGAGCACAATGCGCTTCGTGCTTCCGTCATCGAAGGCGTCAAGTTCGCTTCGCAGAATGTGATCGAAATTGACCGCGCGCTGATCATCGGCGAGGAGCAGATGCGTCTTCGAAAGCGATTGTATGCGACCAAAAAGTGCAGACTTGAAATCCTCGATGTTATCGACCGCGCGTGCGGTCGAACCCATGATCGCCTGCACCGTGGCGAGCGTATTTTTGACGCGGTGATGCAACTCGCGGACCAGCAGCACCTGCCGCTCCTCGGCGTGCTTGCGGTCGGTGATGTCGACCAACATGTTGACCGCCCCGACCAATTTACCGGTCTGGTCGTGAATTGGGGTCGGGTAGGGGATAAACGGCACGCGCGTTCCGTCCGGCCGTTCAGCGGTCGCCTCCATTCCGCGGACAGTGCGATCTTCCTTGAGCGCCAGTGCCATCGGGCACTGGTCGTGCGCCAGCGGCGTACCGTCGGGCCAGAACAGCTTCCAGGACCCGCACCATTCGCTCGTCCCGAGCGAGGGGCGGTGGCCCCAAAGGGTCGCGGCTGCTTCGTTGAAATAGGTGATCCGCCCGGCAGCGTCGGTCGTGTAGACTGCCGCCGGCAGCGCATCGAGCAGTTCGCGGAAACGGCGTTCGTGCTCCCGTAACGTCGATCGAGAACGGGCAGCCTCGATCGACACCACATTGTCGCTGCTCACCGTCTGTTCAAACGTGGCGACCGCCCATTCAAGTTCACTTTCCAGAAAGCCGAATTCGCTCATTCCGCAGGATCCCCGCAACGCATTACAGGGTCTGCTTGCTTCGTACTGGCAAACTGGCGACCCGCAGCGGCAACTCGCCTCAGGGCGAAAGGTTGCGTGCTTCGAGGCAAATTTTCAGCCATTTGGTGGCGGAGGCTTAATGGATTCTGTAGCGATGCCCGGCCGGTTCGAAACTAAGCAGAGTCAAAGGTTTAGCATCATCACGTATGCGTCCACGATACCAAGCCGTGGGTGCTGGAAGGCCCCCGGTAACTGTCCGACAATGAAAAATCCGAGGCCTTGCCACAATCGCACGGCGCGCTCGTTGGATGCGATCACGAAATTGAATTGCATTGCAGTGAAATTTTGCTGGCGCGCCTGATCCAGCGAATGCGTGCACATGGCCCGCGCAACGCCTCGGCCGAATGCGCCGATCGCAACAACATAGCCGCAGTTGGCGATGTGGGCGCCGCCGCCCCGATTGTTCGCGCGCAAATAGTAGGTTCCGAGGATGGTGCCTGCGTCCTCGGCCACGAACACGCCGTGCCCGGGCGCGTGCCAATAGGCAAGTGCGTCAGCGCGCGAAATATCGCGCGGAATTGGGTAGGTCTCGCCAGCGCGGAAAGTCGGCTCCAGAATGCGCCAGATGGCGTCGTCGTCTGCCGCCTCGGCCGCACGAATATTCACTACTCTGCCGCTTCGTGGGCAGGTCCGCGGGTCAGTTTCGGATTGAGCTCGCAGGCTTCCTCCCAACTCAACACGTTCAGCGACTTCACAAACTTGCCGACGCCGTCGGTTTGCGCGCACAGCAAACCAAGTTCGATGATCTCTTCGTCGCTGAAATGGTTTGAGAGGTCGCGGTAAACGTCGTCCCTGTCGATGGCGTGTTCTCCTTGTTTGAACAGATCGGCGTAACGCAGCGCCGCTTTTTCGCGCGGCGTGAAATGCTGGCTGTTCTCAAAGCTGAACAGGTCGTTGATCATGTCCTCGGTCAGGCCTTCAGCTTTCGCGACGCTGGAGCGCACGGTCGAGCAATAGCCGCATTGGTGCGCGACCGAAATCCTGATCCGGCACATTTCCTTGAGCTTGTGCGGAAGCACGCCCTGGTAAAGCACTTTGTTCCAGAATTCGACCCAGCCAGCGCCGACCTGACTACGCGTCATAATGCTGACGACACGTGGATCGGGCGCGCCGGTCCGCTTGGCGGATTCTATGAGTTCGTGGGTGTGGGGCGTCTTTTCGCTTTCTTCGATGTAGCGCAAGCGCAGCATGGTGGCCCTCCCTGACTTTCTGCAAGGCTAGGAGGATCGCCGGGCGGCGGCAACCCGAGCGCAATGTTCCCGTGCTATGAGAAAAACATGACCATGTTGAAATGGCTGCTCATCACCGCGTTGCTCGGTTACGGCGGATTGCTGGCGCTGATGTACGTCTTCCAGCGCTCGTTGATGTATTTTCCTGATCGCGCTCGCACGCCGCCGGTCGCGGCCGGTCTGCCGCAAATCGAGGAAGTGACGCTCACCAGTGCTGATGGTGAGAAGCTGATCGCCTGGCACCTGCCTCCGCAGGGCACCAAGCCGGTGGTGATTTATTTTCAAGGCAACGCTGGTGCGCTCGATCTGCGCGCCGGCCGTTTCAAATGGCTGATCGCCGATGGCACAGGTCTTCTGGCGTTATCCTATCGGGGGTATGGCGGCTCCACCGGCAGGCCAAGCGAAACCGGACTGATCCGGGACGCCGCCGCCGCTTACGATTTTGCGACCGCGCGGTATCCGGCGGAACGTATCGTGCTGTGGGGCGAGTCTCTCGGCACCGGGGTCGCCGTTGCACTTGCTGCTGAGCGCAAAGTCGGCGGTATCATCCTTGATGCGCCGTTCACCTCCGCAGCCGATGTCGGGGCTGCCGCCTATCCGTTCTTGCCGGTGCGTTTGGTCATGAAGGATCCGTTTCGTTCAGACGAGCGCATTCTCCGCGTGAATGCGCCGCTGCTGGTGCTGCATGGCGAGCTCGATCGAATCGTACCGATCGCCTTTGGCGAACGGCTTTTTTCGCTGGCGAAAGAGCCGAAACGGATGGTGCGTTTTCCGCTCGGCGGACACGTCGATCTCGATGACCACGGCGCAGAAGGGGCGGTAAGAGCATTTTTGAGGGAGCTGGCACAGCCGGTCGATTGAGGGAGCCAATACTGTGCCGATCACGCTGATGGCTTTGCGACTGGCATGGGCCGCAATTCTGCTTGGTTGGCCGGCAGACAATGCAAAGGACCGCGCCGCCAAGGAGCGTGTTCATTTCGACAAGGCCAGAACTCGCGAGACGTCTTACGCAACCTGCAAACAGAACGGAGCGGAAGGCAAGTTCTGCTGGAAATAGCGGAGGCGCCGGACGAGTTACGCGGCGCGGGTCAGTTCCGGCTTCGGATTGCTGGCGTAAACGAAATATTGTCCGCCCATGGGCAGCCAACGGAGATTTTCTCGAAACGACGAAGCGCCGCGAGCGGCTGCGGGAAAAACAGGCAGTAACTCGATTCTTCGATGTTGAGACGTTCATTTCGCATGCGAGCGATTGTCTCACGCATGCTCAACAGCACGGCGTCAGCATCAAACGGACAGTTTTTGACGAGATGGCGTGTCACCGGATTGATCGGATTGCCCCGGTATCGGCGAAAATTGAACCGCGTCAGGGCGCGGGCACGATTACGGGTTTTAGCTGATAAACAGGCCCGAAAAACAATAGCGCGGGCGACTTGAGGCCCGCGCCACCGATCTGGATTTTAAGTCCGCACTTAGCCCATGCGGGGAGTGCGATGGCCGCCGCCGTGTCCGCCGCGGCCCTGAGCGCCGCCGCCAGGACCGGCGCCTGGAGCCGGACGGGGCTTCATCGGCAGCAGTCCCTCGCGCTGCATCTTCTTGCGCGCGAGCTTGCGGGCCCGGCGGATCGCTTCCGCCTTTTCCCGCGCCTTCTTTTCCGATGGTTTTTCGTAATGGCCGCGAAGCTTCATTTCGCGGAAAATGCCCTCGCGCTGCATCTTCTTCTTCAGCGCCTTCAGGGCCTGATCGACGTTGTTGTCGCGAACGAGTACTTGCACGCTTGCTCCTTCGTTGTTGGTCCGACGGGTTAAGGCAAAGCCCGAAAAACGGGGCCTTTGAGTCGGGCGGCTCTAGCAGAAAAGGGGTTAAGAGTCCATTCAAACCGCACCGGCGACGCGTCGCCCCTGATCATTTCTCGATTTGGGATGAGGGGGTTAGCGCTTGCCGGCGTTCACTTCGGCCATACCCGCGTGACATGCCCCATCTTGCGACGCGGGCGCGCCTCGCCCTTGCCGTACACATGCACGGAAGTTCCGGGAACGGTCAGCCACTTCGCAGTCTCGTTCACTTCCGCCCCGATCAAGTTCACCATTTCTATGCGGCGACCGAGCAGCAGCGGCCTCGCCAGAGGCCACCCTGCGATCGCGCGGACGTGTTGTTCGAACTGCGAGACTGTCGCGCCGTCAATGGTCCAGTGGCCCGAATTGTGCACGCGCGGGGCGATCTCGTTGACCAACACTGTCCGCCGCTG
This sequence comes from Pseudolabrys sp., assembly GCA_036003145.1. Classification (GTDB taxonomy): domain Bacteria; phylum Pseudomonadota; class Alphaproteobacteria; order Rhizobiales; family Xanthobacteraceae; genus Pseudolabrys. The sequence goes on from DASYSQ010000051.1 coordinate 10,502, forward strand.
GCCCTTGCGGACTACAAACATCTCCACCGCCAGCACGCCCACATAGTCGAAGGCTTTCGCGATGCGGGTTGCGATCTGCTGCGCCTCGCGCGCGAGCGCTGCGGTTACTTTCGCCGGTACGCGCGAGATTTTAAGAATATGATCGCGGTGCTCGTTTTCCGTGACCTCGAAACACTCCACCTTGCCGTCGCGCGTACGAGCGGCCACCACCGAGACCTCGCGTTCGAAGTTGATGAAGCCTTCCAGAATACAGGGCGCATTGCGCACCGACCGCCAGGCTGCGACTGCGTCGGCGCCTTTCGTGATCTTCGCCTGACCCTTGCCGTCGTAGCCGAGCTGGCGCGTCTTGAGCACCGCCGGCAACCCGACCGATTTCACGCCGTCCTCCAATTGCGTTGCGCTGTGGACGGGCGCGTAGGGGGCGGTCGCAATTTTGAGGGCGCTGATGAAATTCTTCTCGACCAGCCGATCCTGCGTGGTTTCCAGCACTTGCGGGTCCGGCAGGACCGGTTTTCGGCGAGCCAGGAATGCCGCGGTCCTGGCCGGCACGTTCTCGAATTCATACGTGATGACGTCGACGGTGCCGGCAAAGCGGCCAAGTGCGGCTTCGTCATCATACGGGGCGCAGGTGCCGGCGTGCACCACATCGAACGCGCACGATTCCTTCTCCGGCGAATAGACGTGGCAGCGCAAACCCAGAGGCGCCGCCGCGAGCGCGAGCATACGGGCCAGCTGCCCCCCGCCGAGAATACCGATGGTGGCGCCGGGCTTCAGCAAGCTGCACTCCGCTCATTCCCGCGTAAGTGGGGGTCCAGCGCCACAATCACTGAATCGGACATCCTTTGCATTGGGTCCCCGCTTGCGCGGGGACGAGCGGAAGGGGCAGCAAGTGGCATGTTCAGCCCTTCGGCCGTTTGGCCACGGACTTCGTTTGGCGCGCGCGCCAGGCATCCAGCCGTTTCGCGATCTTTGCGTCTGACAGCGCAAGGACGGCGGCCGCCAGGAGCGCGGCGTTGGTCGCGCCGGGCTTGCCGATAGCGAGCGTCCCGACCGGGATGCCGCCTGGCATCTGCATGATCGACAGCAGCGAATCCTTGCCCTCCAGAGCGTGCGTGTTCATCGGCACGCCGAATACCGGAAGCGGCGTCATCGATGCGGCCATGCCGGGCAGGTGGGCCGCGCCACCGGCGCCGGCGATAATCACCTTGAAACCGTTTTTGCGAGCACTGCCGGCGAAGTCATAGAGGCGCTTGGGGGTGCGGTGAGCGGAGACGATGCACGCTTCGTAACCGATCCCGAGCGCATCGAGTGTCTTGGCGGCGTGCTTCATCGTGGCCCAGTCCGACTGGCTGCCCATGATGATCGCGACCGGTTTTGGCGTCATTTTGCTCCCCGAAATCCGCAAATATTCCTGCGGAAGGAAGCGCCGGATTATAGGTTGGGGCTCCCCGCTGGCAAGGCGAAAGGAGTATTCTCGCGCGCAAGGTTAAGATTCGCGAGGACTAGATATGGGTCTCCATCACCTTGAAGCGCGGGCTGAAGCACGTATGCGCGACGATCTTCCACCAGCGGCTTCCCTATTGGCCGAAGTCGAACGGCTCAGGCGCGAGATTGCCGTTGCGCGCGCACGCATTGGGGAGCTGGAAGCGCGCGCCGATATCGATCCGCTGCTCGATATTCTCAATCGCCGCGGGTTTGAACGCGAACTTAAACGCGCGCTCGCCTATGTGAAGCGCTATGGCACGCAGGCCGTTCTGATGTACGTCGATCTCGACGGCTTTAAATCGGTCAACGACCGCCATGGCCATGGCACGGGTGACGCTCTCCTCAAGGCTCTGTCGCAGCAGCTTAGCGCCCATGTGCGCGCCTCAGACATTGTTGGCCGGCTCGGCGGCGACGAATTGGGTGTGGTGCTCTGGCGTATCGATGAGGCGCAGGCATCCGCAAAGGCGCACGAACTTGAAACGCTGATCGGAAAGGTCAGCGTTGTCCATGGGCAGGTGCAGGTGCAGGTGGGCGCCAGCGTGGGAACTTCACCGCTTCTTTCCGACGCCACACCCGCCGAGACGATCGAGGCTGCCGACAAAGCGATGTATGCCCGGAAGCAGGAGAGACGGGACCAGTTCCTGCCGCCGCTGGCATCGCCGGCGTAGGCGGGCGCGCGTTTTACGCGATAATATCGGGCGTAAGCTGATCCTCGATGCGGCGGATCTTGTCGCGCAGCACCAGCTTGCGTTTCTTGAGCCTCTGCACCTGAATAAGGTCGGAACCCGGAGAGGTAGCCAATGCCGCAATTGCGGCGTCCAGGTCACGGTGTTCCTGCAGCAGGCGCGCCAACTGCTCCCGCAACGCGCGTTCTTCCTCGTCGGTCATTGCCACCGCTGGTTTGTGTGCGCCTGGCCGAGCCCGCTCCGGCAAGAGCGCAATAATTATCACGTTTTCCACAAGGGCGTTCAAGCTTTCGGAAAATCGAGCCCCGATCAAAGGTTTGCCCCGGTTTGCCGCAAGGCGAAGGCGGGTGTACCGTCGCTCTTGTGGTGAGTCTGCGCTACACTTAAATCGTAGAGGGCCACTGATTGAGGAGACATACCGCATGTCGATGCAATCGCACCTTGCGGAATTGGAGAGACGACATCAGGCGCTCGAAGACGAAATTACCGAATGCCTGACCCACCCAGCGGTCGATGACCTGAGAATCGTGGAGCTCAAACGTCGCAAATTGCAAGTGAAGGATGAGATCGAGCGGCTGCGCCATAACGGTCACGCCAGCGTGCACTGACGGCTCGATCCCAGGCTCAAGTTTTCCGATCACGCCGAACTCGGGCTTCTCCGGGTTCGGCTTTGTTTTTTGTCGTGACGAATGCCTGGGCATGCGCCTTAGCCAGGCCCGTCCCTGCGAGGGTGGTTTTGCGTTATGATCGCCCACAATAAAATGCGGGGAGAGACGCCATGTCCAGATTTGCTACCGCCGCCGCGTTAATGCTTGCCACGATGCTGGCGGTGATGAGTGCCGCGGCGGCCGCCGACTACCCGGCGCGTGCCGTCACGCTGGTCGTGCCGTATCCGCCAGGCGGTGGCGTCGACGCGATGGCGCGCGTGGTCGCCGCCAAACTGTCCGACGCCATGCATGCACAATTCATCGTCGACAATCGGGCTGGCGCCGGTGGCACCATTGGTACCCGAGCGGTCGCGCAGGCTGCGCCTGATGGCTACACACTGTTGCTTGGACACACCGGCACCATTTCCATCAATCCCAGCCTCTACGCCCACGCCGGCTACGATACGCGCAAGGATTTCGCTCCGATCGGTCTCGTGGCCTCGATGCCGGTCGCGCTGCTCGCGAATCCGTCGTTTCCGGCGAAATCGATCGCCGAGTTCATCGCCATGGCCAAGAAAGATCCCGGCAAATTCAACCTCGGTACGTCGGCGCTCGGAACCGGCGGCTACATGTGCGCTGAATTGTTCAAGGCCGAGGCCGGCGTCAACGTTGCAATCATTCCATATAAGGGCACGGCGCCGGTCATGAACGACCTGCTCGGCGGACACGTGCCGATCGCGTTCGGTGTGCTGCCGCCGGCCCTCGGCAACATTGCCGCTGGAAAGTTGCGGGCCGTCGCGGTCACCAGCAAGAAGCGTTTCTCGTTGCTGCCGGACGTGCCGACCTTCGATGAATCAGGGCTGCCCGGCTTTGAAGCGGTGTTGCATTACGGCTTGCTGGCGCCGGCAGGCACCCCGAAGGAGATTGTCGACAGGCTCAGCGAGGAAGTCCGCAAACTTGTCGATACCCCTGAGGTTCAAAAGCAAATTCACAATGAAGGCGGCGATCCGATGACCTCGACGCCGGCGGAATATGCCGCCGACATCGACAGGGAGGAGACGAAGTGGGGCGGACTGGTTAAAAAGCTCGGGCTGAAGGTGGAGTAGGCGGATGTCGGGCCTGCGTCGATCCATCCGGGGGGCGGACAGATTTTTGTCCGTCATTTTTGCCGTTATTGTTCTGTGCGGGTCCTTCGATTTGGCCCGTGCCGATGACTATCCAACCCGGCCGATTACGCTGATCGTTCCGTTTCCGCCCGGTGGCAGCACCACGGTGATGGCGCGCAACGTCGCCGACAAAATGACCGCCACCCTTGGTCAGCCGGTCGTCGTCGAGAATCGTGGAGGTGCAGGAGGCACCATCGGCACGCGCTCTGTCGCAAGGGCCGCGCCCGATGGCTACACCATTTTGCTCAGTTACACCGCGACGATGGCGATCGCGCCCAGCCTGAATGTCAATGCGGGCTATGATCCCCGCAAGGACTTCGTGCCGATTGGCATGATCGGCTTCGCACCAAACGTGCTGGTGGTGCATCCTTCGTTGCCGGTGCATTCGGTCGCCGAATTGATCGCCTATGCCAAGGCGGCACCGGCGCCGATCCAATACGGGTCGCCCGGCGTCGGCACCGTCAACCATCTCGCCGGCGAATACCTCGCAAGCGAAACCGGAGTGAAGCTTCAACATGTGCCTTACAAGGGCAACGGCCCGGCCATGGGCGATTTGCTCGGCGGTCACATTCCGATGATGTTTGTTCCAATTCCGGTCGCGCTCGGCAATGTTAAAGCGGGAACCTTGCGCGGCCTCGCGATCACCACTGCGAAGCGATCAGGTCTGTTGCCCGATTTGCCCACACTTGCCGAAAGCGGCGTGCCCGGCTTCGACGTCGCGCTACGATACGGGTTGATGGCGCCGACCGGCACACCGCCCGCCGTCATTGCGCGACTCAACAGGGAACTTAACGCTGCCCTCGCCACCGAGGACGTCAAGCAACGCCTTGCAACGGAAGGCGCCGAAGCGTTACCCGGCACGCCGGAGGCCTATGCCGCCGATGTCGATGCCGATGAAAAGAAGTGGAGCGGGCTGGTGAAAAAGCTCGGGATTAAGGTAGAATAGCCCGCTGCCGCGGTGCAGCCATATTATCCTGCTGGATTCGCCAACCGCGAAAGAGATCGTCGAGGCCGCCATGTCATTCCGCGCAACAACTCGTGCGTTTGTAACTGCCGCCGCAATGTTTGCGGCGCTCTGTGCCACGCCTGGCGCGAAGGCCTTCACCATCGAGGATCAGGGCGGTGCACGCAGCGGGCAGGCCTTCATGGATCTCGACAAGCCAGCCGCGCCGGATCGTCACACGCCGGTATCGCCTTTCAACAGCGACAGCGGGCAGACGACAGTCAAGCAGGGCAACACCACGTTCCAGTTCGGTCAGCAGCGTTCATTCAGCGATCGCTACAATACCGAAAACATGTTCAATCCCTATACCCGCGAAGGACGCTAGCGCTCACCGTTTTCGGTTCAAGAAAGCCGCGAGCGCCGCCTTCGCTTCGGGCGAGGCCAGCCGTATCCTGAAGGCCTCGACCTCCTCGTCAATGCGCGCTGCGACTTCCTCGACGGAGCCGCGCATCAGCCTTCGCGCGGTCGCCACGCTCTCGGGTGGCAATGCCGCAATGTCGCGCGCGGTGGCAAGCGATTGCGCATCGAGTTCAGCGGCGGGCACGACCGCATTGACGATGCCCGCCGCCCTGGCGTCTGTCGCGGACAGAGGCTTCCCCATGACCAGCAAAGAGAATGCCCGCGCATGGCCCAGGAGCCGCGGTGCGATCAGGCTGGAGCCGGCTTCCGGCAGCAGGCCGAGCGAGACGAACGGGGTCAGCAGCACTGCGTTGTCGCTTGCGATTACCTGATCGCAATGCAGGAGCATGGTTGTGCCGATGCCGACAGCCGCACCGCTGACCGCCGCGACCAATGGCTTCTCGCAGCGTGCCAGAACATGCAGGAACCGGACAATCGACGCGCCCAGCGCGCCGCTTCGCGCCATCGCGACGAAATCATTGAGATCGTTGCCGGCGCAGAAGACATCCGGTGCGCCTGCGAGCAACAGGCATCGCACGCTTGTTTGCGTGCCGGCGTCTTCGATCGCCGCCGCCATTGTCTCATACATTGCGAGCGTCAGCGCATTCTTCTTTTCCGGCCGGTTCATCCGGATTTTCCGGACCGGTCCTTCATTGCTGATGACGATGTCGGGCATTGGTTGTTCCAGGTATCGGGTATGCGCGCCAGAAATCGGGTGGCCGCGAGCAGGCTCAATTGCCAAATCCTGCACTCCGAGCAGCGAGGAGCATAGACATGGCAAGAAGTTATTACAGCACTATCTTCGAACAGTCTGCTGATGACGTCTGGAACGTCATTCGCGATTTTAACAACTACGCTGTTTGGGTCGATGGCGCCGGGGAAAGTCAGATCGAAGCGGGCAGACCAGGCGATTCCGTCGGAGCCATACGTAACGTCCTCTACAACGGCACCCGAAGACGGCAGAAATTACTGGCGCTATCGGATGCCGATCGGTCGCAGACCTACGCGTTCGCTGGCGAGGCGCCGATACCGGCGCGCAATTTTCAGGCAACGTTGCGGGTCACGCCGGTCGTCGAAGGCAATCGCGCCTTTGTCGAATGGTGGGCGACATTCGACTGTGAGCTCGACCGCTGTGAGGAAAGGATTGCGTTCTTTCGCGAGGCGTTTGCCGGATGGCTCGAATCGCTGCGGCGGCATCTGAATCCGCGCGCGTCAGACGAAGACGCAACCCGCTGTTTCGGGTCAAGCCCCGTACATACGGTGTAGACACATCACACTGCCTTCGCCATCTCGCGCAGCTTGAATTTCTGGATCTTACCGGTGCTCGTCTTCGGGATCTCCGCGAACACTACGTAGCGCGGGCATTTGTAGGACGCCAGATGCTTGCGGCACCATTGCACCAGCTCGTCCGTGCTTGCGCTCGCACCCGGTTTTAGTTCGATGAAGGCGCAGGGCGTTTCGCCCCATTTGTCGTCGGGTTTGGCTACGACCGCGGCGGCGGCGACCGCGGGATGCTTGTAGAGCGCATCTTCCACTTCGATCGACGAAATATTTTCGCCGCCCGAGATGATGATGTCCTTGGAACGGTCCTTGAGCTGGATGTAGCCATCGGGGTGTGTGACGCCGAGATCGCCGGTGTGAAACCAGCCGCCGGCAAAGGCCTTTTCGGTCGATGATTTGTTCTTGAGATAACCCTTCATGACCACGTTGCCGCGCATCATCACTTCGCCCAGCGCTTCGCCATCGCGCGCGACCGGCATCATCGTCTCGGGGTCGAGCACGTCGAGTGCCTCCAGCGCGCCATAGCGCACGCCTTGGCGCGCCTTTTTCACCGCCTGCTCGGCGGCAGGAAGCACGTTCCACTCCGCGTGCCAGTCGTTGACGACCGCCGGCCCGTAGCATTCGGTCAACCCATAAAGGTGCGTGACGTTGAAGCCCGCCTCTTTCATGGCGGCGAGCACGGCCTCGGGTGGCGGTGCAGCGGCGGTGAAAAATTCGACCACGTGCGGCAAGGGCTTCTTCTCGTTCGCCGGCGCATTGAGCAGCGTCGCCATCACGATGGGAGCGCCGCACAGGTGCGTCACCTTGTAATTGGCAATGGCGTCATACATGGCCGGCGCACGCACCGCGCGCAGGCATACGTGCGTACCCGCAACGACGGAGATCGACCACGGAAAGCACCAGCCGTTGCAGTGAAACATCGGCAGCGTCCACAGATATACCGGATGCTTGCCCATCGAGCAGGTGACGACATTGCCGACCGCAAGGAGATGCGCGCCGCGGTGGTGGTAGACCACACCTTTGGGATCGCCGGTGGTGCCTGAGGTGTAGTTGAGCGTGATCGCGTCCCATTCGTCTGCAGGCATTTGCCATGGGAACCCAGGATCGCCTTGCGCAACGAATTCTTCGTAGTCGATGGTCCCGAGCCGCTCGCCCGCGCCGGTATATTCGGGATCGTTGTAGTCGATCACCAACGGCTTCACTTTCGCGATTGCGAGCGCTTCTTTCATCACCTTGGAAAATTCACGATCGGTGATGACGATCCTGGCGTCAGCGTGATCGAGCGAGAAGGCGATGATCGGCGCATCGAGCCGCGTGTTGAGCGTGTTGAGCACGCCCTGCGTCATCGGCACACCGTAGTGGCACTCCAGCATGGCGGGTGTGTTGGCAAGAAATACTGAAACGCTGTCGCCGCGTTTGATGCCGTGCTTCGACAGTGCTGAAGCAAGTTGCCGCGCTCGGGCATAGAACTCCGCATAAGAGCGCCGCATCGGTCCATGGATGATGGCGGTATGGCCGGGGAAGACGGCGGCGGCGCGCTCGAGAAAGCCGAGCGGTGTCAGTGGCTGATAGTTGGCCGGGTTGCGTTCGAGATCGGTATCGTAAGGCGTTTTCGCCATGCCCGGTTCCCCTCGGCGACACCGTAGCGAAGGCGACGGCCCGTGATCAATCGCCGACTTGTTTGTACGGTCCGGGCGTTCCACAATCGTGGGCAATAAGCCCATGGAGGGCCCGGTGGACGTCCGTACCAGCCGTTATCACGACATCTATGCGCACTGGCAGCGAGACCCCGAAGGTTTCTGGGCCGACGCTGCGCGGGGCATCGACTGGTACGAGAAACCGAAGAGGATATTCGACAGGGACGCCGGTATTTATGGCCGCTGGTTCATCGGCGGCACCTGTAACACCTGCTACAACGCGCTTGATCGCCACGTCGCCGCCGGCCGCAACGACCAGCCGGCGCTGATCTACGATTCTCCCGTCACGAACACGATGAAAACCTACACCTACGGCCGCATGCTGTCCGAGGTGCAATTGCTCGGCGCCATGTTGCGCGATTTTGGCGTCACGAAGGGCGACCGCGTCATCATCTACATGCCGATGGTCCCGGAGGCGGTGTTCGCCATGCTCGCCTGCGCACGCATCGGCGCCGTCCACTCGGTGGTGTTCGGCGGCTTTGCGCCGAAGGAGCTTGCCACCCGCATCAACGACTGCAAACCAAAGCTGATCCTCTCCGCGAGCTGCGGCATCGAGGGCGCGCGTGTCGTGCCCTACAAGCCTCTGCTCGATGAAGCAATCAACCTCGCCGAGCACAAGCCGCGCGCCTGCATGATCCTCCAGCGGCCGCAATGCGAGGCCATGCTTACCGAAGGCCGCGACCACGACTGGCGCAAGGTCTGGGAAAACGCCGTCAACTACGCCAAGACCAGCGAATGTGTGCCGGTCGCCGCCACCGACCCGCTCTACATTCTTTACACGTCAGGTACGACCGGTATCCCAAAGGGCGTCGTGCGCGACAATGGCGGCCACATGGTCGCGCTCAAATGGTCGATGCAAAATCTTTACGACATTTCGCCCGGCGAAGTGTGGTGGTCGGGCTCCGACGTCGGCTGGGTCGTCGGCCATTCTTACATCGTCTATGCGCCGCTGTTCCACGGCTGCACTTCGGTTCTCTACGAAGGCAAGCCGGTTGGCACGCCCGATGCTGGCGCATTCTGGCGCGTGATTGCGCAGCACGGTGTGGTGTCGCTGTTCACCGCGCCCACCGCTTTCCGCGCCATCAAGAAGGAAGATCCCAAGGGCGAGCACATCAAGAAATACGATCTTGCTAAATTCCGCACGCTGTTCCTTGCCGGCGAACGCGCTGATCCGCCGACAATCCAGTGGGCGGAAGAGGTGCTCAATGTACCGGTGATCGATCACTGGTGGCAGACCGAGACCGGATGGTGCATCGCCGGAAATCCGGTCGGACTCGGTGCACTGCCAGTGCGCTACGGCTCGGCGTGCGTGCCGATGCCCGGCTATACGATTGATATCGTCGATGAAGCCTGCAAGGTGCAACCGGCGAACAAGATCGGCTCAATCGTGGTCAAGCTGCCGCTTCCGCCTGCGTGTTTCCCGACCCTGTGGCAGCAGGACTCCCGCTTCAAGGAAAGCTATCTCGCGGAGTTCCCCGGCTACTACAAGACCGCCGACGCCGGCTACAAGGACGAAGACGGCTACGTCTATGTGATGAGCCGCACCGATGACATCATCAATGTTGCCGGTCACCGGCTATCAACCGGCGGCATGGAGGAAGTGCTGGCCGCGCATCCTGATGTCGCCGAATGCGCAGTGCTTGGCATCAAGGACGACCTGAAAGGCGAGGTGCCTTGCGGCTTCATTGTGCTCAAGGCCGGCGTCAACCGTCCGCCTTCGGAGAT
>DASYSQ010000052.1:0-22768 GCA_036003145.1 Pseudolabrys sp.
TGACGCTATTCGCCGGTGACGTTCTCTTCAACGAAATCGGGGTGCTGTAACCGCATGAATTCGATGGCAAAGCCATCTTCGATGTGGCGTACAACGCGCCCTTGCGTCTTGCCGACCGTGACGACCGCACCAACCGGCGGCCGCAGGTCGGGGGAGATGCCGATCGCCGCACCAGACTGTGACAAGTCGATCACGCGGCAGGCGACGTTCGTGCCGTTGGGCAACACCACACGCGCCGTCGCGTTGCGGGGCGCAAAGCGGTCGTGACGGCGATCTTCCGGCAGATTAAGGATCTGCCGGTTTGCGAGCCAGGTCAGCTGCGCTGCAAGCTTGTCGCGCTTGCGCAGCGTCGCCGAGATGCTCATTGCGAAACCATTTTCCAGGACGCGGGCTATTTTGCCTTCGAGCCTGCCCAAATGATCGACGTAGGCGATCACCCTTTCACCGCTTTGTCCTGCGATCGGCGCAACCAGGGCCATTCCGCCCGGCGACATGTCGGTCACCTGGCACGGAAACTCGCGCCGGTCGGCGAGCATGTAGCGCCCAAGCAGGTTAACCTTCACGCGTTGATGGCGGCGACGTTCCTCGGTCAGAGGCAGTATCACCGGTTTGGTCAGTGGCAGGGCCATAGCTATCGGGATCGGAAAGGATTTCCGCAGTCATCGAGCCTATTAGCCTATCGTTAATGATGGGTTAGCCGGCCGGCTTATCGGCCGGCAATTCACGGCCGCCGCTGTAAACAAGGAAACCGTGCCTTGTTTGGGGTTCGGCGGATGCCGAACGGAAGCGCGGATGGCCGGAATTTGATTGCTCCGCTCCGACGTGACGAAATGTGCGGAGATCGAGTTCGCTCATGGCGCGTTCGCCGAGCCAGTAGGGTGGCACCAAGGGAGCCAACGCGCCGAGCGCGCGAACGCGGCTGTGGCCTTCAAGCACGAGCGGCAACAGCAGCAATTCGAGCTCGGTTTCGGTCCCATCTTGCGTGCGTCCAAGAACGCCTGCAACGACGCCGACATTTTCACTCAGGACCGCGCCAAGTAAATTCTCAAGCTGATCGCGGCTCGCTTCACCCCATAAACCATTAAAGGGCTCGCCCTTGATTTCGCGGGCAAACAGCGCGCAAACCCGGGTACCGGCAAGACGAAATCTGATGCCGTCGACAAAATCCGCCGCCAACATAAAAGTGTCACCGAGGACATGGCGAATATCGCCCGGATTGATGTCCGAGCGCGCGGGAGCCCAGCGCAGGCCTCGTCGCCGGTTCCAGTGGTCATACACCGCGCGGGTGGAAGCGTGTTTCATTGCGACACCTGATCGGTCGCGACGTGTCGCGTCTGTCCCCGGATCGGTACAGGCGCGCCGGTTTTTCTGCCGCGATGCCTCGTATGGGGCACGGCGCGTGCCGGACCAAGCGGATCAGATGACGATCTGCGGTTAGTGTTAAAACGAGAGGCGGATTGGCATTGCGCCGGGGCCCCCGTATGGTCGCGACAGGTTGCCGTACTGGAAATTGAGGGCCTCGGGGAGGCGATGGGATGTGACCAAGCCGTTCAAGGCGTGGCAATAACCCCGCAACGCGGCTCGAGGGAGGGCGAAAGCCCTCCCTTTATTCCTTACCCCGATCCACCTTGCGCTGGCTGGCGAAGCTGCGTAACTGCAGGGCTCCCACCTGCGGATCTCTTCGTGAAGCGCGAACCCGTTTTCAACATCCCTTCCGTTGTCATCGCGGTGCTGGCCGTGCTGGCGATTATTCACGCGGTGCGCACGCTGCTGCTCAGCGAGCAGCAGGACATCGAATTTCTGCTGAGCTTCGCTTTCATTCCGGCGCGCTATGACACCGCGTTTGTGCTTGACGGAGCGCTGCCAGGAGGCGGCGCCGATGTATGGACCTTCATTACCTACGCTCTCATCCACGCAGACTGGGTTCATCTTGGCGTCAATGCCGTGTGGCTTTTGCCGTTTGGGAGCGCGGTCGCGCGCCGTTTCGGGACGCTTCGCTTTCTGGCGTTTTTCGCCGTGACCGCCGCGGCGGGAGCCGCTTTGCATCTCGCAACGCACGCGGGGGAGCAGTTTCCGATGATCGGTGCCTCGGCGGCGATCTCAGGCACGATGGCGGCCGCAATGCGTTTTGCTTTCCAGCGTGGAGGCCCGCTTGGGCTTATCGGACGAGCCGACGCCAGTAGCTATCGGGTACCGGCTATTCCCTTGCGCGGCGTCTTATCCGACGCGCGCGTTATGTTGTTTCTTGTGGTGTGGTTCGGGATCAACATCCTGTTCGGACTAGGCTCCCTACCCATGACTGGCAGCGACCAGCCGGTAGCCTGGGAAGCACACATCGGCGGCTTTCTTGCCGGACTTCTGCTGTTCTCCTGGTTCGATCCGACGCCGCATTTACCGCAAATCGAAGATTCTGCTGCAATGCCGCATTAGCCAAACTGGCCTGCGCGGATCTGCCTCACACATTTGCGTCTTGACGGAACCGCCCGCCGGGCGGGATCGTTCCCCATGCCTCGGGCGCGGCCTTGATGGCTGAGCCGGGCACATATGAGTTCGCGCATGATGCTCTTTCAAAAACAATCATGCGCAGGGAGGCTGCCATGAACGTCAAGGCGATCCTGGCCGCCAAGCAATTGGGCGGCGACATCGTTTGCATCGAACCGACTGCCAATCTGGCAGCGGCTGCGAAACTTCTGTCCCAGCATCGCATCGGGGCAGTTCTCATCCGAGGCGCGGGCGGGCGCATTGCCGGAATATTGTCGGAGCGTGATATCGTACGCGCGTTGTCCGAATATGATGCGGGGGCGCTCGCGCGACCGGTCGGTCAGGTCATGACGCGCGACGTCGCGACCTGCGGCGAGGACGATACAGTTGCAAGCATCATGGAACGGATGACCGCCGGAAAATTCCGCCACATGCCCGTGATTGCTAAAGGCGAGCTTGTCGGCCTCATCTCGATCGGCGACGTGGTCAAGCATCGGGTCGGGGAAGTCGAGAGCGAATCCGAGGCGATGCGCGACTATATTCGCACCGCGTAGCCGCCGGTCTAGAGAGGACCGCCGTTAGTCGGCTGCGAGAGCGCGGTCACAGCCTCGCTCACCGAGGCCATGGCTTTTTCGGCAGCCTCCGTGCCGATCGCAATCGCTTCGGCGGCGCGATGGAAATCAAACCAGCCGATGGCGCCGAGCCGCGGACTGATGAGCACGTCGGGCGGATCCCCGGCGAGCCGCGCGCGGGTGATACGATCCTGCATCACGTTGAAGGCCTCGACCATGACGGTCGGCAATCCGGGACGTCCACGCCGGCCGAAAAACTGCCGGCGGAGTGAACGTTCGCCGGTGAACATGCCGCGCAGGCCGTTCGGTTTGGCCTGGGCACTTATAAGATCACTGTCGTCGGAGCCATGACTGGCAATGATCGTTCCGCGTCCGAAGAGATCGGCATTGAGATTCACGGCGATCACCAGCCGTGCGCCGAGCGCGCGCGCAGCCGAGACCGGCACGGGATTGACCAGTGCGCCATCCACCAGCCAGCGCCCGCCGATCAGGACCGGAGGAAAAATCCCCGGCAGCGCGTAGGATGCACGCAGCGCATCACTCAGCCGTCCGCGCGTGAGCCATATTTCATGGCCGGTGTTGAATTCCGTGGCGATCGCGGCAAACCGGATTGGCAAGTCGTCGATGCGGGTATCCTTGAGTCCGGAATCAAGTTGGCTCGCAAGATGCCCGCCGCCAATCAGACCGGAGCCGGATAAACTGATGTCGAGATAGCTCAACACGCCGCGCACAGTGAGCGTGCGCGCCCAGCTTTCCAGATTGTCCATCTCCTTGGCGGCATAGCAGCCGCCGACCACGGCACCAATCGATGTGCCGACGATAACATCAGGCACAATGCCATGCTCCAGCAGCTTGCGCAGGACCCCGATATGGGCAAAGCCGCGCGCGGCACCCCCGCCAAGTGCCAGCCCAATGACGGGGCGTGTGACGGCGGGTTGTGGATGCGTGGTGGCTTCCGCCGCACGGTCGCCATTGCTGCGCCCTCGCGCGAATAAGCCCTCGAACACCAAAACCGCTCTCCTTATCCCCGCCCGCTATATCGCGTCGTTTCCCGTGCGAGCGCGCCAGTCCAGCAGAGTGCTGGCGGAGTCTTGTGACAGAAACGTGACGGGGAAGCGTGCGCTCGCGGCGTTACCTAAAGGTTAAGTGGCGCTGCGCACAATTGGTTCCTCAGCCCTCGAAACGCGTGACAATAGCGTCGAGATTTGGGCGCTCACGATCCTCGGGCGGCTTCGCCGGGCGTCCAATATGCACAAAACCGGCGATGCGCTCGTTGGGCGCAAGACCGAGTGCATCGAGCACGCGCCGATCATACGCGTACCATTCGGTGATCCAGCTCGCGGCATATCCCATCGCATGCGCGGCAAAAACCAGGCTCATGGCAGAGGCACCGGCCGAGAGCTGCTGCTCCCATTCGGGAATCTTTACGTGCGGGCCGGCGCGGCTTACCACCGCGATCACCAGCGGCGCGCGTGCGAGCCGCCTGCGCTCGAAGTCAATCTGCTCGGCGGTAGCGTCGGGACGGTCCGCACGAAATACCGACGCGATCGACTCGCCGGCCGTGGCGCGAGCATCACCCTCAAACAGAATGAACCGCCAGGGCGCAAGCTTCCCATGATCCGGGACTCGCGACGCGATTCTCAACAGCGTTTCGATTTCGGACGCGGTCGGGCCTGGGCCGATCAATTCGATTGGCTTGACCGAACGGCGGGTCTTCAGCAGCTCCAGAGCATCAGGCATATGCGTCCTCGTAGGAAATTGCGGGCTTGCGCCTACCACAGCGTTAATACAGTCACAAACAGGGTGTGTGCCTGGCTTGAAATCGCCTCGATTTCAGCCGAAAACAACCGCGTCATGAATAGGGCATCTGCAACCGCCGTCGCGCACGGCCGGCTACTGTCGGCACTTGTGCTTTTCGTCGTTGCAGTCGCACCCTTGGCGGCTGTGCCGCAAGCCCTGGCGCAGAATTCGCTGTTTTCGGCCACGCCGTCGACCAGTCTGATCTCGCCGGTGCCGGCCACGCGCAACGATATTTTCGGACCAAGCAATTTGACGGTCCCCTCGATGCCGCCAGCCCAATCGCCGTCGCAGGTCCCGAATTCGAGCAACACGACTGCCTCGATTCCGGCGGTCCCGGCGGGGCAGGTGGCGCTTGCGCTCAGTGCGCGCTTCGGCAAGGACGCGCTGCCAATCGGAGGCGGCTTGACCTGGCGCGTCTACGGGGCCAAGGCCGACGTCAACGGAAATTTCAAGTTGGTGAAGGAAGACAAGTCGCCGACGCCGACACTTGTGCTTCCCACTGGCACTTACATCGTGCACGTTGGCTTCGGGCTTGCCACCGCCGTCAAACCGGTCGACTTGCGGGGATCGACCGTGCACGAAGATTTTGAATTGCCGGCCGGCGGACTGCGCATCGAGGGCAAGGTCGGCGATGCGCGCATTCCGCCGGGGCAAATTTCATTCGACGTTTATAAAGGCAGTCAGTTCGAGGCCGGCGACCGCCGTCCAATCGCCGAACGCATCATGACCAGCGATGTCATCGTGGTCCCGGAAGGCACCTATTACATAGTTTCGAATTACGGTGACGCCAATTCGGTTGTGCGCTCGGACATTCGCGTACAGGCCGGCAAACTGACCGATATCACGGTAACGCACCGCGCTGCTGCCATCACGCTCAAGCTGGTGGGCGATCGGGGTGGCGAGGCGTTTGCCAACACTGCGTGGTCGGTGCTCACGCCCGGCGGCGACGTCATCAAGGAATCAATCGGCGCCTTCCCTCGCGTGATTCTTGCCGAGGGCGAGTATCGTGCGATCGCCCGTAACGAAGGAAAAGTTTACGAGCGCGAATTCAAGGTCGTCACCGGGGTCGACGGAGACGTTGAGGTGCTCGCCCGCTGAATGTAGCCGCGCTCGAACCTTCTTGCACCGGGCGGAATTATAGTAGTGCGAACGATTGCCAACGGTCCGGTTATGGATGTTTTTGCCCAGTTTGATTTGCAAAAAATTGCTCTTTTGCTCGACGTTGACGGAACCATTGTTGATATCGGTCCATCACCGACCGAAGTGCATGTTGCTGCCGGGCTGCTGGAGACACTCAAGCGCTTGTTCGCTCTCATGGATGGAGCGCTCGCTCTCGTGAGCGGCCGTCCGATCGGCGATCTGGATCGGCTCTTTGCGCCCTTGCGCCTGCCGACAATTGGCGGCCACGGCGCCGAGATGCGCTTGCGTGACAATGAAGTATTTTTTTGGGCGAAGCCCCTGCCGCACGATCTGCGCAAGCGCCTCGCGGAAAGCACAGGTATCGGGTCCGGAGTTGTGGTGGAGGACAAGGATTATTCTCTCGCGCTGCACTATCGGAAATCCCCCGGGCTGGCAGACAGCCTGCGCCGGCATGTCGCTGCGAGCCAGGAGGCATTTCCTGGCGAGCCGACCGAATTGCTGCAGGGAAAGGCAATGTTCGAGGTCAAGCGTCCGGGCGTCAACAAGGGCGAGAGCGTTCGCCGGCTGATGGAGCATTCGCCCTTCGCCGGGCGAATGCCCGTCTTCATTGGAGATGATGTGACCGATGAATCCGTTTTCAAGGTCTTGCCTGAAATCGGTGGCAAGGGGTTCAGCGTCAATCGTCACTTTCCGGGGCTGACCGGAATATTCAGAAATCCGGCGCACGTACGTGACGTCCTGCGCGCTCTTGCTGACATTGGGTAGGCTATTCATGACGGACTACGGACTGGATCTTGCAGTTATTGGCAATGGCCGTACCGCGGCGCTGCTCGATCCGTCCTCACGTATCGTGTGGTGGTGCCTGCCGCGTTACGACGGGGATCCGGTCTTTTGCCGTTTGCTCGCCGGCAATGAGGACAAGGGCTTCACCGACGTGGTGCTCGACGGACAGGTCGACAGCCGTTCCGAATACATTCGAAATACTGCGATCGTGTCGACCGAGCTGATCGACAAGGATGGTGGCGCGGTGCGCGTCACCGATTTTGCGCCACGCTTCCAGATCTATGGCCGCACATTTCGTCCGCCTCAGCTCATGCGCATCATTGAGCCGATCAGTGGCATGCCGCGCGTCACCATCCGCTTCCGCGCCACGCATCGATATGGCGAACCCGTGATATCGCGATCCTCCGGGAGCAACCACATTCGGTACTGGCGCGATGAAGTGCCGGTCAGGCTCACCACTGACGCACCGCTCTCGTATGTGGAGAATGAGGCATCATTCATACTGACGCGGCCGGTGCATCTGGTGTTCGGGACTGACGAGCCGTTCGAAGGTTCGCTTGAGAGTACGTGCCGCGATTTCTGCGAACGCACGCGGGACTATTGGCTCGAGTGGGTGAGGCGGCTGGCCTTTTCGATTGACTGGCAGGACGAGATCATCCGCGCGGCCATCACACTGAAGCTGTGCAATTACGAGGAGACCGGCGCTATCGTGGCGGCGCTGACCACCTCCATTCCCGAGGTCCCGGGATCGGGACGCAACTGGGACTATCGATTTTGCTGGATGCGCGATGCCTTCTTTGTCGTACGCGCGCTGAATCGCATCGGTGCAACGCGCACGATGGAGGATTTCATCTCCTATATTCTGAGCGTCGCCAGTGGCCGCGCCGATCAGGTCCGGCCACTCTATGGCGTGGTGCATACGGATGTCCTTGAGGAGCGAACCGCGCCGGCGCTCGCCGGATATGGCGGAGACGGACCGGTGCGGATCGGCAATGCAGCGGTCAGTCAGAGCCAGCACGATGTCTACGGCAGCATCATCATGGCCGCGACGCCGATGTTCTTTGATCGCAGGTTGCCTCGGCCGGGCGATGCGGCCCTCTTTCACACGATCGAACCGTTCGGCGAACAGGCCGCGAAGCTCGCGCTCGAGCCGGATGCCGGTATATGGGAATATCGCGGGCGCAAGCGCGTGCACACGCATTCGGCGGCGATGTGCTGGGCAGGGTGCCAGCGGCTTGCGGCAATCGCCACTCACCTCAATTTGCCGGATCGTGCGGCCTATTGGGGCGGAATATCAGAGCGTATCGGAGAGCAGGTGCTGAATCGCGCCTGGAATCCCAAGCGCAAGGCATTTTCGGCGGCCTTCGAAAGTGACGACCTTGATGCCAGCGCGCTTTTGCTGGCCGAACTCGGGCTGGTGCAGCCCGATGATCCGCGGTTTGTGGCAACCGTGGAGGCCATCGGACATGAACTTCGGCGCGGATTCCACGTTATGAGGTATGTCGCTGCCGACGATTTCGGCCCGCCGGAATCGGCCTTTTTGATTTGCCGCTTCTGGCTGATCGATGCAATGTGGGAAGTTGGACGGCGTGACGAGGCCCGCGACATGTTCGTCGATGCTCTTCGACTACGAAACCGCTACGGCCTCCTGTCGGAGGACGTACACCCGGTGACCGGAAAATTGTGGGGGAATTTTCCGCAGACGTACTCGATGTCAGGATTGATATTGACGGCAATCAAGCTGTCGCGAAGCTGGGGAGACCGATATTGGCGCGGCTCGTCGTAGTGTCGAACAGAGTTGGTGTTCCTGATCGCAGCACGCGGGCCGGCGGGCTCGAAGTGGCGATCAGACCCGCGCTCAAGCGGCACGGTGGCCTCTGGTTTGGCTGGAGCGGACGCGTTGCAGACGGTTTGATACCAGCAGTCAAGTCCGTTATCCACGACAACACCACTTACGCCACCGTCGATCTGAGCAAGGACGACTACCAGGAGTTCTACAACGGTTTCGCAAACCGTGTGTTGTGGCCAATCCTGCATTACCGGCTCGACCTCGCCGAATTTACGCGCCGCGACCTTGGCGGTTATTTCCGGGTGAATCAGTATTTCGCCACTCATCTCGAAAAATTGCTGCGGCCCGATGATATCCTGTGGGTGCATGACTATCACTTAATTCCACTGGCCAAGGCGTTGCGCGATCGTGGCCACAACAACAAGATCGGTTTTTTCATCCACATTCCGTTCCCGCCGCCTGAAATTCTCACGGCCTTGCCCAATCACGATCAGCTGATTCCGGCGCTCTGCCACTATGACCTGGTCGGCTACCAGACCGAAGTCGATGCCGCGAATTTTTCCCGTTACATCGCCAATGAATGCGGACTGCCCTGGGCGAATGGCAATAGCTTCCACTTCGGCAACCGTGTTGTGCAGATCGGCACATTTCCGGTTGGGGTGGAGACGGAAGCATTCGCGCGCCTGGCCCGCCGTGCGATCGAGACCGAGTTCGTTCGCGAAGTCCTGGGGAGTCTGTCCGGCCGCGCCATGATTATCGGCGTCGACCGGCTCGACTACAGCAAAGGCATTCCGGAGCGCATGAGCGCGTTCGAGCGGTTCCTCGCGAATTTTCCCGACTGGCGCGGGAAGGTCACATATCTTCAGATTACACCCCGCAGCCGTACAGGTATTCCCGAATACGCCGATATGGGCCGGGCCGTAGGTGAAGCGGTCGGCCGTATCAACGGCGCTTACGGTGAGGCGTCGTGGACGCCGGTGCGCTACATCAACAAGGCGCACAGCCGCACGGCGCTCGCCGGGCTTTACCGCGCTGCGCGCGCGGGACTGGTTACGCCTTTGCGGGACGGGATGAATCTGGTGGCCAAGGAATTCGTCGCCGCACAAAACGCGGACGATCCGGGCGTGCTGATCCTTTCGCGCTTTGCCGGCGCCGCGCATGAATGCGCCGCTGCGCTGCTGGTCAACCCCTATGATTCGGAGGGAGTCGGCAACGCCATAAACCGCGCGCTATCGATGCCGCTGGACGAGCGGCGCCAGCGCCATGCGGCCAATTTCAAGGTCCTGGTGCGCAATGATATCAGCCACTGGTCCGAGCGTTTCCTCCGGATGCTTGAGCAGCCGCCCGGCAGTGCGGATGCGCCGGCGCGGGTGCGCATTGCGGGCGGGCGATAAACCTTACGCTGCTGCCTTCATCCGCCGGACATCGGGCGGCACTGCTTCTCCGGTGAGCGCCTTGAGCGCCGCGTCCAGCGACATGACCTGCTGGTCTTCCTTGCCTAGCCGCCGGATCGAGACCGTACGTTCGGCGGCTTCCTTTTTGCCGACAACGAGCAGGACAGGGACCTTGGCGAGGGAGTGCTCCCGCACCTTGTAGTTTATCTTCTCGTTGCGGAGGTCGCCTTCGACGCGCAGCCCATGTTTTCGTACTGCTTCGATCACCTCGCGCGCGAAGCCGTCTGCATCCGAGGTAATGGTGGCGACGACCGCCTGCACCGGCGACAACCAGAGCGGCAGGTGGCCCGCGTAATGCTCGATCAGAATGCCGGTAAAACGCTCGAGCGAGCCGAACATGGCGCGGTGGAGCATCACCGGGGTGACCTTGTTTGAGTGCTCGTCGATATAGAAGGCGCCAAGCCGGCCCGGCAGATTGAGATCGACCTGCACTGTGCCGCATTGCCAGTCACGGCCGATGGCATCGCGCAAGACATATTCGAGTTTCGGTCCGTAGAAAGCACCTTCACCCTTGTTCAGTGTCCACGGACGGCCCGACGCCTTGAGCGCCGCCATCAGCGCGGTTTCGGCCTTGTCCCACACGGCATCCTCGCCGATGCGCTTGTCCGGCCGGTCGGAGAATTTGATGCGCACGTCCGAGAAGCCAAAATCCTCATAAATCGAGAGGATCAGGTCATTCATTTTGAGTGATTCATCAGCAATCTGGCTCTCGCTGACGAAGACGTGTGCGTCGTCCTGGGTAAAAGCCCGCACGCGCATCAGACCGTGCAGTGCGCCGGACGGCTCGAAGCGGTGGACCTTGCCGAACTCAGCGATCTTCACGGGGAGTTCACGGTAGCTGCGCAGCCCGTTCTTGAAAATTTGTATGTGGCCAGGGCAGTTCATCGGCTTGACGGCATAGACCCGTTCATCTTCCTCGCGTTTCTGAGTCAGGAAGATCATGTCCGAGTAGGTCGGGATGTGCCCTGTCGTCTCCCACAGCGTCTTGTCCATCAGCTGCGGGGAGTTGACCTCGACATAGCCGGCGGCGTTCTGCCGGCGGCGGATATAATTCTCAAGCGCCTGAAACAGCGTCCAGCCTTTGGCGTGCCAAAATACCGAGCCAGGCGCCTCTTCCTGGAAGTGAAACAGATCCATCTCGCGCCCGACGCGGCGGTGATCGCGCTTTTCGGCTTCCTCGATCTGCCTGAGATAGGCGTCGAGCTCATCCTGTTTCGCGAAGGCGGTCCCGTAGATGCGGGTGAGCATTGGGTTCTTTGAATCGCCACGCCAGTAGGCGCCGGCCACCTTCATCAGCTTGAACGCATTGCCGACTTTGCCAACCGACGTCATATGCGGCCCGCGGCAAAGGTCGAACCAGTCGCCTTGTTTGTAGATCTTGATCTGCTGGTCGGTCGGGATGGCGTCTATCAGTTCAACTTTGAACGCCTCGCCCATCTCGCGGAAGGTTTTCTTCGCCTGTTCCCGCGACCAGGCTTCCTTCGTGAAGGGTTTGTCGCGCGCGATGATCTCGCGCATCTTTTTTTCGATCACGGGCAGGTCTTCCAGCGTGAAAGGCTGGTTGCGGGCGAAGTCGTAGTAGAAGCCGTTTTCGATCACCGGGCCTATGGTCACCTGTGTGCCAGGCCACAAATTCTGCACCGCTTCGGCAAGCACGTGAGCGGCATCATGCCGGATCAGTTCGAGCGCACGCGGGTCGTCGCGTGGGATAAATTCGATCCTGGCGTCGCGGTCGATCGGATCGCCCAGATCGGCGAGGGCGCCGTCGAGCACCATGGCGACAGTGCGCTTTGCCAGTGAGGGCGAGATGCCCTTGGCAATATCAAGGCCGGTTGTGCCTGAGGGGTATTCGCGGCGTGCGCCGTCGGGAAAGGTCAGCGCGACCATCAGCGGCTCCTGTTGCTCACTCGCTGCCTACGAATGCAGGTAAGCGTGGAACTCGATATAGCAGGCAAATCGTACGGTGCAACTAGGCGCGCGGCGTTTCATTGACGCCGCGCCAACGGCCATAGCGCCATGGCAAAAACCAGCGCGCGCTCCCAGGAAGGTGCGCGGGGACGAAATCCAGACCCGACGTTCCCCATGGATGACAGCGCAGGATGCGCGCGAACGCCATCCATCCGCCCGCCCATAGCCCGAAGCGGCCGATGGCCTCATCTGCGTAATCGGAGCAGGTCGGCAAATGTCGGCAGCGCGGGCCGAGCAGGGGTGAAAGTGTAACGCGATAAAGTTTGACGAGCCCGCGCCCCGCAAGGCGAGGCAATCGCGCCAGGTGAGGTATATCCCCTCCGTTGTCCGACATGATCAGGTTCAAGTTCCAGTGAAAGTTCAGAGCGGGGAGTTCCATTGGGGGGTCAAATCCAAGGAACTGCTTGGACTTTGGTAGTGATAGCGACTTTTTTACACTAGACCCGAATCTCGCAACTGCATTAAGACTGACTGGACGCCGGGGGTATCAGGCGCCGCTTAAGCCCGACCAGAACGTGGATGACCACGCAAGAATAAAGGGTCAGGCGGCGAGTCAGGGGAAGAATGAGCCGTTCCCGTTCGTTGGCTACCGCGCTCGCTTTGGCGGCGCCTGTCTTTTTGTTGCCGGCATCGGTGCGGGGATCCGACCGCACGCTGCCGATGCACTTCGAATTGCGCACGCAGGGCCCCACGGATGCCTGCGGCACAAGCTGCAAGGTTTTCGTCTCCGCAGCGGGCGCGATTACCGCGGATACGCCACGCAATTTCCTTGTCTTTGCGCAAGGCCATGATCTGGCCGGCGCAACAATCGCAATCGATTCCGATGGCGGCTCCGTGCTCGGTGCCATTGCGTTGGGACGTGCAATACGCAAGTTGAAACTTGTTACGACAGTTGGCCGGCTCGTCGATATTCCGGCGGATGGTCAGAATGATCAGCGTGCTGTGCTTTCACCTAACGCTGATTGCGAGTCGATGTGTGCCTTCGTGCTGCTCGGTGGCGTGCAGCGATCGGTTCCGGCCGACGCGCGCGTGATGGTGCATCAGATCTGGCTGGGCGACCGCCGCGAGGATCCGACCGCGGCCAGTTATTCGGCGGAGGATCTCGTGCTGGTCCAGCGCGACATCGGACGGCTCGCACAATACACCGCCGAAATGGGGGCAAGCGTCGATCTGCTCGATCTTGCGCTGCGGATCCCGCCCTGGGAGCCGATGCACGCGTTGACGCGCGATGAATTGAAGCGCACCCGCCTGATAACCGACGAATCCGATGCGCCGGTCGCTGCGACCGTTGCGGCTTCTTCCTCCTCCGCTGCGCCAGTGTCGCGGCCTATGCCTCGTATGACCAATGGGCTGCATGCGGCCGCAATCAGCGAACAGCGCTGGGCTTTGGTCGATCGCTCGGGCGTTGCGACCTTGGCCCGGCGCCATCCGCTCACGGTCGAAGGTGAAGAAATCGGCAGCTTCGATCTGGTCGTTGCCTGCGTCGCCGGCGGCGACAGCTATGACGTGAGCTACATCGAGCGCCGCCACAGTGTTGAACAAAAGCCGCTACCGAATGCTCTCGATACCGTCAATTTGCGCGTCGGCGGCAATTCAGCGACGCTGAAGGTGGTTTCTTCCGAACACAAAAGCTCGCCCGACGAGCTCGTGACCTACGCGTCCGGGCGTGTGCCGGCCGGATTGATTGGCGCCTTCGGCGCCGTTGGTAGCCACTCTATGCTGATCAAGACGCAGACCGCGCAGCTCGCGACAGGAATCCGCATCGGAAACACCGGGGCTACGCAGAACCTTCCCCGGTTGGCCGCCGCCTGCAACAAGCCGGTTGGTGACCGCGCGGATCTGACCAGAGCTAAGACGGGCGGTCTGGCGGCGGTGAAATAGGCTATTCGGCCGCCTGCGCGCGCTTGCCGTCTAATTTGGCCTCGATCTGGTCGAGGGCCGAAACCACCGCATCAAAGGTGAGCAAAGTCGACGCGTGGCGCGCCTTGTAGTCGCGTACCGGTTCAAGCACCGCAATATCGGCCCATTTCCCGGTGGGAGGGGGGCCATTCTGCTTCAGCATTTTGCGAACTGTTTCGCGTAACTCACGGAGTTCGGCGGGCTTTGCCCCGATCACGTGGCGCGCCATGATCGAGGACGAGGCTTGGCCGAGCGCGCAAGCCTTCACGTCATGGGCAAAATCCGCAACCTCGCCGCCGTTCATTTTAAGATCAACGGTTACGGTCGAGCCGCATAGCTTTGAATGGGCGGTGGCGGTCGCGTCAGGCGCAGACAAGCGGCCCAGGCGGGGGATGTTGCCCGCCAGGTCCAGAATCTTCGCGTTGTAAACCTCATTAAGCATTGATGTTTTTTCGAAGTTTGCCTCTGCCTGGCAAATGAATATATAGGGGCTGATGCGGCGGCGCGAGAAGGGTTCTTGGCGCCGGACAGGCCTGAACGGCTTGCCGAATGGGAATGCGGCGTCCAGGCGCCCGGATCGGACCAAAACGGCCCGGATCGGTTAACTGACGCGGCCAACCCGGTGACACACCCGGCGCCATTGCGTGCCGGTCGAACGGAGAGACCCGTTATGGACGCTAAAAACACAACCAACGTAAAGCCGTGGCCGAAGCAAGGCTTGACCGAACACGTGCGGGCGGCGCCGGCGCCGGTTGAGCCGCGGCCCTCACGCGAGCAGGCAGAAGCGGCCGTGCGCACACTTATCGCCTACGCGGGCGACGACCCCGGCCGCGAAGGTCTGGTGGAGACGCCCAAGCGCGTGATCGGCGCCTTTGAGGAAATCTACCAGGGTTACCGCGAGTGCCCGGTGGAAGTTCTCGATCGCACGTTCAGCGAGACCGGCGGTTACGATGATTTCGTGCTGGTGCGCGATATCGGGTTTAATTCGCATTGCGAACACCACATGATGCCGTTCTACGGCAGGGCCCACGTCGCCTACATGCCGGTGGATCGTGTTGTCGGGCTGTCGAAGCTTGCACGGCTGGTCGACGTCTATGCCCGTCGCCTGCAGACGCAGGAACATCTGACATCGCAGATTGCGACCGCGATCGACGAGATCCTGAAGCCGCGAGGCGTTGCAGTGATGATCGAAGCCGAACACATGTGCATGTCCCTGCGCGGAGTGGAGAAGCCCGGGGCGCTCACGGTGACGACGCATTTCACCGGGGCGTTCCGCGAGGACGCCGGCGAGCAGGTGCGTTTCATGACCATGCTGCGCGGCGGACAGCGGTAAGTTCTGTCTGCGTTTGTTCTTCAGAATTTCTCCGTCATCCTGAGGCGCGCACCGCAGGCGCGCCTCGAAGGATGATAGGCACAGACCAGGGCCGATCACCCTTCGAGGCTCGCGCTTCGCGCTCGCACCTCAGGGTGACGGAGAAAGGCAGGAGGCGGCCTTGTCTTCATCTACGCAAGATATCGAAGAAGGCGTGACCTTCACGCCCAAATTCGACGCCAATGGGCTTGTCAGCGCTGTTGTGACCGACGCCAGAACGGGCGACGTGCTGATGGTGGCGCACATGAATGAAGAAGCGCTGCGGAAAACCATCGCAAGCGGCGAGGCCTGGTACTACAGCCGATCGCGCAAGGCGCTTTGGAAAAAGGGCGAG
Source organism: Pseudolabrys sp. (assembly GCA_036003145.1). Taxonomy (GTDB): domain Bacteria; phylum Pseudomonadota; class Alphaproteobacteria; order Rhizobiales; family Xanthobacteraceae; genus Pseudolabrys. The sequence continues at coordinate 15,593 of DASYSQ010000052.1, forward strand.
ACGTCCGGCAACGTCCAGCGTGTCATCGAATTGCGCGTCGATTGCGACCAGGATGCGCTCTGGCTGAAAGTCGAGCAGCAAGGGGGTGGCGCCTGCCACACTGGCCGCCGCTCGTGCTTCTATCGCGCGGTGCCGCTGGGCAAGACAGGCGCGGTGACGCTCGAATTCCGCGATGCGGACAAGCGATTCGATCCGGAAAAGGTTTACAAGTAGTCGCCCCCGCTGGACTTAACATCCGCTACCTGAGGCTCGCCAGCAATTTTTGTGCGCGCGCGAGATGCGGGCGGTCGTACATCTTGCCGTCTATGCCAACCGCGCCGGCCCCCGGTTGCGCGGCGAATGCCGCGACCACGGCCTTGGCTTTCTCGACCTGTGCCGCGGTGGGTGTGAACACGTCATTGATTACCGGCACCTGGGCCGGGTGGATGGCCAGACGTCCGGTGAAACCATCGCGGCGAGCGGCTTCGGTGTCGCGGCGCAAGCCCTCTGAATTGCGAAAATCGACGTAAACGGTTTCGATCGCCGACAGCTTTGCGGCGGCAGCCGCGTACAGGCACATCGATCGTGCGAGACGATAGGGCTCGGTCAGTTCGCCTTGCGCGTCTCGATTGGCGTCCGCGCCCAACTCGGCGGAGAGATCTTCCGGTCCCCATGTCAATCCGATGAGCCGCGCGCTTGCGCTGCGGAATGTGCCGGCGGCAAACAGCCCGGCGGCCGATTCGACCGCCTGCGCGAGGACCTTGATCTGTCCTTCAGGCACGCCGGCGATGGCTTCGCGCGCCGTGAGCTTGGCATCGAGATGCACAACGCTGGCGCCGCCCTCCGCCTTGGGAAACACGATGGCGTCGGGCTCGCCCGCGACAATTGCATCGAGGTCGGCGTCTGTCATACCGGTATCGAGTCCATTGATGCGCACGAGCAGGCGCGGGCGCTGCGTGGCCGCTCGCGCGCGCTTGAGAAAATCCAGCGCCGCGGCACGCGCCTGGTTCTTCCGCTCGGGGGTAATTGAATCTTCCAGATCGATGATCACGGCGTCTGCGCCGCTGGCCATGGCCTTATCGAGCTTGGATTCCCCGTCAGCGGGCACGAACAGAAGAGAGCGCATGGAGCAGTCCTTGTTGAGGTTCTGGAATTTAGCCCAAATACGGAGGAGGGTGCGCGGTTTTGGCGCGGGAATGGCCGTGACATCGGGGGGTTAGAATTGCGGTGGACGTATCGCCCATACAAGGCAAAACTCTCATAGCACTTTCGATTGCGCTCTTCACCGCGCCGGTGTCTGCGCCACCGCCGTCGTGGCCGAACCAGCGGCGGGAACGCCGGGCTTCGTTATTTTGGCCGCATGCGCATGAAGGCCTGACGATGACATTCGGCCACCAGCGTGTCGTCCTGTTTGAAAGCCTTATGATGGAATTCGACGATGCCGGCGCCCGGCCGCGATTTTGACTCGCGCTTGCTCACGACCTGCGTCGTGCAATGCACCGTGTCGCCTTCGAATAGCGGATTGGGAAATTTCACGTCGGTCATGCCGAGGTTTGCGATGGTCGTGCCGACCGTCATATCCGACACCTGAATGCCGATCATGAGCCCGAGCGTGAACAGTGAGTTCATCAGCGGCTGACCCCAATCGGTTTCGGTCTCGCAGAAGTGGCGATCGATATGCAGCGGCTGCGGGTTGAGCGTCATGTTGGAGAACAGCATGTTGTCCATCTGTGTCACCGTACGGGTGTACCGGTGCTCATAGGTCTTGCCGACCTCGAAAGCCTCGAAATAAAGGCCGCCGCGCTTGTGCCTCTGGATCGTGTCCACCATCAGTTCCTCCGAAAATCCTTCCGAAATAGGGGCTTGCGAACGCCGTTTACACTTCATTTACCATAATTCGCCCATGCTCGGTTGGCCCGCGAGACCTGTTGCGTCGCGTCAATCACCCATAAGCCGAGACCTCCGCAAGGCGCAACACAATGGCTGTCAACCCGGCTGCTTCAGGCGGGACACCGCAGATTACCGGAGCGATTCGCCAAGCCGCGCAATCGACCGGAATCAGCTTCGACTATCTTCTCACGACGGCAAAAATCGAATCCAACTTCAACCCCTCCGCACAGGCTTCGACCTCCTCGGCGAAAGGGCTCTATCAGTTCATCGATCAGACGTGGCTTGGTACCATGAAGCAGGACGGGGCGGCCCTCGGGCTGGGCCGTTACGCAGGTGCCATCGCAAGGTCTGCCGACGGACACTATGACGTTTCGGATCCCGCCATGCGTGCGGCAATCCTGCGGCTGCGCAGCGATCCGCAAGTGAGCGCGATGCTCGCAGGCGCGCTGACGCGCAACAACGCAGCATTGGTCAGCTCGAATATTGGCCGCCAGCCGAGCAGTGGTGAACTCTATATCGCGCATTTTCTCGGGGCCGACGGCGCCGGCAAGCTGATCAATGGCGCGGCGAAGCAACCACACGCGCGTGCCGCGGCCATGTTTCCGCATGCTGCGGCAGCCAACCACAGCATTTTTTACGATGCTTCGGGCCGGGCACGCAGCGTCGGCGAGGTCTACGGAAAGCTGACCCGGCTATTTGACTCGGCCCGCACCGTTGCCTTCGCGCAGAGCGGTGTGACCGATGTCGCGGGCGCTCCGGTTTCCACGCTTGCGCCTCCACTGCCACCGCCGGTGACCGTTGCAGCGGCACGGGTCAAATCCATACCAAACGATCGTCCTGTGCAGGTTGCTTCCGCCGCGCCACCGAAGCCGCCAGCGCCGATTCCATCGCCGCTGACGCCACCCGCACGGATCTCGCCACCGGACACGGCCGGCATGACGCAGGCCTTTGTGAGCGCGAACGAGAAGCTGCCGCCACCGCCGCCGGCACGACCGTCCTTCCAGTCGATGTTCACCGACCGGGTCAATCAGCCTTTGGCGCAGACCGTGAACAATCTGTGGGGTGCTCCTGCTAACGGCACTCCGGCGCCGCCGGTACAGTCCTTCGATCTGTTCACCGACGTGCGGCCAAACGAGCGCAAACTCCTGGGTGGCAAAGCCTGATTGAGCGGCTCTTGAGCGGCTCTTGAGCGGCTCTTGGCCCCGTCGGCATGCTTAACAGCACGTCAATACCTATGGTGAACGCTTTGTTAAGCGTCCATCGGTAAGCTGATCCTGCCGTCGGGTAGGTGGCGGTGCCGTAGTGTTGGTTTGACATGATCGTCCGTCAGTTTTTGCATTGGGTTCGCCAGGCGCCTGCCGGTGAACGAGCAGAGGCCACCTCCGCACTGGCACGCGCCTACCTCTATTCCGATTTATCCCCCGATGATCGCGCCGCTGCTGAAGGTGCGATGATCATGCTTCTGGACGATCCGTCGCCGCTGGTTCGCCGAGCGCTCGCCGAGGCTCTTGCATCGTCGGATAGGGCGCCGCAGGTCGTCGTGCGTGCTCTCGCGGCGGATCAGTCTGATATTGCAATCCCGATACTCGCGCATTCTCAAGTTCTACTTGAAGATGATCTGGTGGATTTGGTCGCTACCGGTCATGCCGACGTACAGGTCGCGATTGCCGGCCGGCCGGGCTTGCCGCGCACGCTTGCCGCCGCCATCGCGGAGGTCGGCGCCGCCGAAGCCTGTCTTGCGCTTCTGGAAAATGGCGACGCTGATATCGCACGGTTCTCCATCGATCGCATCGTTGAACGTTTTGGCCATTTGGCTCCGATCCGCGAGAACCTGCTTGCGCGCGACGACCTGCCGATGGCCATGCGCCAGGCGCTGCTCTCGAAGCTGTCGCAGACGCTCGCCGGCTTCGTCGCCGCGCGGCAATGGCTCGGTTCCGAGCATGCCGAGTTCGCCACGAAAGACGCGTGCGAAAAAGCGACTGTCGCGCTTGCTGCCGACACGAGTTACGACGAAGTGGGTGCGTTCGTACAACACCTGCGGCACAGCGGTCAGCTCACCGCTGGAATGATTCTGCGTGCCTTATTGTCCGGTAATGTGGTGCTGTTCGAAGAGGCGCTGGCGGAATTGTCCAGCATTCCGATCGACCGGGTGACCGCCTACGTCCATGACAAGAATATCTCAGGTTTTCGCGCACTTTACCGCGAGGCCGGCTTGCCCGAAGTCGCTTATCCGGCCTTCCGGGAAGCGCTCACAGCCATGCGTGCGGGCTTGCTGATCGGCGAGCAGGGCGGGGCGTCACGCCTCAAGCGGCGCATGGTCGAACGCGTACTCGACGCCTGCTCGCATGAGCGGGGCGAAGAGGCTGCGTCATTGCTGGCGTTGTTGCGGCGTTTCTCGGTCGAAGCCGCACGCGAGGAGGCTCGGCTGTTCTGCGACGACCTGGTCGCAGACGCATGCATCATTCAGGCCGATCAATCCTACGCCGCCGCACAGCTGGCGGCAGCCTAGCTATTCATTCCGGCACAATCGAAGGGCTCTTGAGTTGCTCAAGGACCTCCGGACGGTCGCGATTTTCGTGGCGCAGGAATTCATCCGTCACTTCATGCAGCGTCTTCGTCAGTCTGACCGCAAGTTGCTCGGCGTCAGAACGTGCATATTCACGGTAGATGGCGCGCACGGCGTCCACGTGCTGCTCAATCAGTTCCTCCGGAATGTGCGTGATATCGGGCGTATGCTCGATGAGACGGCACAGGCTGTCAGCCGCTGACGCAACCGCCGGATAGCCAAACGTCGCCGCTTGCCCCTTGATATCGTGAGCTGCGTGAAACAGCGCGTCCACGTTGGCCTTCGTAAGGTCCTCGATGAGATCGCTGCGGGCCTGGTCGAGCCGGTGGCATTCGGCATCCATCCAGCTGGCGAACTCGGGGGACAATTCAGCCAGCGCCTTTTCTGCCCGCGCGACAGGATCCTCGATGTTCTGATCGGGCGTCCCTTTGGTCACGGCGACGCGCAACTTGTTTTCCGGCGTAATCACCTCGTGATCGCCGTAAGTGACAACCGCTGCGGCATCCTTTGCACGGGACATTGCATATTGCCTTTGTCAGACCGGAGCGCGGGCTTTTTCCAGCAGGGGCGTCTGCCGAATAACGTCGGCCTTGCCGCCCTTTCGGCGCTCGGGTCCGATGTAGTTCGAATTGATGTTGCGGCGCCGGTCCGGACCGAAATACGTCTTGGTCTTGATGAACGGGCGCGGGTTGGCGACCACGTTGATGATCCGCTGGTAGAGCCCCTTCGCCGAAATCGGCTTGGCGAGGAATTCAGTAACACCGGCATCGCGTGCTGCCGTGACGCGCTTTTTCTCGGAGTGGCCGGTGAGCATGATGATCGCCACGTAAGGATTGGCGTTGGCGCCTGGCTGGCGGATCATCTGCATGAGCTCGAGGCCATCGAAAATCGGCATCGCCCAGTCAGTGATGACGATGTCGGGAATATAGTGCGTGAACGCTTCAAGGCCCGCGGCGCCGTCCTCGGCTTCATAGACTTCGCGCGCACCGAAGCCATGCAAAAGCGTGCGCAAGATGCGTCGCATGTGCGCGTTGTCGTCGATTACGAGGAAACGCAACCGATTGAAGTCGATACGGACCATGGCGCCCCGGGTTCGGGCCCTTGAGCCCGATGCGGTCACCCCAAAGCTAAAGGCGCGCCGTTAACGAATGGTTTAGGCTAGTGTCTGGCCCGGCTCAGACCACGGTTTTCATGCGAGCCACGCATGTCGCAATGACCTCATCCACCGGCATCGCCCACCAGCGGTTGGAAAAGATTTCGACCTCGACGTAGCCGGAAAATTGCTGCGCCTCAACTGCGGCGCGGATACGCGGAATGTCAATGACGCCGTCCCCCATCATGCCGCGGTCATTGAGCATGTCGGTGGTAGGGACCAGCCAATCGCATACGTGGAAAGCCAATAGCCGGTCATGCCCCGCACGTTCGATTTGAGGCATCAATTCGAAATCCCACCACACGTGGTAGACGTCGATTGCGACACCGAGCCCGCCGGTGCGCGCCGGATCGAGCCGGTCGCAAAGATCGAGCGCCTGCCGTGTGGTGTTTACGCAGGCCCTGTCGGCAGCGAACATCGGATGCAGCGGTTCAATGGCTAGCGGCAATTTTGCGGTGCGCGCGTACGCGAGCAGCTCGGCAATTCCATCCTCGACCTGTGCTTGTGCGCCCCAGATATCCCTGCTGGGCGCGCTGCCGGGCCTTGAATACTGCGGCAAACCACCGACAACCAGCACCAGACAGGATGCTCCCAGCGCCGTGGCTTCATCGACGGCGCGGCGATTGTCGTCCCGCGCCTGGGAGCGATGGGCGGGGTCAGCCGGAAACATGCCGCCCCGGCAATAACCCGACAGTTCGAGCTGGGCGTCCTTCACCGCGCGCACGGCGCGGTCGAGACCGATGGCGGCAACCTGATCGCGCCACGGATCGATGGCGCGAATGCCGTTCCGCGCACACGCGTCAATGATGTCGAGAAGCGAGCCTTGTTTGCGCACCGTCGCCGTGTTGAGCGAGAGCCAGCGATGGTCGCCGCTTAAATCGCGCATCAGGCGTCAAACCCGCGTGCGGCCAGAATCGTGCGCATTCGATTGACGGCAAGCTCCGGATCGCGCAGCAGGCCCGCTTTATCGGCAAGGCGGAATATCTCCGCGAGATGGATGCTTGAGCGCGCGCTCTCCTGGCCGCCGACCAATGTAAAATGATCCTGATGACCGTTGAGATAAGCCATGAACACGACACCGGTTTTGTAGAAGCGGGTGGGGCTCCGGAAAATATGCCGGGACAGCGGTACGGTCGGCGCCAGAATGTTGTGAAAGTCCTCAGCGTCACCAGCTGCCAGCTTGACCAGTGCCGCGGAGGCGGCCGGCGCGATGGTGTCGAATATGCCAAGCAGCGCGTGCGAATAGCCTTTGGCGTCGCCAGCGATGAGCTCGGCATAGTTGAAATCGTCGCCGGTATACATCAGCACGCCCTGACTGAGGCGACGCCGCATTGCAATTTCCTTATCCTTGTCAAGCAGCGATATTTTGACGCCATCCACCTTCGAGGCGTGATCGTTGATGATCTCGACTGCTGTCGTCATGGCGGCGTCGAGATCGGACGCGCCCCAATAGCCCGCCAGGGCCGGGTCAAACATGTCTCCAAGCCAATGAATGATCACGGGCTCGCGTACGCCCTGAAGAATCCGGCCGTAGACTTTTTCATAATCGTCCGGGGACCGCGCCACTCTGGCCAGTGCGCGCGAAGCC
>DASYSQ010000053.1:0-11995 GCA_036003145.1 Pseudolabrys sp.
GACCCCGAGAACCGGACGCAGGACGTTCAAACGCAGTCTAGTCGGTAATGGTCTTGGCCTCACTAATATGGCTGTACAGAATACCATGCGCCGGTATTTTGGTGCGTCTCATAAAATCGTGATTGTTCGGCGCCGCCTTGCAGAAATGGCCGTTATTTACTGAGAAAACGGAGGTCGCAACACAACCCACGGCAGGTCGGCATCCGACGCCGTCAGCAATGCGATCGTCCTGCATGACGAGCCCGCCCTTCGCCAGCAGATCGACGCACCCTTTCACTGAATTTTTTGACCTCATTCCGACGACCGCGGGAATGTCATTCCATTCCCGCCGCAGCACATCGTGCAGACGAGCTTTTTGCTTCCTGTATCAGGTCAGAGTCGTATAGCTTTTGATGCGTCCGCCGCGAATTGCATCAGGAAGATGAACAATGTCCATCAGAGCGGTTGCAGCAATTGTATTCGCAGTCGTTTCATTCGAGCGAGCAGACCTCGGGTCACCTAACGACCGGCAACGCGAAGTTCTACAAGCAGCAACTTCAAGAGCTGCTGCAGACGGCGCCGCAAAAGGGAATGTAGACGATTGGTATTACCAGCGCGGACTCAGGCGACGGACCGCGATCCAGTCTGACGCGTCATGAAAGTCCGCTGCGCCCTCATCGTCATCGTCGCCGATCCGCTGCCCCACCGTTGAGCGGTCGACGTCCCGCAGCTCCCTGCTCCACGTGCGCCGCTCAGGCTCTTCCCTCTGTTCGCGGGCGGTCCGTTGCACAGGCGTTTTCCCGCAGACGCGCCGCGGGCCTTCGAATGATTGGTATGTACAATCCGACGCCCGGAATGACCTGTAGGCGCCGGCGCAGGCCTGCACGTCGCAGCGATTACTCGACGGCGCCGTGGCGGTTTCCTGCGGAGCACGATTTGAAACCTTCATTGCACCAGCGACCGGCTGTCTTGCGCCTTCTTCGTGCGAAGCAACGCCAGTCGTTTCCGCGCGGGAACGTTGCGGTTGTCCTGTGGTAGCCGCCGGCTGAGCAGCTGACGGTTGCGCAGGTGTTGCCGCAGCCGCAGGTTGCGGTGCAGGTGCGGCCTGAGGTGCCGCCTGAGGTGCCGCCGCTGCATCCGACAGCTGCGCGTTGGAAACAGAATCAAAAGGCGCCGGATTGTCCAATTTTTTCGGGTAAACCGGGCTCAGCGCGGCGTTGGGACCCTCCGTTTTCGGAGTGGGCGGGGACGCGCTTGTCGCCTGAATGACGGGTTTGGGGGACGGTGCCGGCGACGTCAGCCAGTGCACCTCGAGCAAAATGGTGCTGATCGAAACCATAAGAACTGTGAGATAGACAAGGAATTGCATCGCCCGGTCCCGCTTGATTGCATCCGTATCGGAACGCGGGAATCATCAAGCTGGTTCCGATGCGGAGACCGTGCAAGCGGTTGGAACTATCGGAACAAAAGCTATCACTTGGCGCACAACCGCCGCGGACCATTATTCGGCTGATATGTGCAATCCGTGGCACGGAACGAATGGGGATAGGCCGTCGCACAGGCGTTCACGTTGCAGCGGACCGCCGGTTGCGGTGCGTCGGCCGGCTCACCGGGCGCAGCCTGAGCTGTGGCGCCAGACGATGCCGGCGTATTGACGCTCCGTGGCGCGGCCAGGTTGGGAGAAATAATCGGTGCGCCGATGGGCGCTTTCGGCACAGACGGCGACGCCGTCGCCGCGACAGGCAGCGGCGCAACCGCAGGTGCCGGTGCGGCCACACGCGGCGGGGCGGCCGCACGCAGGCCCGCTTCCGTATCAGCCATCGGCGACATTGGTGCTGACTGCCAATCGAGCCCCAGCAATACGCTGCCAAGAGCAATCGCCGCCACGGCGCCGTAGGTTACAAGTCGCATCGCTTCGCCCTCGGCACCAAGGATAACACGCGGGAAGCGCCATGACGACGCGGCAAGACCCGTGCTACACAGCGCCGCCATGCACAGTTCCGCCAGAACCGGGTCGAAAACGCCGTCGCTCAAGGACTTTCGACGCATCGTCGTGAAAGTCGGCTCCTCGCTGCTGGTGGATTCCTCCGCCAGCGGCTTGAAGCGCGAATGGCTCGCCTCTCTCGCCACCGATATTGCCGGGCTGCACAAGGATAAATGTGACGTGCTGGTGGTTTCGTCAGGGGCGATCGCCCTCGGACGCGCAGTCCTCAAGTTGGCGGCAGGTGCGCTCAAGCTCGAGGACAGTCAGGCTGCCGCGGCGGTGGGGCAAATTGCGCTGGCGCGAGCGTGGTCGGAGGCGCTCGGTGGTCATGGCCTGACCGCAGGCCAGGTGTTGGTCACCCTGGGCGATACCGAAGAACGCCGGCGCTATCTCAACGCCCGCTCGACCATTGCCAAGCTGCTGGAGTGGAGAAGCATCCCGGTGATCAACGAGAACGACACGGTGGCCACCACCGAAATTCGCTATGGCGACAATGATCGTCTCGCTGCCCGCGTCGCCACCATGGTGAGCGCCGAGCTTTTGGTGCTGTTGTCGGATGTCGACGGGCTCTACGACAGGCCGCCCGAAGCCGGTAGCGGCGCCAGGCTCGTGCCGGTCGTCACTCGCATTACGCCGGAGATCGAGGCAATGGCCGGCGCCTCCGGTTCCGAGCTCGCGCGCGGCGGCATGTTGACCAAGATAGAGGCCGGAAAAATTGCCACCACCGCGGGCACCCACATGGTCATCGCTTCCGGGCGGGTGCAGCATCCGTTGCGAGCGATCGGTGATGGCGCTTCCTGCACCTGGTTCCTCACCCCAGCCAACCCTGTGACGGCGCGCAAAAAGTGGATCGCTGGCTCGCTCGAGCCGCGTGGGGCCCTTGTCATTGATGCAGGCGCGGTGAAGGCGCTGCATGGCGGCAAGAGTTTGCTGCCGGCAGGCGTCATCAAAGTTGAAGGCGGATTTGGACGCGGTGACGCGGTTGTTGTCCGCGGGCCGGACGGTCACGAGGTCGGACGCGGGCTGGTCGCCTATGACGCTGAAGATGCCGAAAAGATCAAAGGCCGCTCGTCAGGCGATGTGTTGTTGATCCTGGGCTACACGGGCCGCACCGAGATGATCCACCGGGATGATCTCGTTCTGGGGGGCGAATAGCGTCCCGGGAACCTCGAATCCCGCCGGGCGTTGTACTGACGCGACGCGATATATGTGAAAAAGGCGATTGACCGATCGCCCTTTAGCCCTGGCCCACCGGAGGCCGGGGCTTTCGCGTATGGGCTAGGCCATTGGCCTAGCCGGATGGCCTTTGAAGGCTTCCGCTACCGAACCCGTGCGGCCTTCTGCTCGGTCATTGGCTGACCGCGGGTTCAATGGCTGCGCGAGCGCAAGCGCCTGGCGCGCCGTCCAGCCGGTGCCTCTTTGTGCTTGTTATGCTTGGCGGGTCGAACCGGCAACGGAAAGAACGTGCCATCGGGAAATTCGAGATACCGGCTGGACACTTGTACCTGACCTTCCCGGCCTGGTTTGCCTTCGATCACGAACTTGGTGCCGACAGGAAACCGACTGGGAAGGCGGTTTGAACCGTACGCCATGGCTACCTCCTGCGAACGCCGCCACCCTGCCATTTCAATGTGTAGGTCAATTAATCGGTTGCATGCGCGGGTTTGTTATCCACGTTATCCCCAGGGGTCCTTGGCCGGGCCTTGGCCGGGCCTCCCATGCACGGACCGGGCCGACCTCGCCGGCGCATGCCCGACGTGATAGGAAAGTGCCCCCGGGCAGGGGTTTTCGTGGGCTTTCTGACAAATATGACTGCTACGCTTAAAAGCATTGAGGGGTCGGGCGATATTGCCGCCGCCATGGGCGAGATCGGCCGCCGTGCGCGCGCGGCTGCCCAGGTGCTGGCGCTGGCCCCGGCCGAGCAAAAGAACCGCGCCCTCCAGCTTATGGCTGCAGCGATCCGGGCACAGGTTTCCGCGATTCTGGCCGCCAATGCTGACGATGTCTCCGAGGCGCGCGCCGCCGGGGTCGCGGGAGCATTCCTCGACCGGCTCGCACTTGATCAGTCGCGTGTTGAGGCGATTGCCCATGGCATCGACGTGGTCCGGGCCCTCAAGGATCCGGTTGGCAATGTTATGGAATCATGGACGCGCCCGAACGGCATGCGGATCGAGCGCGTTCGCGTTCCGCTTGGCGTTATTGGCATCATTTATGAGAGCCGGCCGAATGTGACGGCCGACGCTGGTGTGCTCTGCCTGAAGGCCGGCAACGCCGCGATTCTGCGCGGCGGCTCGGACAGCATGCGCTCCAGCCGCGCCATCCTTGCTGCACTGTCCGAGGGACTGCGCAGCGCCGGGTTGCCGGAGGCAGCGATTCAGCTTGTGCCGACCCGCGACCGCGCGGCTGTCGGGCTCATGCTGGCCGGGCTCGACGGCAATCTCGACGTGATTGTGCCGCGCGGCGGCAAAGGCCTGGTGGCGCGGGTTCAGGCCGAGGCGCGGGTGCCTGTGTTTGCCCACCTCGAGGGGGTCTGCCACGTCTTCGTGCACCGTGCGGCCGCGCTCGACATGGCTAAAAAAATCGTCCTGAACGCAAAGATGCGACGCACAGGCGTCTGTGGGGCGGCGGAAACCTTACTGGTTGATCGTGGCTGTGCAGCGACCCACCTGAAGCCGCTCACTGACTTGCTGATCGAGGCGGGCTGTGAAATCCGCGGCGACGTGGCGACGTTGGCCGCGGACAAGCGCGCGAGACTGGCCAGTGAAGAAGACTGGGGTACCGAATATCTTGATGCCATCATTGCCGTGAAAGTGGTGGACGATATCTCAGCCGCTATTGAACATATCGCGCGTTACGGCTCGCATCACACCGACGCAATCGTGACTGATGACCAGACCGCAGCAGAGAAGTTCCTGCGCGAAGTGGATTCGGCCATTGTCCTGCATAACGCGTCGACCCAATTCGCCGATGGTGGCGAATTCGGTTTCGGCGCGGAGATCGGCATTGCAACGGGACGGCTTCATGCCCGCGGCCCGGTAGGGGTCGATCAACTCACCACCTTCAAATACCGCATCCACGGGAGCGGTCAGACTCGGCCGTGAAATCCAAGCCACCCGCCAAATCCGAGCGCTTACTGCCCCCGCATGCGCCTGGCATGAGGATCGGCCTGTTTGGCGGAACCTTTGACCCGCCTCATCAGGCCCATCTCGCGGCGGCCTTGCTCGCACTTAAGCGACTAAGGCTTGACCGCGTCTGGTGGCTGGTGACACCCGGCAACCCCCTCAAGAACACCAGCGGTCTTGCCCCTTTGCTCAAGCGGATCGCGGCCGCGCGCGCGCTCACACATCATCCGCGCATTGATGTCACCGGTCTCGAAGCTGTCATTAAGACGAGATACACGTACGATACGATATCCTGGTTACGGGCTCGCTGCCCCGGAGTCCGATTCGTCTGGATCATGGGCGCGGACAATCTGCGGAGTTTCCATCGCTGGCAGAAGTGGCGCAAAATAGCCGAGCTGGTGCCCATCGTGGTCGTCGACCGCCTGGGCCCAAGCCTTTACGCAGCCGCCAGTCCCGCGGGCAACGCTCTTGCCCATGTCCGCATCCCGGAACACGCAGCCTCCTCCCTTCCGGACCGAAAGGCCCCCGTATGGGCCTTTCTGCACGGTCTCAAGTCGCCACTTTCGTCTACCGCACTGCGCGCGTTGCGCCGGCAACGGGGAACTTCCGACCCTGCCGCGCGTACGCCCAAACCCAGCAAATCCAGGAAGTCGAAAACGAGCGGTAAGAAGAAGCGTGGAAACAAAGGCCCGAAGCGCAAATTACCGGCAAAGGTCCGCAAGCGGCGGGCTAGAAAGAAGCGAGCGAGGTAGTTATGTTTCCTGAAGCCCCGGTTCGTGCCGGGGTGAGTGCAACACATCGAAAGGACCAGCACCCCTGAATACACCTGCACTCTCTCGGGCGTCGCGTCGTAAGCCCGAAATCGTCTCCCGGCACCCAAGTGCCAAGGAGACGCTCCGCACCGTCCTCGCCCGTCTCGAAGACATGAAAGCCGAGGACAGCGTCGTTATCGATCTCACAGGAAAATCCTCGATTGGCGATTACATGGTCGTGACCAGCGGCCGGTCGCAGCGTCATGTCAGCGCTGTCGCCGACAACCTGATCAAGGACCTGGAAGACGCGGGTAGTTCCCGCGTCCGTGTCGAGGGCATGCGGCAAGGCGACTGGGTGCTGATCGATGCCGGCGACGTCATCGTGCATGTCTTCCGGCCGGAAGTTCGGGCCTTCTACAATCTTGAAAAGATGTGGTCGGCGAGAAAAGTTTAGTTTGCGCTTGGTCCGAAACTGGCGCGCACTTTTCAGGATCATGCGCCCAAGACGTAACAAGACGTAAGACGACCGGGCTGATAATCTCGGCGGTGCGATGCGTATCGTCGTTGCCGCCATCGGACGTCTGAAACAGGGCTCGGAAACCGAGTTGAGCGAGCGCTATCGCAAGCGCACAATACAGACTGGGCGTCAGCTCGGCCTGCGTGACGTCGAAATCATTGAAATCAGGGAGAGCCGCGCTGCCGATTCCGGTAAACGCATGCTCGAGGAATCGATCGCCCTCGCTAATGTCATTCCGCAAAATGCTGCGGTCGTACTGCTTGATTCCCGGGGGGAAAATCTCGACAGCGTCGGTTTTGCGACGCAGCTCACCAAATGGCGGGCCAATGGCCGACCGGCCATCGCGTTTTTAATCGGCGGCGCCGACGGGCTTGCGGCAAGCCTGCACGAAAAAGCGGAATTGCGGCTCTCGTTTGGTACTGCGACCTGGCCGCACCAGCTGGTAAGGGTGATGCTGCTTGAACAGCTCTATCGGGCGACGACGATCCTGAGCGGGCACCCCTACCACCGGGGATGAATTTTGCCCGTATTGCACCCCTATTTAGTCGCAATCGGCGTCGATACGTCTGCGCCGACAATGGTCTTGCCGTTCAAACCTGTGGGCGTACCTTGATCCCGATGATTGACTTGGGGGGATTCGGGAGTCGCGAACCACGTGCCGCGCTTTTGGCGGGGCTCGCGTTCGCATTGCCGCTCATGCTCGCGGTTGCGGCGGCGCAAGAGCAGCCCATTCGGTTTGCGCAAAATGGCAATGCGGAAAAGCTCGACGCGCTCAAGCAAAACGATGAAAAGCTCAAATCGGCTCGCGACGAGCAGCGCAAGTCGGCCGAGACCGAAGCTGTGCTCAAGCGCGAAATTGAACAGATCGGGGCCGACCGCCGCAAGCTCAATCAGGATCTGATCGATACAGCGGGTCGTTTGCGCGGCGTGGAATCCAAGATCGTGGCGACACAAGAGCGGCTCAAGCCGCTGGATGACAATGAACGTAGTATCCGCAAATCCCTCGACGGCCGCCGCGCAGTGATCGGCGAGGTCCTCGCGGCGCTGCAACGTATCGGCCGCCGTCCTCCGCCTGCGCTGATCGCCAGCCCGGAAGACGCGCTGCAGTCCGTGAGGACTGCCATGGTGCTGGGCGCCGTATTGCCGGAGATGCGGCATGAAGTGGAAGCGCTGGCCAACGACCTCTCTGGGTTGCTCGCGGTGCGCAAGAAAATCGACGCCGAGCGCGATCAACTCAAGACTGAAGTTGGTGCGCTTGATGGCGAGCGCGCACGCATGACGGCGCTGGTGGACGAACGCCAGAAGCAGATATCTGACCGCGAGAAGGCCCTTGATGCAGAGCGCGCACGCGCCGGAAATCTCGCGCGTGACGCTGATAGTCTCAAAGATTTGATCGCAAAGCTCGAACAGGGCCTCGACCCCGCCGCGCGCGATGCGCGCGAGGCCGCCCGATCGGATAGCCGCCCCGCGCTTTCCGCATTCCGCGATCCCGGACGATTGGCGCCGGCTGTCGCTTTCGCCTCATTGCGCGGACAAGTTCCGATTCCGGTTAACGGCGTCAAATTGAAGGATTTCGGTGCCCCGGATAGTAGCGGCGGGGCCGAAAAAGGGCTATCGATCGCTACCCGTGCGGGCGCCCAGGTGACTGCGCCGGCAGACGGCTGGGTGGTCTACGCCGGTCCATTCCGCTCGTATGGCCAACTCTTGATCCTGAATGTCGGCGGCGGGTATCATGTCTTGCTCGCTGGGATGGAACGGATATCAGTTGATCTCGGGCAGTTCGTGCTGACCGGGGAACCCGTTGCGGTGATGGGGAACAGCTCCCATATCGCTGCTGTCCTCGCGACAGGTTCCAGCCAACCGGTGCTATACGTTGAATTTCGAAAGGACGGGGTTCCCGTCGATCCAGGCCCATGGTGGGCAGCTGGCGAAGGCGAAAAGGTTCGCGGATGATGCGCAAGACTTCACTCATTCTTCTCGGCGCGGCGGCAGGAGCGGCAATGACACTGCTCGCGGTCCAGCCTCGCTTAATTTTGGTTGGCGCGACTGCCAAAGCGGCAGCGGCTGACACATACCGCCAGCTCAATTTGTTCGGCGACGTGTTCGAACGGGTACGCGCCGACTATGTCGAGAAGCCGGACGACAGCAAACTGATCGAAACTGCGATCAACGGCATGCTGGCCGGACTGGATCCGCACTCAAGTTACATGGATGCCAAGAGCTTCCGCGACATGCAGGTGCAGACCCGAGGCGAATTTGGCGGGCTCGGCATCGAGGTCACGATGGAAGACGGGCTGATAAAGGTCGTTGCGCCGATCGACGAAACGCCCGCCGCCAAGGCTGGCATCATGGCCAATGACATTATCACCAAGCTCGACGACGAGCAGGTGCAGGGTCTCACCCTGAATCAGGCCGTCGAAAAAATGCGCGGCCCCGTGAACACCAAGATCAAGCTGACGATCTCGCGCAAGGGTCAGGATAAGCCGGTCGAGGTGTCGATCACGCGCGACATTATTCGTGTGCGCTCGGTGCGCTCACAGTCCGAAGGCGATGACGTCGGTTATATCCGGCTGACTCAATTCAATGAGCAGACCACCGAAGGGCTGAAGAAAGCCATTACTGATATCACGGCCAAGATCTCCGACGACAAGCTCAAGGGCTATGTGCTCGACCTGCGTAACAATCCCGGCGGTTTGCTCGATCAGGCGATCTCGGTCTCCGACGCCTTCTTGCAAAAGGGCGAGATTGTATCCACTCGCGGGCGCAACGCAGAAGAAACGCAACGCTTCAACGCGCGGCCGGGCGATCTCACGAAAACCAAGCCGCTGATCGTTCTGATCAACGGCGGTTCGGCCTCCGCGTCTGAAATTGTGGCCGGCGCCCTGCAGGACCATAAACGGGCAACCGTCATCGGCACCCGTTCCTTCGGCAAGGGCTCGGTACAGACCATCATTCCACTTGGCTCCGGGAATGGCGCGCTGCGGCTGACCACGGCACGCTACTTCACTCCGTCCGGCCGCTCGATCCAGGCGAAGGGAATTTCGCCCGATATCGAAGTTCTTCAGGACGTGCCGGATGAGCTCAAGTCAAAGACTGATACCAAAGGTGAGGCATCGTTGCGCGGCCACCTGAAGGGCGACGAGGGCAAAGAGCAAACCGGCTCGCAGTCCTATATCCCGCCGGAGGCCAAGAACGACAAAGCGCTCAACATGGCGCTCGATCTCCTGCGCGGGACACAGGTCAATTCGGCCTTCCCGCCGAATTCCAAGACACCGGTCCCGAACTGACCGCAAGCAAGGTTGAGTGAAGTCACGGGGCGGCCAAAAGGCCGCCCCAATCATTTTTGCCCCGCCCCGTGAGGGCTAATTCTTTGCCTTTCGCGACATAGCCTATGGCGTAAACGACGCGTGCTAGACTCGCGCAATGATTCGCGAGGATTTTGCGCCGTGGCAGACGACCTGAACGCGCCCCTCGGCCAGCACAAGCGAAAACGGCTGCTGAACCTGCCCGTCTCCGCGCCTCAATTGCTGGCCGGCGTCCTCGGCCTGTCGGGGGTCGTCGTGGTCGCGTGGGCGGCCCTCGTTAACGATCCGCTGGGCGGCGAGCCGACGGCCGTCGTGGCAACGAAGGCGCCGCCTTCGACAAAGACCGCACGCGATGGCGATCGTGACGGCAAGCAGCATGCCCGCCACGACGGCGAGGCTGGTTCGGCGCCAAATGCTCCTGAGGCGGCGGCAAAGGCTGTCGAAGCGCCGCCACCCGGTTCCAGGACAGTCACGATCATCGACGGTTCGAGCGGAGCGAGGCAGCAATTCACTATTCCTGGCAACTCCGATGGCGCGTCAAAACCGTTGCTCGATCCAAAACTGGT
The DNA here is from genome assembly GCA_036003145.1 of Pseudolabrys sp. GTDB lineage: Bacteria > Pseudomonadota > Alphaproteobacteria > Rhizobiales > Xanthobacteraceae > Pseudolabrys. Next base: position 10,226 of record DASYSQ010000053.1, read on the forward strand.
CGAGGCGACGCGCCATGGTGCCATTCCAAAAATCGGGCCTGATGGCGTACGTCCTTCCGCCCGTTATGCGCGCCCGCGCGACCTGCCGGCGAACAAGAAAGATTCTCCACTCATTTCCATCGTGATCGGCGGACTTGGCATCGGTGCCTCGGGCACCGCCGACGCATTTGCGAAGCTGCCCGCGACAGTGACGTTTGCGCTTGCGCCCTACGGTACAGATCTCGAAAAATTGGCCGAGCGCGCCCGGGCTGACCAGCACGAGCTATTGCTCCAGGTCCCAATGGAACCGTTCGACTATCCGGACAACGATCCCGGTCCGCAGACTTTGCTGACCTCGCTGACATCGGAACAGAATGTCGACCGGTTGCATTGGCTGATGAGCCGGTTTCAGGGCTATGTGGGACTGATGAACTATATGGGCGCGCGCTTCACAGCCTCCGAACAAGGTTTGGCACCCGTGTTGCGTGACGCGGCCCAGCGCGGCCTTATCTATGTGGACGACGGTTCTTCCTCGCGCAGCATCGCCGGCCAGCTTGCCGGCGCACATAACCTGCCATTTGCGAAGACCGATATTGTGCTCGACACAGTCCCGACGCCGGTTGAGATCGACCGGGCGCTTGCGCGCCTTGAGATGAAGGCGCGTGACAGCGGTGTTGCGGTGGGATTTGCGACCGCACAGCCAGGCACAATCGCACGGATTGCCGACTGGGCGAAAAAAGTTGAAGCCCGCGGCATATTCCTGGTTCCCATTACAATGGTGGCGATCAAGGCGAAGTCGTCGTAACGTCAATTCAGGTCGCGAGACTTCGCATCTGAATGACGGAGTGCCGATGCCTCCCCACGGATCGTTACCCTATCGGCCTTGCGCCGGCATGATGGTGTTCAATCGTGCCGGATTCGTTTTCATCGGGCGGCGAACGGATGGCCCCGAACACGTCGATGCGACGCATGTGTGGCAGATGCCGCAGGGTGGCATCGATGAAGACGAAGATCCATTCAAGGCGGCGCTGCGCGAGCTGCACGAAGAAACCAATATCCGTTCGGTGAAAAAGCTCGGCGAGATCGGCGAGTGGCTCACCTACGATCTTCCGAGCAGTGTCGCAAGGCAGGCGTGGGGCGGCAAATATCGCGGGCAGAAACAGAAATGGTATGCGTTGCGCTTTACGGGAAATGATGGCGAAATCGATATTGCTCATCCGGGCGGCGGTCACAAACCTGAATTTGTCGAGTGGCGCTGGGTAGAGGCCCGCGAATTGCCGGATCTGGTGGTGCCCTTCAAGCGCCACACCTACGAACGTGTCGTGAAGGAATTCGGCAAGTTTTCCAAATCATGATCGTTTTGGCCTGCGAAGGCGGGCAATCCAGCACGGGCAATCGCGTCAGGTAAAGTTGCGGCTGGCCCGGGCTGCACGCCCCGGGGCATGACGCCGGGACATCAGTGCATCGCCGTGCCGGCGAGGTGGCGGTCGACTTCCTTGAAATGGTCGAGCCGCGTAATCAGCCTGTCCAACTCGGAACCGGGCTCGGTCTTGGCAATGCGGCTTTCGAGTTCGCTGACGCGTGTTGCGATCACGCTGCGATCAATGTCTTCCGCGGCCTCAGCCACATCGGCCAGCACAGTCAGACCGTCGGCTGACACCTCCGCAAAGCCGCCAAGCACAACAATTTTCTGTTGGCCGCCGGCCCCATGCACCGTCAGAATTCCAGGACGCAGAGTCGTGACCATGGGCGCATGTTCGGCGAGCACGCCAAAGTCGCCCTCAGCGCCGG
>DASYSQ010000054.1:0-4761 GCA_036003145.1 Pseudolabrys sp.
GCTGTCTGCGATTGTGAGCGCTATCGTTGTGATTGCGGGCCTGCGCTCTAACGCTAGTGACAGCATTCAATAGCCCAGAAAGTGCAGAGAGAATTCGTAAGGCAAAAAAGGGCTAATGAGGGCGATTAGCCAATAGCCCAAGAAGCACGTCCAAACGGCGGTAAGCGTAAGTCCAACGGCAACCACCGCCGCTGGCCAAATTCTATGAATGCGCGCCCCGATCGTTTGGGCCGCAACGGGCTCTGCGATCGCGTTTGGGCGTAGGGCAATGGTCACACGCTACTCCTCATGGCAGCCAACTTATCCGCAGAATATTGCGGTGCAACGATACTTTTGTTGCAGTGCGCTATCGTTGTCCAGATCGATTTCGCAACTTTGAATTTGCCGTCGCTTGTTCGTTCGCCGACCTTTAGAGCAAGCTAGCCAGTTTTCCGCGTTGCTTTTTTTGTTTTCCAGGACTGACCAAGTCAGTCCGCGCTTGCTGAACTGCGCAAATCGTTAGACCTTTCCATTACATACCGTAATACGACGATCCGTACGGACGGCGGGAGTCCAGGACTTGCGAGCATGCGATTGGTTGTCTTAAGCGACAAGCGATCAAGTTTGTGTTTCGTCCTCATGATCGTCCAAGCCGTGCTTCTTTGGACGCCGAGTGCTTTCGCCTGTTTATCCAAAGCGACACACCCCTCCGCAACCAAAGCGTCGGCAATGTGCCGAATTCTCGTTGGGTATTTGTGGTGCGCGTGAGGTCCCAAATGTACAGCATTCGGGTCTCGAATAGGTACCAGACGAGTCAGGGCGGTCGAAGATTTTCGGGCAGTTTTCGCAATTGCTTGCAGCTGCTTTTTGTCCATTTGACACCATTCAAGAGGAAGCGTGGCTTCACCGTGCCTACACTAGGCAAGGCCGCCAGCTGCGCTGTGTCAGGTGTCACAAAAAGAGGCTTTAAACGTCCAAAAGTGGGTTAAAGACCTGCTGCGGTATCCCAGTGGGGAGGATTGGCGCCTGCATTGGGAAGCGGGTGCGCTTTGGACTAATCCGTTGATTTTATGGTGCCGGGTGACGGATTTGAACCGCCGACCAACGGTTTACAAATCGCTGCTCTACCACTGAGCTAATCCGGCAGATTGGGCACATTCAATCAACGCGCGCAAATTGCCACCGGACAAACTAGAACGCGGCAGCAGCGTCGCCACCAAAAATAATGAAGCCTGGTTCACTGCCGCCGCTAACGCGAACACGACCCGAGCCGTTCAATCCATCCAATTGACGAGTAGCGCGAGGGCACATGTTGAATAATGCAGCTAGCTACACGGTCGCTCGTTGCGTGAACGATGGACGATCTGCCATTCAAGGCACCAGCTTCGCTAGATCTGGTCGGGTGTGAAGTTAAGCGGAAGCTGGCGGGCGCCTCATAAAATTTCTTGGCGAGTCGACGCGACCTTCCACTCACACACAAAAGTCGCGGTATTTTTAAATACCAACGATCGGAACATACATCGAACCGAGTCTACTTTTTAATGTCACAAACTTGATACACTCTTTGTTCCGGTAGGCGAACCATGTCCCTCTCTCATGCTGCACTGTGCAAGCCATCGGACCGTTCTGCCAAGTACTGAAGTACAATGATCCGAACGGACGGCGGGAGTTCGGGACTTGCGAGCATGCGATTGGTTGTCTTAAGCGACAAACGATCAAGTTTGTGTTTCGTCCTCATGATCGTCCAAGCTGTGCTTCTATGGACGCCGAGTGCTTTCGCCTGTTTATCTAACGCAACACACCCCACCGCAACCAAAGCGTCGGCAATATGCTGAATTCTGGTCGCGTATTTGCGGTACGTGACTTTTGGACTGGGGACCGCACATTTGCCGCTACGTGGTTGCCCAGACTGGTCATTTTCTCCAGGGGTAACGGTTTCAATGTGACCGCAGCCTTCGCACCGGAAGAAGTGCACATTTCCCTTCTCGCGTTTTTCCACCGTCTGCCTGAACTCCAGTTTACTGCCGCATCGCGGACAAGGACCAGGATTGGTACGGGTAGATTGCACGGCGCCTCCACGCATTGGGCTGTTCGCTGCCATTCCCTAAATAAGACACGGCGGTGGACCAGTTGGTCTTGTGAATTGGCGCCAGGTTTTTGTGATTGCCGCGAATGCACTGCGGCGATTGAGTGATCCGTGCCATGGTGCGTGGCGCCGGGGTCAAAACGCGGGGGCGCGCGATGATGCAGCTTCGTCGCTCATGGAATGAAACGGCCATCGATCAGGCCGAAAAGATTCTCGCTTGCGACGTTTCTAACGACGAACTGGAAAGTGCAGCAGGGACCAAACAGGCGGGTCGCTACACGCTTTTCTACTGCACTGCCTTAGATCTATGTCCGGGCCCTTAGCCACCGCGCCTTAAATTCCGCGACCGCTTGCTTAGATGTTCCTGAATAACCGCAACTATGAGTTGTCGGTGGGAACCGCGAGCAATTGTTAAAGATGGGGATTACGTCCGGCCCAAAGCGGACACACGTTTGCATTAATTCAGATTAGATTTAGGCTTACTTTTCAAGACCTTAGAAATTGAAGATATTGTCTAAAAAGCTGATGTTGACCACCGACCGAAAAAGCATCTACCAACGCAGAAGGTAGAACTTTACTCAGCGGGACGCGACCTTATCCCGTGGGAACAACTCCGCGCAAGGGAAACCGATGAAAAAATTGTTTGGAATGCTAGCAGGGCTTGCCCTGCTAATAACGGGAGGCTGGGGGACGGCGCAGGCTATTACCCTAGACCTTACCGTTGATCACTGCACCGGTGGCTGCGGCCCCGGTGGTGGCGCGGTCCTCGCTCAGGTGACGTTAACAGATACGGCGGCTGGCGTTGATTTCTCGATCATGCCCTCAGCCGGCTACCTGATCCATACCGGCGGCAATGGACTAACCACATTCGACTTCTCCACGAATGTGCCACTCACGGCGGCGTCAATCACCAACCTGACATCGGGTTTTGCTTTCGTCAGTCCAAACTCGAATCAGGATGGCTTCGGTAGCTTCACCGCTGGAATAGACGGCACCACCGGCACCACGTTCGCTGGACCGCTGACTTTTACGGTGTTGGGGATCGACTTCTCCAACTTCATCATGTCAACGGGCGGTGGTGATAGTACGTTCTTCGCCCTCGATGTTGCTGGCAATGCGAGCGGCAATACCGGCCTCGTTGGCTTCTCCGGTCTGTCGGTCAATCCGACCGTCACACCGACACCCGTCCCCGGCGCTGTTTGGCTGTTTGCCGGCGGCATCGGCGGCATCGGCGTGCTGATGCGTCGGCGAAAGAAGGCGATCAAGCAAGCTGCTTCTGCCGCCTGAGCAGAATTGTCGGATTTCTGAGAGACCGCCGCGAGGCGGTCTCTTCTTTTTTAATTCAGCTTGTACGATGTCGGCCATTGGCACTAGTGGACATCGAAGATTTACGGGGATGTCCGCTTATGCCCGGTAGTTTTCGCTGATGGCGATCGCTCGACCCAATTTAACGCTACGCTGCTGTAAAAATTTTGGAATGAATTAAGTTAAAGCGACAAGCTTAATTCGATGCCGTTCTCGCCTCCAGCGGCCGCATACAGATGGCAAAACGATCGGAGATTATTTGTGACGAAAGCAGTGATCATTGGCTGGATCATCTTTTTATCCGGCTCCGCTCTTTGGCTCTATGGATATTTTGCTGTCGGCCATCAATCCATTGTTGATTGGCATGCAAGGGCACCCTGGTGGATTGCTGACTTTTTGCCCAATCTCGAGTCCGAGCTCGGAATGTTATTCTGCATCGGCGGAATGGTGCCGATGTATTGGCCACGTTCGCAAAAATAAATTACTCTGCGCGAAATGCTTTTCGCTCGGGCGATCAGCAAGCCTGATGAACCCCGGCCGACCCGGTACGACAAATCCCAACCGTTGTTGCAATGCTCGACGGAGGACTTTTAGTAACGCAAAGTGCCGAGAAACGCAGACCTCTGTGCGCCAAAACGCCTAGTTGCGGGGTGCACGCGCCGCCTGAATGCGATTGGTTTGGATATGACCAATATCATGCGCGTCTTTTGGAGGAAACGGGCCGCGCAAATGCGCATAATAACCACTGTCCTCAGCTTGTTATTCTCCGGCTCGCTTTTCCTGACACCGGCTGCCGCCATGGAGAATTTAAGATTGCTGAGAGGCATCTTAATTTTGGAAGGAAACGTCGCGCCAGGCGACTATGCTTTGTTCCGTCAATTTGTAGGTGATGAATCAAATTTCAAAAAAATGAATGGAAATGTTTTCCTTGCATCACGGGGGGGCAGCGTTTCCGACGCTCTGCAAATTGGCTATCTAATTCGGCGATTGCGATTAGGCACGGACGCTCCATCGAGCCCGGCAGTCAGTGCGAAAGGTTTTGGAAATTCGTTCATTCGGGCGGGTGATTTGGCCAACCGCGACAACTACCAATGCTCCAGCGCCTGTTTTCTGATTTTCGCCGCCGGTGTCCATCGCGCTTTGTTTCGGGCGGGACGTCTTGGGATCCACAGTCCGAAAATAGAAAACAAACCGATTGGGGTGACGGAAAATGAGGTCTCAATTGGAATGGAGGGCATGCGTAGCAAGATAAAACTCTACTTCGAAGAAATGAACGTCCCAACCAAATATCTGGATTTAATGTTTTCTGTGTCCCCGAAAGAAATCCGTTGGCTCACTCAAAGTGAATTTGAATCAGACCTGAAAGGATACATTCCGGAAGTACGAGCGCT
>DASYSQ010000055.1:0-10850 GCA_036003145.1 Pseudolabrys sp.
CGTTCAGCTGTCTTGTAGTCGCGTTCACAATTTCCGCGGCTTATCAAATTATTACAGGAAAGATGCCGAGCGCCGCTCCCCCCGAAGCGGCGGCCGGGGTGGAAGTCAGTCCAGCGGTGTCGAGCAGCCTCGCGATCTCCGTCATGCCCGTCGCGCCTGCGCCATTGCTTTTACGAAAAGAGGAAGCTGATTCCGACACCCGCGAAAAAGACCAAGCCAGGTTAGAAGCGGCCTTCGATGCTCTTGCTGAGAAGACGCTGAGCGCCGCTCCCCTCGAAGCGGAGGCCGAGGTGGAAGTCGCGTCGACGGGTAGCCTCCCGGCCTCTGTCGTGGCTATCGCGCGTGGGCCATTGCTCTTACCTGAAGAGGAAATTGACTCCGAAGCCCCGGAAAAAAAGCAAGCTAAGTTAGAAGGGGCCTTCGATTCTCTGGACCAACAAAAAGCAAGAATGGAAGACTCGCTTCAAGATCATTCCACGGGTCCGACGCCTGCCAAGCAGAACTTCTCAGTCCTTGCCTATTACGTTTTTTCCGAGATTCCACCTGACAAGAAACCAGCTGATACCGTTTTGGAGACGCTGAAAAACATTCCAATTGGAACACCTGTGGAGGAGATCAAACGCGCCTCCGATGCTTTCGGTGTGGATTTCAACTTTATGAAAGCCGTTGCCAAAATTGAGTCCAACTTTGATCCGAAGCAACGCACCGGATCCTATATCGGCCTGTTCCAGCTCAGTAATTATGAGTTCAAACAATATGGTTCAGGAGTGATTACCGATCCCCGCGACAATGCCATTGCGGCTGCTTACAAATTTGCCACGGAGGCGCTGCTCTTTAACTCGCAGACTAGTAAAAATCCAACTTTCAGTGATCTCTATTTGATCCATCAACAAGGATGGCAGGGGGCCGCAGAACACGTTAGCCATCCGAAGCGCATTGCCTGGAAATCCATGTGTGCCACCGATGAAGGTCACGAAAAAGGTGAAAGATGGTGCAAACGAGCTATCTGGGGCAATACACTTCCCGCCATCAAACATATTTGGAAATCAGTTGATAAGCTAACCTCCGGTGCATTTGTGCGGATGTGGCAACAACGGGTTGACGACCTCTATTCGCGCTATTCGGTGGCGATTAGCCAGAGCCTATAACGCGCGCCAATCAGTTCAATTGCTCGACATGCCGCCGTCACTGCTCGCGCGCTGACGAGTTGATCAATTGAATGGCGCATGTCCGGGACATGCGTCTCGCACTTACGGTTGTCTGACTTGGAGGAAAGCAGACGTCACAGTTGACGGCCAAAAATGTCCGCTTTTGACCCAAAGCGGACATCAGCTTGGACTTGGGTCCAACTCGATCCCCATTCGCGCATATGGAATGTTGGGCATCCGAGAAGCCCATGTACATGCGAAGCTCCACGCGATTGATAATTGTGTGTATCGCGTTGATCGCCGGCTGTTTGCCAGCGTCGTCCGCGACGCGGCACGTCGTCATGCTTTTCGACGAGCGCCTCGAGTTTCCTGGTCTGGCAAACCTTGAAGCCGAATTTGTCCGGACGCTCACTTCCAACTCACAAGACCGTATAGAGACCTATCGCGAGCCTATGGACCTTTCGCGGTTCGACTCCGACGCATACAGAACGCTCCTGAAAGATTACCTTCGTGCCAAATATGCGAGCAGGAAAATCGATGTGGCAGTTGCCGTTTTCGGACCCGCGCTTGAGTTCTTGTTGAAGGACGGTGACGCGATATTTCCCGGAACTCCCATCGTTTTTTGCGGGGTCGACAAAGAAGTACTCGGCGATCGTTCGTTGCCCCCTCATGTCCGCGGAGTTCTCTTGAAGCGGGAGTTTGCGCCAACACTCGAGCTTGCGCTCAAGCTGCATCCTGACACCAAACAAGTCGTCGTTGTAGCGGGCACGTCGGAGTTCGATACTCGGCTTCTCGACTGGGCGAGACAACAATTTAAGGCCTATGAGGCCCGGCTACCGTTCACGTATTTGACGACGCTGCCACTACAAAAGCTGCTCACGGAACTCGCGGGACTGCCGCCGCAAACCTTCGTACTCTTCACTACACTTTTTCGAGACGGCGCTGGCGAGCCTTACGTCCCACACGATGTTGTACCACTTGTTTCAGCGGCAGCGAGCGCGCCGGTCTATGGCTTCCTCGATCAATATCTTGGCCGTGGCATCGTAGGGGGAAGCCTATACAGTTCCGCGACGCAGGGCATTGAGGCCGCGAAGCTGGTGTTGCAGGTCTTGGACGGGTCTGAGCGTTCACGGCTTCCTTTGCTCGAGGTGTCCAGCAACAAAGTGATGTTCGATTGGCGGCAAATGGAGCGCTGGGGCATCAGCGAGAACAAGCTTCCGCCGGGTAGCGAAATTCTTTTTCGTAATCCGACGGCATGGGAACAATATCGCTCCTACGTTCTGGCGTTCATCGCTGCAATTCTGACCCAGACCGTGCTGATCTCTTGGCTGCTTTATGAGCATTGGCGACGCCAGCGTGCGGAAATTCTGGCACGTGACACCATGTTAGAATTGACCCATGTGAACCGTGTAGCGACCGTGGGCGAACTATCGGCCTCAATAGCGCACGAGGTCAGACAACCTCTGGCAGCTATGTTGGCAAACGCCGAAGGAGCACTTCGATGGCTAAAAAAGGGCAAACTCGAAGAGGTGCGCGCAGGTTTGAAGGACATTGTAAGTGAGGGATTCCGGGCGAACGACATTATCACGAACCTTCGTGCGATGTTCAAACACGATGTGCAGGAGAAAACCCACGTCAATATCAATAAGCTGGTCTCGTCTGTTCTGGCGCTCGTGGTGATCGATCTGCAAAAGCACGAGATAGAATTCCAGACGCAGCTCGACGATAAAATTCCACAGGCGCTCGGCAATCAGGTTCAGTTACAGCAGGTGATTTTGAACTTGGTCATGAATGCCATCGAGGCGATGAGTTCATCGCAAACTCGCGTGCTGCGCATAAAAACCGAACTCAGCCAATCCAATACAGTGCGTGTGTCGGTCGAAGACACTGGCATGGGCATCAAGCCGTCCGACGTCGACCGGCTTTTTAAGCCGCTGTTCACAACCAAAGCGCGTGGCATGGGAATGGGCCTTTCGATCTGCCAATCAATCATCGAAAACCATGACGGTCGGATTTGGGTGACCGCCGGGGCAAACGGAGGCTCGAATTTCCAGTTCGAACTGCCGACGGTAGTTAACAAGGATTAGGCGGGCTGGATTAAGCCGAAATAGGAGAGAATGCCGCGCTGTTGTGCGCGCCTTTATGACGCGCGAGCAATAGCCGGAGGAAAATTGACGTTCCCGAGATGGCTGCACATGTCGCGCGTCAACGAAAAATCAGGCGAGTCTCGAAGAAAACTCCAGATTATCTTCAAGGTTGCTGCGAATCTGTCGTCGCGCCGTCACACACACGCGACATGATCCATCCGCAGCTTGATGCGGCTGGCCTTGGAGTCTTCCTCAGAGTCTTCCGCGCCAAATTTGCTCTGCCTCCTGACAAAGTCGGAGGCGAGATCGGTTCTCCATGAAATGGATAAGGGGGCTTTGATGCGACAAGGTTTTCGTAGTGCTGCTGCGATATTGTTCTTTGTAGCCGCATTCTCTCCGGCGCAGGCGCTGGTGATTGGTGTGGCTGATCCCGGGCAGGCAAACAGTATTCCGTTCGGCCAGACCACAGGTGGCTTCGTCTACCAGCAGATCTACAACGCGGCGAATTTCAGTTCGTCGATAAATATCAATGAAATTACGTTCTATAATTCAACGTCTCCGGGCGGCACTCCAATGACAGGAAATTTTGATATCTATCTTTCGGCGACAACTGCTCAGGTTGGTGCTCTTCCCACCGATGTTCCTGCAGGATTCCCCAATTCTCTCTCCAAGGTTTTCAGTGGCAGCCTTCCGACGGTTTCCGCAGGTCGTTTGGATTTCAACCTGCTTTCTTCGTTTCTCTACGACCCCTCCCAAGGCAACCTGCTGATGACGGTCGTTTCGTTTGACTTTGCGCAGCAGCCCAATCCGCTCTTCCTCGACGCCGATGTGAACGCCGGAACGATATTCAGCCGACGCTTTTCCGCTGGCGGAGGTAACTCCAATTTGGGGCTTGTAACCGGCTTCAATGACGTGGTCGCTACGCCTCTTCCCGCCGCTCTTCCGCTCTTTGCTACCGGTCTCGGCCTGGTTGGATTGCTCGCCGCGCGTAGGAAGCGGAAGAACACCGGCGTCTGCTCAAAACACTGATCGGATTTCGGAGAGGCCGCCGCGAGGCGGTCTTCTTTTCTTTTTGCGCACAGGTGATTTTGCGATTCTCCCCTATTGCACAATGCAGACATCGCCTAGTGCACTGCACATGTCTGCTTTTGACCCAAAGCGGACGTGGGCGCTGGAGACCCAACTTCGGTAAGGTGTAGCGTTTGCATCTAGGAGGCAGGGTGAAATGACGCTGCTCCGCCGCAGATTTTTGCATCTTTTCGCCGGTGCCGCCGCTATGCCGCTGTGCCGCCTCGCACAGGCGCAAGTCTCTCCGACGACTTCTCAGAGCGTTCGAGTCGCAACCGGGCTACTTGCGACGTGGCAAAGCACCGCGTGGCTCGGAGCCGAAGCGGGGGTGTTCAAAAAGCGCGGGATCGATATGACGCTGCCGGCCATTGCGGTCGGGGGTCCTGAGGCAGCAGCCGGTGTTGTTCGCGGCGATTGGGAGTTCGCTCACACCGGAACCGTGCCCGTTGCGGAAGAAGTCCTCAAAGGCCGCGACATCGTGATTTTGGCAACGCCAACGTCGGATTTCCCTAAATCGTTTGTCATGACCAGAAAGGAAATCACACAACTTGCACAGCTCGACGGAAAGAAGGTTGGAGTGCTGACCGAAACTGGTCAAACCAGTGTGGCGACCCGGATCACAGTTGAGAAAGCGGGCGCAACTGCAACATACCTGCCCCTGATTAAATTCGATCGAATCTATGCGGCGTTGGCCGCCGGAGAGGTCGACGCGGGCGCATTGCCGATCGATCTGCGCTTTTCCGGTCAAGCTCGATACGGTTGGAATGCCTTCCCGATAGATGCCTTCGATACTCCTTCGATATTCGCCACTACACGAAAGTTGATCGTCTCCAACCGACAGCTTGTGATGAATGTCATGGAGGGCTTCGTCGAGACGATCCATTTGTTCAAGACGCGGCCCGACATCGTGGTGCCACTGCTACAACGCTACGTAAAGCTCGAAGACCGAAAGGCGGCTGAGGATTTATACGCATTCCATGTACCGGTATTTCAAAAAGTTCCGAAACCGTCATTTCCAGGAATGCAGGCGTTACGCGAGTTTCTTGTCGCAAAATATCCGACCGCCATGTCGCTGAAGGCATCCGACATCGCTGATTCATCGTTCATCGACGAACTTGAGCGAAGCGGGTTCATCGACCGTCTTTACGCCGCCGATACGAAATAGGTCCCATCGGCGGCCAAACGCACAACCGCATGTCCGCTTTTGGCACTTAACGGACATAAGGTAGTACACCGGACATGTCCGCTTTCGAGGTAAGAGCGGACATGGCGTTTTGCACTGCAAATGTCCGCTTATGACCCAAAGCGGACTTTTAACGTCAAGCCGCTTAATTGCTTGCGCTCCGCCCGGCTACCTCACTCTCGGCGACTCCGGACGTGAGCAGTCGGATGGCCTCGCCCCCCGGTGCGTTCGTCGTAAGGGATACGAACCGCGATGGGCAAGTATCGGGAGCGTTGCGATGGTGTCACGTGCCGCATGGTAGTTGACCGGCATTCCATGATGTAATGAGAATTGAAAATGAGAACGCTCATCGCAGCATTGACAATTGCGCTATTGCCCGTTGCCGCCCATGCCCAAAGCAACCCTTCACTGACGACATCTCTTGGTCAAAAAGTGGGTATCACTCATACAGAGAAATGAAGCCCAAGCATCAAAAGGAAATGGATGACGAGTTATTCAGAATGAAAGACAAATCATACAAAGATGCGCTCAAAAGCATACCCGACTCCAAAAAAGAGAGCGACCCTTGGAAGGATGCTCGCTAGGACATGCGGGTAACTTGCCCTTCATCAATAAGAACAGAAAGGGCCTATCTGCATCAATTGGGCGCTGAAGCATGTACGCTTTGGGGGGCGGACATTGCCCTGGGCATGACGGTGGAAATATCTGACGCACCCACTTAGGTGGGTCAGTCACGCGGACGGACCTGTGCAGCGAATACAAACTTTGGGCAGTGCGGTAGGCGATTTCTTCGCTACCCAAATCGGCGCGCCGCAGCCAGCGCATGGACGCTGAACCGACGGCGCTCTCGGCGTGGGCATGTCGGTAACCCGATAACAAATGAAGCACATTCGGTCATCGTGCCAAGTTGAAAACACCACGCGCTCCTCTGCCTGTTCGGCGGGAGCGCGGTTGCGTCTCTCAGCCACTGATGCCAAGGGGTAAGTCAGTGATGCCACACACTGTAAGGGCTCCCATGTCCGATAGCCAACAGAAGGATGGCCCGCAGGGCAGTCGGATTGCATGAGCCCCGACTGACCTATCGAAAATTTGACAACCTCAATCACCTGCTTTTGGCACAAAGCGCAAATACCGAATCGCACTGCACACGTCCGCTTTCGGGGGGTAAAGCGGACATCACGCAGAATATGCGACGGTATTTTCGTGTGCTGTTTTTCTAGACCGGCGTCGAATTGCAAAACTTTGGCTGGAAATAACAAGACCGAGCCGGCCAGTCGTCTTAAAAGCAGTAATCAAGACAAAGCCGAGCGCCGCGATAGTTGCCGCCGGGGGTTTGACGGGGACAGGTGGTAACGGCCTCGCGCTACGCTCGCTAGTAATCGTCAACTCCGCCGGTCACCCGGCGGTTTTTTTTCGAGAGCAAATAGTGAGAGCCGAGAAACACAACAGAGGGCTACGACTGCCAGCCGTCTGCGCTGGATGCGGCGACGACTTGGTCCTAAGCCGAAGCGGGCACCAACTCTGCACCAACCGTCTGTGCAAAGACGGGTTCGATCTGGAGCTTGTGACCTCTCCAGTGCAACGTCGCTTACGAAACTTTAATCCCCCAGACATAGGCCGTTCAGGTGAGACTGATTAGAGATCGGCTGCCAAGGAGCGGCAACTTTCGTCATGCGGCGATGACACATATCCGAAAACATCTGCAATACGCATCCCGGATCTGGGAACAAATCTGGCGTGCGCTGTCCGATCCTTACCGGCCCGAGCAGCACTACATGCGCGGCCCCGGCCCGAAAAATCGCGCCAAAGCATCGACCGTAAAAGCCGGCTAGTTGATAAGGTCTGTCTTGTTCGCTTTTGGAGTAACAGCGGACATCGTCCCGGAAGGCCTCCCAATAGACGAGACGTCTGCGAGCGGCAACGGCGGGGATGGCCGACGTGAAGGCGTCGGAGCTTGCACTTTCTGTGGTTAAGCCCGCGGTGGAGGCGCTCTTGGCTATGCGCTTTCGGGCGAATCTCTTACTGCTTGCAAGTTCGCGCATTATGCGCCCATGGAGCACCGTCAAATGGCAGCAGCCGCGTCACCCAAGCCGAAAGCCGGTAAGCCGGTAACCACCAGGCACCTGGCGGCCGCGCTCTCGGAACAGCATCAGCTCACCAAAAAGCAGGGTCTGCAGATGCTGGAAGACCTGATCGGCATGATCACCAAACATCTGAAGAAGGGCGAGCGAGTCAAGATTTCCGGCCTTGGCATCCTGGTGGTGCGCAAGCGCGCCGCCCGCATGGGCCGTAACCCGATGACCGGCGAGGCGATCAAGATCAAAGCCCGCAGAAAAGTGGCTTTCCGCGCCGCCAAGGACCTGAAGATGGCGATCTGAACCGCCTGTCGGTACCAGTTTGCAAAACCCCGCCGCTCGCCGGCGGGGTTTTTGTTTGGCACAATGCCCGGCGAGCCGGTGGAACAAGAATCTGGCCTTCAACGTTGCTGACGACGCGTTACCTGCTGCTGAATTTTTAAAAAGAAGAATTTGAAACTGCGCGACGGGTGCGAGGACAATGTACGACCGCGTGCGTAGAGCATTGATCGGTGTTGCGCTCGCGACGCTGTGTGGATTGTCGCTGCTGAGCGCGGCGACCCAGTCGCTCGCGCAGGTAACAGTGCGGATGGGTCATTTTCCCAACATCACGCATGTTCAGGCTTTGGTCGCGCACAACATGTCACGCCATGGGAAGGGCTGGTTCGAGCAGCGCCTCGGGCCCGACGTCAAGATCGAATGGTACGTCTACAATGCCGGTCCGAGTGCAATGGAGGCGATTTTCGCGAAGTCGATCGACGCGACCTATGTTGGACCGAACCCTGCGATCAACGCCTACGTTCGCTCACGCGGCCAGGAAATTCGCATCGTGGCGGGTTCGGTGAATGGCGGCTCGGCGCTGGTGGTGCATAAGGGATCCGCGTTGAAAACGCCGGCCGATTTCCGCGGCAAGAAAATCGCCACGCCGCAATTCGGAAATACTCAGGATGTTGCAGCTCGCGCCTGGCTTTCATCCGGCGGCCTGAAAATTACTCAAGCGGGCGGTGATGCGCAGGTGCTGCCGACAGCCAATCCCGACCAGCTGCTGCTGTTCAAGCAAAATCAGATCGACGCGGTATGGACAGTGGAACCCTGGGTATCGCGCCTCGAAATGGAGGCAGACGGCGAGGTTCTGGTCGATGACCGGGAGGCGATTACCACCGTCCTTGTCACCAGGGCCGACCTGCTTGCAACCCGGCAAGGCTTGGTGCGTAAATTGGTCGATGCGCACCGCGAGCTGACCGATTGGATCAACAGGAATCCGGCTGAGGCCGAACGTATGGCTCGTGAGGAACTGGACGAGGAGATGCGTACGAAATTCTCGCCCGAACTTATTGCAAAGGCCTGGCGCCGGATTGTGGTGACCAGCGATGTGACGCTCGATTCCCTCAGGAAATTCATGTCGAGCGCCCAATCCGCCGGCTTCCTGCGCGGCGCACCGGACATGTCCCAACTCGTTGCGAACCCATGACCGCCAACGAATCCGAACCACGGGCGTCGCCACCGGCCGAGCTCGTGGTCGAGAGCATCGACAAATGGTTCCGCACCGACCGCGCGACAACGCATGCGATCGAGGACGTCAGTTTTCGTGTCGCCGGCGGCGAATTTGTCTGTCTGGTCGGTCCAAGCGGCTGCGGTAAATCGACACTTCTCGATATCATTGCCGGCCTCACCACACCGGATCAGGGCCGAGTGCTTGCCGATGGGCAACTCGTGCAGGGTCCCGGGCGGCACCGTCTGGTGATGTTCCAGGAATCCGCGCTGTTTCCCTGGCTCAATGTTTTCGGGAACGTGATGTTCGGTCTGCACCGCAAGCCTGAATTGAGCAACCGGCAGCGCCGGGCGATCGCCGAGTATCATCTCCAGCTCGTCGGCCTGGAAAAATACAAACAGGCCTATGTTCACGAACTGTCAGGGGGCATGAAGCAGCGCGTGGCACTGGCGCGGTCGCTGGCGCCCGATCCGCGCGTGCTTCTGATGGACGAGCCATTGTCCGCGCTCGACGCGATCACGCGCGAGCAACTCTGCTACGACATTCAGGACATCTGGCAAAGGCGGCGTAAGACCATCATCCTCGTCACTCACGATGTTCGTGAAGCGGTGTGCTTTGCCGACCGCGTGTTCCTGCTGTCTCCGAGCCCGGGACGACTCCGCGATGAATTCCGGATTCCACTGCCGCGTCCGCGCGACATCAATAGTCCCGAGCTCGCCCATATCGCGCAGCGCATCACTGCGGCGTTGAAAGGCTACCTCGCCGAGACGCCCGAGGCCGCCGAATGAGGCGCACGCTCGTTGCCGCGACCTTCTTCCTGGTGTTGCTCGGGCTCTGGCAGCTGGCAACGATGAGCGGGCGATGGTCGCCCGTTATTCTGCCGCCGCCCGCGATGGTCGCTGAGTATCTTTGGGATGCCCTGCGAGACGGCTCATTGACCGAAGCGATCGAAGTGACGCTGCGGCGATTATTGATCGGCTATGCAATCGGTGTCGCCATCGGCCTGCCGCTCGGTCTCCTCACAAGCACGTCCGATTATTTCGAGGACACGATCGGGGCGCTTGCTCTGGGGCTGCAGACCTTGCCGAGCGTCTGCTGGGTGCCGCTCGCGCTGCTCTGGTTCGGTCAGACCGAGTCCGCCATGTTGTTCGTCGTTGTGATGGGCACGGTGTGGTCCGTGGTGCTTGCGACCGATACCGGTGCGCGCACAATTCCTCCGATCTATGCGCGCGCCGCCCGCACGATGGGATCCGAAGGCTTTGATAAGTGGACGCGGGTGATCCTGCCGGCATCGCTGCCCTTCGTGGTCAGTGGCATGAAGCAGGGCTGGGCCTTCGCCTGGCGCTCGCTGATGGCGGCGGAGATATTTGTCACCATCCTGACCGGCTTCGGCCTCGGCCATCTGCTGCAATACGGCCGCGAGTTGAGCGCCATGGATCAGGTGATCGGCGTGATGGTGGTGATCGTGGTGATCGGCCTGATCGCGGACAAGGCGCTCTTTTCACCGTGGGAGCGTTTCCTGCATCGGCGCTGGGGGACCGGGCTGAAGTAGGAGCCGGCTTGTTGCTGCCATTCGTCATGGCCGGGCATGACGGCGGAGAGCGTTCGCACTCTTGACTTTAATCCTATCATGAATATAGTCCTATCGTTCGGCTCATCGAGGGCGTCATCTAGAGGCGTCTGATGGTGGAGCAGGATGCGGCGCCCGCGGGCGTGCTTCGCAAAGCACGCACCCGGGCGGCGCCGGGGCTCCGCCTGGTGGCCAATACGGGCTGCCCGCCAGGAGCTTGGCTGACG
>DASYSQ010000056.1:0-15163 GCA_036003145.1 Pseudolabrys sp.
GAAGATGCGGCTGGAAGATCGGCTTCCCAGGTTCGAGCACATCGTCTTCCACGAGAAGCTCGGTACGCAGGCCGAACGCATTGCGCGCATAGCGGCGCTTGCGGGCCAGCTCGCGCCTCTTGTGGGTGCCGACGTGACGAAAGCAGAGCGTGCCGCGCAGCTTTGCAAGACCGACTTGCTAACCGAGGTGGTCGGCGAATTCCCCGAACTGCAGGGCTTGATGGGTCGATACTACGCCGAGGCGCAGAACGAAGACGCGGCGGTCGCACATGCTTGCGAGGACCACTACAAGCCGAAAGGCCCCGACGATCTCGTTCCAGCAGATCCTGTGTCGGTTGCTGTTGCACTCGCCGACAAGATCGACACGCTGGTTGGCTTTTGGGCGATCGATGAGAAGCCGACGGGATCGAAAGACCCTTATGCCCTCCGGAGAGCGGCCTTAGGGGTAATTCGCTTAATTGTGAACAACAATATTCCGGTCAATCTTCGTCATTTCTTAGAAGGCCACTTCCAACTCTTGCTCCCTGGCCAAAATTATACGTCGTATGCAAGTCGGATCGATAATCTGCTTGTGTTCATCGAAGATCGTCTAGAAGTCCAACTACGCGAACAAGGCGCCCGACATGATTTGTTGGACGCCGTTACCGCGCGCTTCTCACTCATTCCAGGAAATCAATTGATATTGATTGTTCGTCGCGTCGAGGCGCTCGGACGATTTCTAGACACCGATGATGGCAAGAATTTGCTAGCCGGCTTTAAGCGCGCATCCAATATCCTGCGCATAGAAGAAAAGAAAGACAACAAGACCCATTCCGGCGAGCCAGATGTATCGCTTTTAGAGGGAGAGGTTGAAAAGCATTTGTGGAGGACGATCCAAAGTACGGTTGCTGATTCTAATCATCACGTTGCTTCCAGTGACTTCGAAAGCGCTATGGAATCGCTATCGACACTTCGGACAGCCGTCGACGCATTCTTCGACAAGGTCACCGTCAATGTCGACGACAAGTCATTGAGAGAAAACCGACTCAAGCTACTCAACGAAATACGAGAAGCGACGCGCGCTGTCGCGGATTTCTCGAAAATCGAAGGATGACCGTGATCTGATGGACACTTCAGGATAACGGATCAAAGTTCTGCTGGTGGGGGAACTGCTACGCCTGTTTCGTCGTTTTGTTCGATTGCCAGCCAATTGGGGAGTCCATCATGTCTATTGGTATCGCGCACCTGCAGCCCGTTATCGCGCTCATCGCCGGCATTCTTATTCTCGTCATCCCGCGTCTGCTAAACTTCATTGTTGCCGTCTATCTGATCATTATCGGTCTGCTGGGACTCGGAATTTTCCGCTGATCGAAATTCCGGACTTGCGCCGGGCTATTCGACGGTGCTTTTAAAGGGCCGTCGTCCCACCAACGTTGCTTGACCAATGGCCAAAAGAAAACATTCGCGCGTCAGCGCAAAGAGCAAAAAACGGCCGGTACGGAAGGCTTCCCGGGCCAGGCCGAAGGCGGCGGCCGGCCCATCCAGGGGCAAGGGCAGGGCAACGGGTAAGGGCAAGTGGGTCTACAGCTTTGGCGACGGCCGCGCCGAGGGCAAGGCCGCGATGCGCGATCTGTTGGGCGGCAAGGGCGCCGGACTTGCCGAAATGGCGAATCTGGGATTGCCGGTCCCGCCCGGCTTCACGATCACGACCGACGTCTGCACTTATTATTACGGGAACGACAAGGAGTACCCGAAGGACTTGCGCGCCCAGGTGGAAAAGGCGCTCGCACAAGTCGGCCGCATCACCGGCAAGACATTCGGGGATAAATCCAATCCACTGCTGGTTTCGGTGCGATCGGGAGCGCGCGCGTCGATGCCCGGCATGATGGACACCGTGCTCAATCTTGGTCTCAACGATGAAACTGTCGAGGCGCTCGCAAAGAAGTCCGGCGACCGGCGCTTTGCCTTTGACAGCTACCGCCGTTTTATCACGATGTATTCGGATGTGGTCCTCGGCGTCGGCCATGAGCATTTCGAGGAATTGCTCGATCACCACAAGGAGCGCCAGGGTTACAGTCTGGACACGGATCTTTCCGCCGACGATTGGGCCGAGCTGGTTGTGCGTTACAAGAAACGCGTGAAGGACGAGCTGCGGCAGGACTTTCCGCAAAATCCGCACCAGCAGCTTTGGGGTGCAATCGGAGCTGTGTTCGGGTCCTGGATGAACCAGCGTGCGATCACATATCGCAAGCTACACAATATTCCGGAGAACTGGGGTACGGCGGTAAACGTCCAGGCCATGGTGTTCGGCAATATGGGCGACACCTCCGCAACGGGGGTCGCTTTCACGCGGAATCCGTCGACCGGTGAGAAGAAGCTTTACGGCGAATTTCTGATCAACGCGCAGGGCGAGGATGTTGTCGCCGGCATCCGTACGCCACAGGAGATCAGCGAGGCGGCGCGCAAGGAAGCGAGCTCCGACAAGCCGTCGATGGAATACACGCTGCCGAAGGCATACGCCGAGCTCAAGCGCATCTACAACGTTCTTGAGCGCCATTACCGGGATATGCAGGACCTCGAGTTCACGGTCGAGCAAGGCAAGTTGTGGATGTTGCAGACCCGCTCCGGCAAGCGTACCGCAAAAGCGGCGTTGCGTATCGCGGTTGAACTCGCCAACGAAGGCCTGATTTCAAGGAACGACGCGGTGCTGCGCGTTGATCCACTTTCGCTCGATCAATTGCTGCATCCGACCATTGATCCGCGCGCACATCGACGCGTCATAGTCACGGGGCTGCCGGCTTCACCGGGCGCCGCCAGCGGCGAGATCGTTTTTTCGCCCGATGAAGCGGCACAGCTCAAATCCGATGGAAAAAAGGTTGTGCTGGTGCGCGTGGAAACGTCGCCCGAAGACATCCACGGCATGCATGCGGCGGAAGGCATCCTGACCACCCGCGGCGGCATGACGTCCCACGCCGCCGTGGTGGCGCGCGGCATGGGCAAGCCCTGCGTTTCGGGCGCGGGTTCGCTTCGCGTCGATTATGCTGCGGGCACAATGTCAGTGGGCGGCCAGACGTTCAAAAAAGGCGACTACATTACCGTCGACGGCTCGACCGGACAGGTGCTGGCCGGCAAGGTCGACATGATCGAGCCGCAGCTATCCGGTGAATTCGCGACCCTGATTGGCTGGGCTGACAAGGTCCGCCGGCTTGGCGTACGCGCCAACGCCGACACGCCGACCGATGCGAAGGCCGCCGTTCGTTTCGGCGCCGAAGGCATCGGGCTTTGCCGCACCGAACACATGTTCTTCGAGGAGGGGCGCATTCAGGCGGTGCGCGAAATGATCCTCGCCGATGACGAAAAGTCGCGCCGCTCGGCGATTGCCAGGCTTCTGCCCATGCAACGAGCCGACTTTGCCGAATTGTTCGAGATCATGGCCGGCCGGCCGGTGACCATCCGCCTCCTGGACCCGCCGCTGCACGAGTTCCTGCCGCACGGCGAGAAAGAGGTTGCCGAGGTCGCCGCCGCGATGCGCGCCGACCCGAAAAAACTTGCGGCGCGCGCGAACGAGCTGTCGGAATTCAATCCGATGCTGGGATTCCGCGGCTGCCGTATCGCGATTGTCTATCCGGAGATCGCCGAGATGCAGGCACGCGCCATTTTCGAGGCGGCGCTTGAGGTCGGCAAACGTACCGGCAAGCCGGTGGTACCGGAAATCATGGTGCCGTTGATCGCCACCAAGGCTGAGTTCGACCTGGTCAAGGCCCGTATCGACGCGATGGCGGAAGCGGTCACCAGGGAAAAAGGCGCCAGGGTCGGCTACCAGGTTGGCACGATGATCGAGCTGCCACGTGCGTCCTTGATGGCCGGCGAAATCGCGCAAAGCGCTGAATTCTTTTCATTCGGCACCAACGATCTGACCCAGACCACTTTCGGTATTTCACGCGATGACGCGGCGAGCTTCCTCGGAGTCTATACCGCGCGCGGCATACTTCCTGCCGACCCATTCATCTCGATTGATCAGCAAGGCGTTGGCGAATTGGTCAAAATAGGTGTGGATCGAGGCCGCAAGGTTCGCCCAAGGCTGAAGGTCGGAATTTGCGGCGAGCACGGTGGCGATCCTGCGTCGATCGCCTTCTGCCACGAAACCAATCTCGACTACGTATCCTGCTCGCCCTTCCGCGTTCCGATCGCGCGCCTTGCCGCTGCGCAAGCCGCGCTGGGAAAAGCAGCAGCCAGCCAGGCTTGATCGGCGCTACACCGCTACTTTGCCGAGGAAGTCTTCGACCTCAATCCGAAGGTCGGACACGGCGTGGTCGACCGCTTCGGAAGCATCGCGTACCACTTCTGCCGATGCCCGCGTCTGCGTTGCCGCGCCGGCGACGTCGCCAAGCACGGATACCACGTGCCCGGTACCCTCGGCCGCGCTTGCGACATTGCGGGAAATCTCGCTGGTCGCCGAATTTTGCTGTTCTACGGATGCGGCTACCGCCGAAGTATTTTCGTTGATCTCACGCATTCGTGCGGCGATCTGGCGGATGGCTTCGACTGCACCCGCGGTCGAGTCCTGCACGGCAAGAATGTGGCTGGCGATGTCCTCGGTCGCTTTGGCAGTTTGCACTGCCAGTGATTTCACCTCGGAAGCAACGACCGCGAAGCCCTTGCCAGCCTCGCCCGCGCGCGCAGCTTCTATCGTAGCATTGAGAGCCAGCAGGTTCGTCTGTCCCGCAATATTACGGATCAGTTTGACCACATCGCCGATCTTCTGCGCGCCGTCCGCCAGGCCGCCGATTTCGCCGTCGGTAGATCGCGCTTCGCTGGTCGCGAGGCCGACGACGTTGGTGGTGTGTGTCAGCTGACGACTGATTTCGCTGATGGAACGGGACAGCTCGTCGGCGGCTACTGCCGCGGTCTCCACGTTGACCGAAGCTTCATGAAAGGCATGCACGGCGCTCTCTGCGCGTTGCGAAGTCTGCTCGGAGGAGCCGAACAGCTCGCTTGCGGTCGATCGCATTGCTGTAGCGCTGGCGCTTACGGTGGACAGCAACTTCTCGATAGTCGGGCGGAATGAATTGATGGCTGAGTCGATTGTTGCTCGCCGCTTTTCCTGGTCGCGAATGGCCAGGCGCTCCTGCTCGGCATGGCGCTGTTCGGTGACGTCCTCATGAGTGGAGACCCACCCGCCGCCCGGCAGGGGCTCATTCTTGGCGAGCACGATACGACCATCGCTTGCCTCAACGTAGTGCTCCTGGCTCTTGCCCTGCGCCATCGCATCGAGAATTTTCTGCACGTAGCTATCTACGTCGCCAGCGAACAAGCCGGTCTCTTTGCGGTACGCGATCAGACGCTTAAGTGTGCAACCTGGTTTAACGATCTCGGGCGCGAGCTTGTACATCTGCAGATAACGCGTGTTGAGCAAGGTGATGCGGCCCTGCGCATCAAACATGTTCAAGCCCTGCGACATGTTATTGAGCGCAGTGGAAAGCCTGCGATTTTGCCCGTGCAGGCGGCGATAGAGAAGGCACAGCACGACAAAAGCTGCGAAGCACAAGCCGAAAAGCAGTGTGGCTTGGCCGGCAATTGTCGATGGCGGGATGGAAGCGAACATGCCGGCTCGTGAAAGATTTTGCCGACAATATTGGCCAGCAGCGCTTGCGATATAGTTAATTTTTGTTTCCGGTTCGCGGCCGTGGAAACAGGCGGCCAATCGATGGATTTGCCAGATACGGCCGGCCGGCAGGCAAAGGGCGCGTCGTGGAGCCGTATTTGGCGCCTGCGCGCGCCATCCAATGTTAACACCTTCGCAAGGTTAATCGGGCCATAAAAAAATCTGTCGCGTTGTCGCCACCCGGCGGCGGGGCGGTCGCAGGGCGTTGCGGTGTGGCGTTGAGCGAACGAGTAACAGTTTCGCTTGGGCGTCGGCGGCGGAGGAGAGCCGCATCGACGGCCATTGCAACGGCGCTGCTCATAGTGCCTGCCGAGAGGACTGCGTTTCAGGATCTCGGCGCCTTGCTTGCCCGTCAGTCGGGGGTCGCCAAACGCTGGCAACAGCATCTGATCGCCTCTCCGTTCGGCACTATTCATGCGGCGACGTTCAGCCTGCCGAACCCGGTAGGCACGACAATTCCACATCCGCCGATCTATGCGCTCGCCAATTTCGATCCGGCCGACATCACAGGTTCGATCGGCAAGCAACCGCTTGGCGATGCAACCGCACCGTTGCAGTTCCCCAAGGCGAACCGGCAGGCCAAGCGGGACTCGCTGATCGCGCGGCCACGCGAACCAATGCCGCCGCTGCCGGCGATTGAACCTGCTCCGGAAACGGAGGCTGGCGCTTCGCCGAAGAAGGAGGACACTTCCGCTGCTCGCTTCGATTCGTATTCGCAGTATGAATTCGTGACTGTTCCGGACGAAAAGACGCCGACCCCTGACGTCGATTTGCCTTATGCCGACATCCCGCCCGCGAATCTGACTCCTGCCGCACCTTCAAAGGCCACCGGCAAAGAGGCGACGCAGCTTTTCTTCGGTGCTGACTCGATGGCAGGCGGCCGGGAGGCAATTGCGCCATGGGCGCCAGGTGAAGCGCCGGTGGTGCTGGCCTCGCACGGCGATCCCGATATCAAACAGTCGGCGCTTGGTCCAGCGTCACCGGACGGTGAAGGCAGGGGGGGTGAAAGCATTGCCAGCAAGGGCGAGGTTACCGGTGTCGACCAACGGCCTCGATCTCCCGCCGAACGACTGGCACTCGTCGGCGCCGGACGTGCGAAGGCTGAAAAATGTCTCGCCAATGCGGTTTACTTCGAAGCGCGTGGTGAGTCCGTGCGCGGACAGATCGCCGTGGCGCAAGTGGTTATGAACCGGGTGTTCTCGCCCTTCTACCCGAACGACGTCTGCGGGGTGGTGTATCAGAACGCGCATCGGCATCTGGCATGCCAGTTTACTTTTGCCTGCGACGGTATTCCCGACATCGTCACGGAACCCGACGCATGGGAACGCGCCAAACGTATCGCGCGCGATGTCCTCGACGGCAGATTGTGGATGCCGGAAGTGTCAAAATCGACTCACTATCACGCCTATTGGGTTCACCCGGATTGGGTCAACGAGATGAAGAAGGTCTATAAGCTCGGCGTGCATACCTTCTATCGTCCACGCGCATGGGGCGATGGCGACGACGAGCCGGTCTGGGGCGACGCGTCGGCGACCGATAAAGAAGCCGCCAATGAGGAAGCAAAAGGGCCCGTAAGTCATAGCCTTGAATGGCTTAAGTCAGAGGAAGGGCAAGCGTCACTTCGCCAGAACGCCCGCAAATAAGCGGAGCCATACGTCGCGCAAATGCTCCGGATCACGAATATTCGTTTGGGGTGGCTCGTCTCAACCCTATATGTTCCCGGCCGTATCGCGCCGGAGACTTGTTGCAATGACCACACAAGCGACGACTGACAGGCCAGCCTCGGTCGGGTGGCGCACGCCGGCCGTGGTCGTCATCAGCGGTTGCTTGATCGCGATGCTCGCTTTTGGGCCGCGATCTTCCTTGGGCTTTTTCCTGACGCCGATATCCCAGGAGTTCCACTGGGGTCGCGAAGTATTTTCGATGGCATTCGCCATCCAGAATTTGCTCTGGGGTATTGGACAACCATTCGCCGGCGGCGTCGCCGATCGTTTCGGCGCCAACCGCGTAATCATCGCCGGCGCCGTGTTTTATGCGCTCGGCCTCGCGTTAATGGCACGCGCCACCACACCCAGCACGCTCGATCTCTCCGCCGGCGTGCTGATCGGACTTGGATTGTCCGGTTGTTCGTTCAACCTCGTGATCGGTGCTTTCGGTAAGCTGCTGCCAGAACAATGGCGCTCGCTTGCTTTCGGTGCCGGCACGGCCGCCGGTTCGTTCGGCCAATTTCTCTACTCGCCGATTGGCGTGGCGCTGATGGATAAATTCGGCTGGCAGACCGCGTTGACGATCTTTGCCGGCGTTACGATGCTGATAGTCCCGCTGGCAATTGCGCTCGCGACGCCGCGCGCCATCGCCGCCTCGCCGATAGCAGCGCGGCCGCCGCAATCCTACCAGCATGCCTTGGTCGAAGCCTTCGGCCACCGCAGCTACGTTCTGCTCGTGCTCGGATTCTTTACCTGCGGCTTCCAACTCGCCTTCGTGACTGTGCATTTACCGTCTTATCTGATCGATCGCGGCCTTTCCGCCCAGATCGGCGGTTGGACGCTTGCCATCATCGGACTGTTCAACATCATCGGCTCATTGGGTTCTGGCTATCTCGGAAACCGCATGCCGAAGCGCTACATCCTCTCGACTATCTATTTTGCGCGAGCGCTCTCCATCGTTGTATTTATTTCGTTGCCGGCAAGTCCGGTCACAACGCTGATTTTCGGCGCCGTCACCGGCCTGCTGTGGCTCTCGACGGTGCCGCCGACCTCATCGCTTGTCGCGTTGATGTTCGGGACTCGCTGGCTTGCCATGCTGTTCGGCTTCGCGTTTTTCAGCCATCAGGTCGGAGGCTTCCTCGGGGTATTGCTGGGCGGTTATGTGTTCGACGCTTTCGGCTCCTACAATCCGGTTTGGTGGTTATCCGTGTTCTTTGGTGTGATGTCGGCAATTATCAACCTGCCCATCGTAGAGAAGCCGGTCGCGCGTCCCGCAATGGCGCCCGCCTGAGGCGGGCATCCAGCTGGCAAAAATCGTCATGCCCGGGCTTGTCCCGGGCATCCACGTCTTTAGAACTGTACCCGTAGAGCAAGATGTGGATAGCCGGTACTTGGCCGGTCAGGACGGGGAGTTGTGTAGAGTGGCGGCATTCAAGGCGATCGTCATCGAGAAAGCGGACGGCGGAACCAAGGCCGCACTCACTGAGTTCGACGAAGCGAACCTGATGGACGGCGACGTGACCGTCCGTGTCGAATACTCCACCCTTAACTACAAGGACGGACTCGCGATCACAGGCAAGGCGCCCGTCGTGCGCCGGTTTCCGATGATTGCCGGTGTCGACTTTGCTGGCACAGTTGAATCATCCACTCATGCCGGCTGGAAGCCTGGCGACAAAGTCATCCTCAACGGTTGGGGCTGCGGCGAAACCCATCTCGGCGCTTATGCCGAGAAGGCGCGGGTGAAAGGTGATTGGCTGGTGCCGCTGCCCAAGACGATGAGCGCACACGAGGCCATGGCGATCGGCACTGCTGGCTACACGGCGATGCTGGCGGTCCTCGCGTTGCAGCGGCACGGTCTCACGCCCGCAAGTGGGCCGGTCGCGGTGACAGGTGCGGCCGGCGGGGTGGGGTCGGTCGCGATCGCGATTCTCGCCCATCGTGGCTTCGCGGTGCATGCGATAACGGGCCGCCCGCAGGAGGCTGACTATCTGAAAGGGTTGGGGGCCACCGAGATCATCGATCGCAAGGAGTTCGCAGGACCTGCCAGGCCACTCGCGAAGGAGCGCTGGGCTGGTGCAATCGATGCGGTGGGCTCCACCACCCTTGCGAACCTGCTGTCGATGACCCGCTATGGCGGAGCGGTAGCGGCCTGCGGCCTTGCCGGTGGTATGGATCTGCCGGGCGCGGTCGCGCCTTTCATTCTGCGTGCGGTGTGTCTTTACGGCATCGATTCCGTCATGTGTCCTATAGGACAGCGCCGGGAAGCCTGGAAAGCCCTGGAAACTGACCTGAACCGCCAAAAACTGGCCACGATGAGCCGCGAAATAGGCCTTTCGGACGTATTTGGGGTGGCTCCCGCAATTCTATCCGGTCAGGTACGCGGGCGGATCGTGGTCAAGGTTGGGTAAACGCGTTCAGGATTTGTCGACGAAAACGGTGCATAATTTGTTAGGCCTAAAATTGGGCCGAATGTGCAGTAGTCTGTTGCGTAGGTCGGAGTACGGGGAGTACCGGGCATGTTGCGTGGGTTTGCAGTGACGATCGGCCTTTTGGCCGCACTGCCGGCAGTCGCCGGCGAGATGAGCGCCGATGAGGCCCGCCGGTTCGTCATCGGCAAGATGTTCAACTACACCTGTTTTGAAGGAACGCGCGGGCAGGGCCGTGTCAATGCGGACGGCTCGATCTCCGGCTCGGTTCAGTTCCAGGGCGCTGGTCCCGTGCGCTACGCGCATCTGCCGGCCAATACGCTTCAGGTGAAGGGTGAGGCCGTTTGCGCCTCGATGCGGGGGATGTTGGTCCAGCCCTGCTTTAACCTCGATCGCACAAGCGACGTCAGCTTCCGCGGTTCGATTTCGGGCCTGGGTTTCGCGTATTGCGAATTCACGCGGTATAACGGTCGAACAATTGTGGCTCACCGTTCGGCTGCGGCTCAACCGCTTGGCCTGCGTCCGTCGCTGGCGGCCGACAATAATAATAACTGACCTTCATTCCTTCGCGGGGAAGATCATGCACGTCGTCGTGGCGTGCGCATAGAGCTTGCCCGCGCGATCCTTGAGATCGCCTTCTGAAGTTGCCACCGTGCGGCCGCGATGCACGATGCGGCCCTCTGCACGCACTGGCCCCGTCTCCTTGGTGAGCGGACGTACAAAATTGAATTTGAGTTCGAGCGTCGTCCAGGTATCGCCCTTGGCAATTGTAGAAAAAATCGCGCAGCCAAGCGCCGAGTCGAGCAGCGTCGCGGCGAAGCCGCCATGCACCGTACCAATTGGATTGTAGTGGTGGAATTCCGGCACACCCTCGAATACGGCGCGTCCTTGTTCGGCTTCAATCAGGTGAAAGCCTACGAGCCCGCTGATCGGCGGATTCGGCACCGTGCCGGCGATGATTGCTTTCAGGAAGCCAAGACCGTCGTAGGATTTGAGAACATCGGGCGCGACGACGCCGTAGGTCTTGCTGCTCACAACGCCCCCGCTTCGTTACGATATCCATGCATGGTCTTGTCTTCACAGTGAATTTGCTGGGAAGACGCTGGTCAAGTGTCGTCTTGGTCCCCTTGATGTGCCGCTCCTGAGCCCTTTCTTGCTCCGAATCAGCTGCATGGCTAGGCCTTGATGCCTGCGGGTTGGCAAGACGTGCTGATCGGGAGTTCACGTGCCGGATTTAAACTGGAACAAGACAGTGTGGGGCTCGACCTACGGCTGGCAGGCCGGCGGCGGGGAGTGGAGCGAGGCTTGGGGTAGCAGCGAGGCGCAGTGGTTTGGCGCCATCTTTCCAAGGCTGCATCGTTTTCTGCCGGCACGACGGATACTGGAAATCGCACCCGGGTTTGGGCGATGGACCAAATTTCTGATCCCGGCATGCGATGAATTCGTCGGTGTCGATTTGTCGGCCAAATGCGTTGATGCCTGCCGCAAAACATTTGCCACAGCAGGGCACGCGCAATTCATTTCCAACGACGGGTTCTCCCTGGACGCAGCCCCGGACGGAAAGTTCGATCTCGTTTTCTCATTCGATTCGCTGGTCCACAGCGAGCACGACGTCTTGGCGTCGTATGTTCCGCAGATTTTGCGCAAGCTGTCGTCCAATGGCGTCGCGTTTCTCCATCACTCAAATCTTCTCGCTTACGGAAATACAATTGGTTCTCCGCACGGCCGGGGGATGACGGTCTCGGCCGATATCGTTGCCGATCTCGTCAAGCGCGCTGACGGAGCGGTTCTCGTCCAGGAGATCGTCAATTGGGGCTGCGATCATCTGATCGACTGCCTGACGCTGTTGGCGCGCCGCGATGCCCATCCTTCAGCGAAGGCAGTTCGCTTCAGGAACCCGCTCTTCATGGCGGAGGCGGCACTCATTAAAAATTTTCACAATCGCTATAACGGGTCGGCCGAATATTCGACGCACCACACCGGCGTGATCGCCGCCGCCAGCTGACCTCACGCAATATCGAGCCGGAATGGATGACCTTCGGCTGCCGCGTCACCAAGACCGATGGCGTCGATCGCCTGTATCATGCGGCCGTCCCGATTGAGCAGGCGGTCGGCGATCGAGACGATCCGCGAGTTCGGCTGCGCGGTGCGCGACGCGCGGCGAATGTCCCAGGCAATTTGCATCTCGTCGCGTTTCGGATTGAGAGCGCAGGCTGCCACGTAGGCGCCGGCGGTTGACCGGCTGATTCCGGCGAAGCAGTGGATCACCATCGGATTCTTGCGGTCCCATGCGCTGACAAAATCGATCAGCCGCTGCACATGCTCATGCGCCGGCGCGGTATAACCGTCCATTGGCATCGTTATGTCGTCGACCGCAAGCACCAGATGGTTTTCAGGCGCAATATGGCCCGGTCGCTGCACGCGGTCGACAAGCCGCAGCAACGTGACGATATGACGGGCTCCGGTCTCATCAACCGTAGCGTGGAGGCGGGATAGCGAGCAGACGTGAATCATTTGCAAAATATATGGTGATTCCTGTTACTTATGTATGACCTCGATGCCGCAATGAAAAGCCTCAGGCGCGCAGAAGTTTTTCGAAGCGTTCGCGGAAGCGCGCTTGTGCGGTTCCGGCAGGCCATGGGCTGAGATAGTCGCGCTCAAGCGTCGCAGAGAATTTCGGCGGCGGGCCGAAGAATTTCCGCGCCTCCTCATCGGCAAAGCCAGCGAGCCGCGTGGCCTCGAGATAGGCGGCGCTGCGGTCGGCGGCCTTGATCAGGTTCTGGAGGCTTTCCGGCAGCTTTGGTGGAAGGCCGAATCGCAAATGGATGGCCGCAAGGAGCCGCTTTTCGACCGCCTTGTAGCGGTCGCCAATTACTGTCTTGAACGGCGAGATCATGTCGCCGATGACGTATTCGGGCGCATCATGCAGCAACACCGCCAGGCGGCCGTTGCGGTCGAGCCGGGGAACTTTCGCGCGCGCCAGTGCCTCCACCAGCAGAGCATGCTGCGCAACGGAAAAGATGTGCGACCCCTGGGTTTGCCCATTCCAGCGCGCGACCCGCGCCAGCCCATGGGCGATGTCGTCGAGTTCGACATCGAGCGGGGAGGGGTCGAGCAAATCGAGCCGCCGACCGGAGAGCATACGCTGCCAGGCGCGCGGCGCTGATCTTGCGCCTCTTGCGCCTCTTGCGCTCTTGGGCGTCCGGCTCATCGTTTTCTGGCGAGCTTCGCGCAAGCGGGGTGCCGATAGCACGTGACGAGATGGTCGTTGACCATGCCGACGGCCTGCATGAACGCGTAGACGATGGTCGGCCCCACGAATTTAAAACCGCGTGTGATAAGTTCCTTCGATATTTTTTGGGACAGTGCCGTCTCTGCCGGCACCTGCCTGGTCGTACGGAAATTGTTGAGCTTCGGCTTGCCGTCGAGATGATCCCAGAGCAGATTTGAAAATCCCGGCCCGCTCTCCATGATTTCAAGCCAGGCGCGCGCTGACGAAACCGCTCCCTCGATTTTTGCCCGATTGCGGACGATGCCGGCATCCTTCATCAACGATTCGACTTTTCGCTTCGGATAGCGCGCGATTTTTTCCGGCGCAAAGCCTTCAAAGGCGCGGCGGAAATTCTCCCGTTTGCGCAAGATGGTGATCCACGAAAGGCCGGCCTGGAAACCGTCGAGAACAAGTTTCTCATAGAGCGCACGATCGTCGAATTCCGGCACGCCCCATTCCTCGTCGTGATAGGCCACATAGAGCGGGTCCGCTTTCGGCCAGGGACAGCGACACAATCCGTCAGGATGGAGGAGCGATTTGCTCATGTCGGCGCTTTCGCTTCACCTGGCCAGTCGAACTTTGCCCAGGCTGGCTTTACGGCCCGAATGGTAATGCCCCCAGCCTCGATCGTCGCACCGGCAGCGAGCGCATCCCCGATCCGGTCGAGTCGCATGAGGGCGAGACCGTGGCCCTTGGCGGTCGAGCCAAGCGTACCGATCTGCCTGTCGCCCGCCATGACAGGTAGGCCGGAACTCGGCGCAAATTCGTCATAGACAATCGGCACGACGCGGCTGCGTGCGCTGGCACGATGCTCCACGCGGGATACGACCTCCTGACCGATATAGCAGCCCTTGCCGAAATCGACGCCGTTGAGCTGATCCATGTCCGCTTCGTGCGAAAACGTATCGCCATAGATGAAATCGAGGCCGCCACGCGGAACACCGAGCGCGATGCGATGAGCCTCGTAGGCGTCTGCGCTGACCGGCATGCCGCCGAGATCGGCGGCAGCTTCCTCGGCAAGATGCGGCGGCAGCATGATACGCGAACCGAGCGCCGGCAGCCGTGGATCGGGATAGCTCAAGCCATAATCGCTTTCAGCAGTGCCGTCCCAGATCGCCATGACCCCGAGTACGTTCGACAGATCCTCGCAAATCACCTTTGCCCGCAGCTTGTAGAAATTCAGTTTTTCCACCAGCGTTGAAGCGAGCGCCCGTGGGCAATCGAGGAAGAAGCCCCCGCCATCGTTGATCGGCGCCTCGGCGACAATGAAGTCGATGATGATTTTTCCCTGCGGCGTAAGCAATGCCGCAAAGCGCGGCTTGCCGGGCGCGACCTTGCCCATGTCGTTGGTCACAAGCCCGTTAAGGAAACCCCGGGCATCGTCACCTGCAACCTTGACCACGCCGCGATCCGGGAGAAGAGCTATCTGCATGCGATTTCCTTGGGTGTCTTTTGATAGTCTCTTGCCAGAACTCTCGCCGGAACGTAAGCGCTGTCGGGCAGGGCTCAAGACCATTTAGACACATTCCAGCATGGCCGATAGCTACGACCTGATCTTCAAAGGCGGCACGGTCGTCAACCATGACGGCGAAGGGTTGCGTGACCTCGCCGTGCGTGCCGGCCGTTTCGCCGCCATCGGCAATCTGTCGCAGGCTTCTGCCGGCGAGGTGATTGATTGCCGCGGGCTGCACCTGTTGCCCGGGGTGATCGACACCCAGGTCCATTTTCGCGAGCCCGGGCTCACCCACAAGGAAGACCTGGAGAGCGGCTCGCTTTCGGCAGTGATGGGCGGGGTCACCGCCGTATTCGAGATGCCCAATACCGATCCGCTGACCGTGGGGGCGGAATCCCTGGCGGATAAGGTCAGGCGCGGCCATCACCGCATGCATTGCGACTTCGCGTTTTTTGTGGGCGCGACCGCCGACAACACAAGACATCTGGCGGAGCTGGAACGGCTGCCGGGCTGCGCCGGCATCAAGGTGTTCATGGGTTCTTCCACCGGCTCCCTGCTGGTTGCCGACGATGCAGGCTTGCGCGCTGTCCTGAAGATCATCCGCCGCCGTGCATCGTTCCACGCCGAAGACGAGCCACGACTGAGTGAGCGCAGGAATCTGCG
>DASYSQ010000057.1:0-9537 GCA_036003145.1 Pseudolabrys sp.
GCTCGATCTCATCGAAACCCAGGAGGAACGGGCTGGAGAGGGATGGAACTCGCGACATTGGTCTCAAAGCCCTCGCTTGAAGCGACTTTGACGGGGCCCCTTTCAGGCACCCCAACCGTCCGGCGACTGTCGGTCGGTCGCTCCTAATATGGATAGGTCGGGTTAAAGGTTCAAGAACAAGGAAAATTTCGGTCTAAACAGGCTATTGTTGGCGCCCAACCCGGGTTTTCATGCACAAACCGACCTCGATACCACCGCTGACCGTCCGCGCCGTAAGCGGGACGCCGGTCGACGTTCCGCTCAATTTTGTACTGGGCACCAGCGCGGACGCCATTCGCGTGGCGCCATTGCTGCTGATTGACCTGGAGACCGAGGAAGGCGTCACCGGGCGCGCTTACCTCTTCTGCTACCTGCGCGCGGCTGTGCCAGCGGTGATGAGTCTGCTCGGTGAGGTCGAACGCGTGGCCAAGGGCAGCGCGGTCAACCCATCCGAACTTTGGGGGAAGCTGGCGCGCCGCTTCACGCTGATCGGTGTCCAGGGCATCGTTCGCATGGCCATGTCCGGCTTCGATGCGGCCTGCTGGGACGCGCTTGCGGTCGCGTCGGGTGCACCCCTCGCGACCTTTCTCGGTGCCGAACGCCGTCCGATTCCTGCCTACAATAGCTGCGGTCTCGGCCTGAGGGATGATCTTGGCGCCCTCGCGGACGAAGCCGAGAAATTGCTCGTCGGGGGCTTCCGCGCAATCAAGCTCCGCCTTGGCTACCCGACGGTTCAGGCGGACATCGCAGCGGTACACGCGGTGCGAAAGTGCATCGGGGACGGCGTTGCGTTGATGGTCGACTATAACCAGGCACTCAGTGTCGACGAAGCGCTCGTTCGCGGCCGCGCACTTGATGCCGAAAATATTTATTGGCTGGAGGAGCCGATCTGCCACGACGATTACGACGGTGCCGCGCGGCTCGCGCGCGAACTTAAAGTCCCGATCCAAATCGGAGAAAATTTTTCCTTGCCGGCGGCGATGACTGTCGCGCTTGATCGGTGTGCCGCCGATTATGTGATGCCCGATCTTGAACGCATTGGTGGTGTCAGCGGCTGGCGTCAGGCGGCGGAAATTGCGCAGTCGCGTGGCATCAAAATGTCATCGCATCTGTTTCCGGAAACGAGCGCGCATCTGCTCGCGGTCACGCCGACGTGTCATTACCTCGAATATGTCGATTGGGCGAACGTTTTGCTCGAAGAGCCGCTACAGATCGCAGACGGTCATGCGATCGTGCCATCGCGTCCCGGCAACGGCATGGCTTGGGACAAGAAAGCGGTCGAACGTTTTCGAATGCGCTGAGCTAGCGCAGCGGCAGCTTGAACAGCTCGATTGCGTTGTCGCGGCCGATTTTATGCCGGTCGCTCTCGCTGATGATAGTGGCGTCGAACCAGTTGGCGGCGTGATCAATGTTCTCGAACGGCCAGTCAGTTGAAAACATGATGCGGTCCGAGCCGACCACCATCATGGTATGGAGCAGTGCGGGCGTGTGGAAATTGCCGGACGTCGTGATGTGAAAATTGTTCTGGAAGTAGTGTCCGATTTTTTTCTTCGCCGGATAATTGTGCCGGTTTGGAATCCAGCCATTGGTATTGTCGATCCGCCACATGCCGAAGGGCAGATTTTCGCCCATGTGCCCGAGAATGATCTGCAGCTTTGGATATTGATCGAACAGCCCTGAGCCCATCAGCCGCAAGGCATGCACGGCGGTCTCCTGCCCAAAGGCCCAGGTCGGGCCCATGAGCCAGCCGTGCCCCTCGTAGATCTTGGCATGCTGCGGCAGCGGGTTGCGTGGATGCAGATAGAACGGCACGTCCAGCTCTTCTATCGCCTGCCAGAACGGCCAGTACTGCTTCTGGTCGTAGTAGGCGACGGTGTTTGCATCGCCTACCTGCGAAAATCCGTTGGCCAGCGCGCCAACCATGCCGAGATCCTTTACGCAGCGCTCCAACTCTCTGGTCGCGAGATCGGGATCCTGGAGTGGGAGAGCGGCCAGGCCTCGAAAGCGAGCGGGCTGTTTACGGACTGCGTCGGCGAGGTAGTCGTTGGCCTTGCGCGCGATGTCGTTGGCCTTCCTCGCATCGGGGATCGCCTGGACGGCGGGGGCATTGAGCGAGAGGATCATCATCTCGATGCCGAACTCATCCATCAGGCGAATGCGCCGCCCATGCAGATCGAGAACGCGGTCACGCACTTCCAGCCAGACGTCTTCGGGGAAATACCCTTTCGAATCCATCAGCGTGTCGTCGATGGCGAAGTGTTCCTCAAGCGCGATCTTGCCTTGCATGGTGGCTCCCCGGTTGTTGCGACATCATGCAATGTCGCCGCGTATTAAAAAACCCTTCCCCGATGACGATCTTCGGTTGTGTTGCACGAGTGCCGAGCGCCGTCGCATACGCCGTGGGCCTCGAGTCCTTGCTTTCATTGTTGCGCAATTGGCCGGTGCGGTACTCGCAACAGTCCTGGCCCAATGGCTTTGGGCGGCGAGAGAACCCTTGGCAAATCGGGCAACCGCGCACCGCATGGGTCCGTAAATCTGTTGGCCTTGCGGCGTTCACCATCGATGGTGAATTCGTCTCTCCGACGATTGTGTTGGGGTAGGAGCACAGCCGGGAGGAAGAGGAATAGTCTTCAATAACTTCTCTGCCAGATTGGTGGAGCCAGGGGGAGTCGAACCCCCGACCTCGTGAATGCCATTCACGCGCTCTCCCAACTGAGCTATGGCCCCAATCGCAAATCGACAGCCGTCTTGGGAAACGGCGGATGTGTCAGCTTTCTTCTTCTTTCTCGATCGATTCACCGATGATGTCGGTCACATCGGCGTCGCCTTCTTCCTGTTCCTCGATGAACGCGGCATCGTCCATGCTTTCGTCGCCAATCTCGACTTCTTCCTCTTCGCCCTCGGCCTTCGCGTCGGCGGCCGCCGGTTTCTTGCCCTGCTGCTCGGCCTCGGCGTCCTCGAGCGAAACGAATTCCGCGTCTACGGTCTCCGGCACAATGCTCTCGGTCGGGGCCACCGGCGCGGGCCGTGCGGCTGCCGCCGGTTCAGGTCGTGCGCGCGGAGGCGCCGGCGCTGCAATCGGTACAACTTTGCCCGTGTAGGGCGAAATCACCGGCGTCTTGTTGAGATCGTAAAATTTACGACCGGTATCGGGACAGACACGCTTGGTGCCGAGATCGGGTTTAGCCACAGTCAAGGTTCCTCGGGACAGGGTCGTTAAATCGGTGCTTCACTTGGCTAGTTGCAGAGCGCCTGTCAATAGCGCTAGCCCGCTTCAAAGGCCCTCCAAAAAGCGGCGGGATGACGGCGCGCGCGGCTGCGTGGTACGACGGCGCAGATTTTAAGGATACCACCCGGTGAACCCTGCCGAATTGACGCCGCTGACGGCCCGCCAGGGCGGCCCCATGCAGGGCCGTGCCCGTGTGCCGGGCGATAAATCGATTTCCCACCGCGCCTTGATCCTGGGGGCGCTGACGGTCGGCGAAACCACGGTCGGCGGCCTCCTGACGGGTGAGGACGTCTTACATACTGCCGACGCCATGCGGTCGCTCGGTGCACGAGTGGAGATTGCCGGCGACAACACATGGCGCATTCACGGGGTCGGCGTTGGCGGGTTCGCAAAACCGGCGGGCCCGCTCGATTTCGGCAATTCCGGCACCGGCTGCCGACTTGCGATCGGTGCCGTAGCCGGCGCGCCCGTGACTGTGACTTTTGATGGCGATGAATCCCTGCGAAGTCGGCCAATGCAGCGTGTCCTCGACCCATTGAAAAAAATGGGTGCGCGCGTCGTTGAGGCGGCGGAATCGGGACGACTGCCGTTGACGCTGCAAGGGGCTGCCGAGCCAATTCCAATTGTCTATGAGCCGCCGGTGGCATCCGCACAGCTCAAGTCGGCGGTATTGCTGGCGGGGCTTGCAGCGCCGGGTGAAACCACTGTGATCGAAGCAGAGGCGACGCGCGATCACACGGAGCGATTGCTGAAGCATTTTGGCGCGAAGATCAGCAGCAAGCCGTTCGGCGAGCATGGGCGGCGTATTGTCCTGCAAGGTCAACCCGAGCTTGAGCCGGCGAATGTTTTGGTGCCGGCCGATCCTTCCTCGGCAGCATTTCCCCTGATCGCCGCGCTTATCGTGCCGGGGTCAGAGTTGATCCTCGATGCTGTGATGACAAACCCATTGCGTACCGGATTGCTGACCACGTTGCGCGAGATGGGTGCCAGCATCGAAGCGCTGGAAAAGCGCGATGATGGCGGCGAAGAAGTTGCCGACCTGCGCGTGCGTGCGTCGACGCTCAAGGGCATCGACGTGCCGCCAGAACGTGCGCCATCCATGATTGATGAATATCCAATCCTGGCGGTGGCCGCGTCTTTTGCGGAAGGGATCACACGGATGCGCGGTCTGAAAGAATTGCGTGTGAAGGAATCCGACCGCCTGGCCGCGACCGCCGACATGTTGCGCGCCAACGGGGTTGTCGTGGAGATCGAAGGTGACGACCTGATCGTTCAGGGCAAAGGGCGCCCTGGCGGTGGCGGTCAGGTAACGACGCATATGGATCACCGTATCGCGATGGCTGCGTTGGTCATGGGTCTTGGCACCGGCAATCCGGTGCGCATCGACGATAGCGCGTTCATCGCCACCAGCTTCCCTGGCTTTGTCGAATTAATGCGTTCGATCGGTGCGGACCTCACATGATCGTTGCCATCGACGGACCGGCAGCGTCGGGCAAGGGAACGCTCGGCAAGCGGCTTGCCGCTCACTATGGTTTGCGCCATCTCGACACGGGCCTTATCTACCGCGCCGTCGCCAAGGCTTTGATTGATGCGCGACGAGATCCAAACGACGTTGCGGCCGCGACAAGCGCCGCCAAGGCACTCGACCCCTCGCGCTTCGACGAGGTCGCACTCAAGGCCCACAGCATCAGTGAGGCGGCTTCGATCGTTTCAGCGATCCCGCAAGTGCGGACCGCGCTGCTCGCCTTCCAGCGCGAATTTGCCGCCAAGCCGCCGGGAGCCGTGCTCGATGGCCGCGATATCGGCACCGTCATCTGTCCCGATGCCGAGGTTAAGATCTACGTTACCGCGACGCCCGAGGTGCGGGCTCGCCGCCGCGCCGCCGAATACCAGGCGCAAGGCCGTCATATCGACGAGGCGGCCGTGCTGGCCGATATTCGCAAACGGGATCAACGCGACCAGAGCCGTGCGGCGGCCCCCCTGAAACAAGCGCCGGGCGCGCACTTGCTCGATACGACGCATTTGGATATAGACGCGGCCATCCGGGCCGCCATCGATATCGTCGAGGCCACCCGAGCGGGCCGAGGGCGCGGTTGACCGCCCCTCGTGTTGGAGGACAAAGCCCCGCTCGAGCCTTTGCGTAAAGCGCGCCTGACCGAACCATCGTTCCGAAAGCACGGTATTTAGCGCCGGCCATCCGGATTCCGGAGGCTGCCGTTGGTCTGCGGGACCTTCGGCCCGCGCATTTGGAACGCCATTCCAACCCACCGGCGCGCCGCAAACAGGAGACTCCATGGCCACCGCTACAGCACCCACGCGTGAAGACTTCGCCAAACTGCTCGACGAAAGCTTTGGCGGCGGAAATCTTCAAGAAGGTTCCGTCATCAAGGGCAAAGTCGTCGGCATCGAAAAGGAATTCGCGGTCATCGACGTCGGTCTCAAGACCGAAGGACGCGTGGCCCTCCGGGAATTCACCGGGCCCGGGCGGCAGACCGGTCTCAAGGTTGGCGACGAGGTCGAAGTCTATCTCGAGCGCGTCGAGAATGCGCTCGGCGAGGCCGTACTCTCGCGCGACAAGGCGCGGCGGGAGGAAAGCTGGGGCAAGCTCGAGAAGGCCTTCAACAGCAGCGAGAAGGTTCAGGGTGTCATCTTCAACCAGGTCAAGGGCGGCTTCACGGTCGACCTCGACGGCGCCGTCGCGTTCTTGCCGCGATCGCAGGTGGATATCCGCCCGATCCGCGACGTGACCCCGCTGATGAATGTTCCGCAGCAGTTCCAGATCCTGAAGATGGATCGCCGCCGCGGCAACATCGTGGTCTCTCGCCGAACCGTTCTTGAAGAGACGCGTGCCGAACAGCGTCAGGAGCTTGTGCAGAATCTGGAAGAAGGTCAGGTCATCGACGGCGTTGTGAAGAACATCACGGACTACGGTGCCTTCGTCGACCTCGGTGGCATCGACGGGCTATTGCACGTCACCGATATCGCATGGCGACGCGTCAATCACCCGACCGAAGTGCTCAATATCGGCCAGCAGGTGAAGGTCAAGATCATCAAGATCAATCACGAGACGCACCGTATCTCGCTTGGCATGAAGCA
Organism: Pseudolabrys sp.; assembly: GCA_036003145.1. Lineage (GTDB taxonomy): Bacteria > Pseudomonadota > Alphaproteobacteria > Rhizobiales > Xanthobacteraceae > Pseudolabrys. The sequence continues at coordinate 6,365 of DASYSQ010000057.1, forward strand.
GCTTCTCGACGATCCGTGGCAGGGCATCGAAGGCAAGTATCCGGTCGGCGCCCGTTTCAAGGGACGCGTCACCAACATCACGGACTACGGCGCCTTTGTGGAGCTCGAGCCCGGCATCGAGGGCCTGATCCATGTGTCCGAAATGTCCTGGACGAAGAAGAATGTTCACCCGGGCAAGATCGTGTCGACCTCGCAGGAAGTCGAAGTGCAGATTCTCGAAGTCGATCCGGTGAAACGGCGTATTTCGCTCGGCCTCAAACAGACCATGCGCAACCCGTGGGAAGTGTTCGTCGAGAAACATCCGCCGGGCTCCACAGTCGAAGGCGAGGTGAAGAACAAGACCGAGTTTGGTCTCTTCCTCGGCCTCGATGGCGACGTGGACGGCATGGTCCACCTGTCCGACCTCGACTGGAAACGTCCGGGCGAGCAGGTGATCGAGGAATACAAGAAGGGTGACATGGTCAAGGCCCAGGTCCTCGATGTCGATGTCGAGAAGGAACGCATTTCGCTCGGCGTCAAGCAGCTCGCCGGCGATCCAATGGAGTCTGCGGGCGATCTCAAGAAGGGGTCGGTGGTGACCTGTGAGGTGACCGAAGTGAAGGAGGCCGGTATCGACGTGAAGATCGTTGGTACCGAACTCGTCGCCTTCATCAAGCGCGCCGATCTTGCCCGCGAGCGCGGCGAACAGCGCCCTGAACGTTTCTCGGTCGGCCAAAAGGTGGACGCCCGGGTCACGCAATTCGACCGCAAGACCCATAAGGTCTCTGTCTCGATTAAGGCGCTGGAAGTCGCCGAGGAAAAAGAGGCGATTGCCCAATACGGTACTGCTGATTCAGGCGCTTCCCTGGGAGACATCCTGGGCGCGGCGCTCAAGCAGCGGGCGGGTGACAAGCCCGAAGCCGAAACAGAAAAGGCCGAGGAGTAAGCGGCTGGCGCCTTATGGACGAACGTCGTTGCCCTCGGGGTTCGCCCCGGGGGTTTCTTTTTTGACATCGCCTTGTCAAAAGCGTTTGACGTGATCGGGGACCGGAACCGATTTTCGGGTAGGATCGCGTCCCAGAAAGAGGAACGAAGCCATGTCGCTCGATGCGGATGCCATCGTCGATCGCCGCCGGATGCGGCGCAAGCTTACGTTTTGGCGCGTTAGTGCGCTGGTGATCGCCTTGCTTGCCGTCATCGGCACGGCATTTGTGTTCGTCCCCGGCAGCCGGCTTATGCCGCAAGGTGCCTATATCGCCCGCATCCAGGTGCAAGGCCTGATCCGTGGCAATCAGGGTCGCGTCGAGGCGCTCGCTCGGCTCGGCAAGTCCCGCGCGCGTGCGGTGATCGTCCATATTGATAGTCCCGGCGGCACCACCGCCGGTTCGGAGCAGCTTTACGGCGCCTTGCGTGAATTGCAGAGCAAGAAGCCCATGGTCGTGGTGGTCGACGGGCTCGCTGCTTCCGGCGCCTATATCGCGGCGCTCTCGGCCGAGCACATCGTGGCGCAGGAAACATCACTGGTCGGTTCGATTGGCGTCCTGTTTCAGTATCCGAATTTCACGGACGTACTGAAGACGATCGGCATCAAGGTCGAAGAGGTGAAATCCTCGCCGCTGAAGGCCGCGCCCAACGGTTTCGAGCCGACCAGCCCGGAAGCGCGTGCCGCCATCGAGGCGGTCGTGCTCGACTCATATGCCTGGTTCAAAGGCCTGGTCAAAGATCGCCGCAAAATGGACGACCAGCTGCTCGCGCAAGTGTCGGACGGGCGCGTGTTTACCGGGCGACAGGCGGTTGGTCTTAAGCTCGTTGACGGCCTCGGCAACGAAAAAGCTGCATTGGACTGGCTGGAAAAGGAAAAGAAGGTGCCGGCCAGCACGCCAGTGCGCGACTATTCGCTGCAACCGCGCTTCAGCGAGCTGTCTTTCCTTCACGTAGCCGCCTGGACCTTTGAGGCCGTGGGACTGAACGTCATTGCGCACCGCATCGAGGAATGGGGCGCCGTGCAGGCGGTGGAGCGACTCAACCTTGACGGTCTCCTGGCGCTTTGGCACCCTCCGTCGTCCAACTGATGGGGGTAGCGGTGCCGATGATCAAGTCAGAACTCGTCCAGCGCATTGCGTCCCAGAACCCACATCTTTATCAGCGCGACGTTGAGAACATCGTCAACGCGATCCTTGGTGAGATCACCAGTGCGATGGCCAAGGGCGATCGCGTCGAGCTGCGCGGCTTTGGTGCCTTTTCGGTCAAGCACAGACCAGCCCGTACCGGCCGCAATCCACGCACGGGCGCCCATGTTGCCGTCGACGAAAAGTCAGTGCCGTTCTTCAAGACCGGCAAGGAAATGCGTGAACGGCTCAATAGGCCAGGCGTGGTCTAGGGCTTCTGGTTACTGCGACCGCCAAAATGCTATGGTCTGGCCGGGTTCGTCCCGGCCATCGCTTTTTTGGACAGAGGCCGCCAACGGTGTTCCGCAGAATCGTCACGATGCTGATCGTGGTTCCGCTTGCGGTAGTCATTATCGCCTTTGCGGTGGCCAACCGGCAGTCGGTGACCGTTTCATTCGATCCGTTCTCTGCAACAAGCCCGGCTTATGCAGCGACCCTGCCGTTGTTCGTGCTGATTTTCGTGCTCCTCATCCTTGGCGTGCTGGTCGGCGGGGTTGCGGCCTGGATCGGGCAGACCAGGTGGCGACGGACAGCCCGCAAGCTCGACGGGGAGGTCCGTGTCCTGCACCAGGAGCTGGATGCCGTCCGGCGCCGTTTTGCGCCTGAACCGACTGCGGCTCCTGAACCGGGTCCATACACGGTCATCCCGCCTCCAATTCCTTAACTCAGCCCCGCGGTTCCGCTTTGCGGCCAAATGGAGAAGGCGCTAGAACGCGCCTCACAATGCCACTGTCGATCAAAATTTGCGGCCTCAGGACCCCGCAAGCGCTTGATGCAGCGCTTGATTCCGGGGCCGATCTGGTCGGGTTCGTGTTCTTTCCACCGAGCCCGCGTCATCTCGGATTGGAGGCTGCGCGGACGCTCGGGGCGCGCGTTCAGGGCCGTGCCGGCAAGGTTGCACTTACGGTGGATGCCAACGACGACACGCTGCTCGACATCATCGCTGCGCTCAAACCCGATATGCTGCAGCTGCACGGCAGCGAAACTCCGGACCGCGTGGTGGCAGTGCGCACGCGTTTCGGCCTG
>DASYSQ010000058.1:0-17408 GCA_036003145.1 Pseudolabrys sp.
TCGAGATGTGCGATGCGGCCGCCGCGCGCGCGTACGCGCTCAACGGCGAAAGTGAGGAAGCGGTCGGATGATGCGCCGCGCCATTGCGGATCACTGGGAGGAAAATGCGCGCCGATGTCGCCATCGGCAAGGGCACCGAGAATCGCATCGGTGAGCGCATGGAGCGCCACGTCAGCGTCGGAGTGGCCGGTGAGGGCCTGGGCATGCGGAATACGGATTCCGCCCAAAGTGACATGGTCGCCCGGTCCGAAGGCATGCACATCCAAACCCGAGCCGGTACGGACGTCGCCGAGACCGGCCGACTGGATCGCTTCCGCGCGCGCGAAGTCCTCGGGCGTTGTGAATTTGATGTTGCCGGGGTCGCCAGCAAAGACGTTTACCTTGATACCCGCCCATTCGGCGAGAGCCGCATCGTCGGTGAAGTCGTCGCGTCCCTGCGCGAGGGCGCGCCGATGGGCGTCAAACAGCACAGGAAATGCAAAAGCCTGCGGCGTCTGCACCAGGCGGATGGAATTGCGATCGAGAGTTGCCTCAATCGTGCCCGCGCTGTCGATGCGTTTGACGGTGTCCGTCACTGGTAGCGCCGGAATCGCCGCGCCGGTCTTCTCCGCCGCCGCGATCGCGCGCGTGATCAGGCTGGCACTGGCGAAGGGTCGTGCTGCGTCATGAACGAGCACGATGTCGGGCGTGCACGACACAAGCGCCTCAAGCCCTGCGCGTACGGACGCCTGGCGGGTCGCACCGCCCGCGACCGGCTCGAGGACATTCATGCCACGGGTCAACCTGCGAACAAGGGCGACGTCGTCCGGTCGTATAACGGGCTGCACGAAGGTGACGTCAGGGGCCTCTGCGAAAGCCGACAGGGAACGTTCGAGCAGCGTTTCGCCTGCAATTCGCCGGAATTGCTTGGGTATTTCGCCACCTGCGCGCAGGCCCTGACCGGCGGCCACCACGACGGCTGCAACTTGCGCCATGCTTTCCTGCTCCTTGGTATTCATGCCTTTAGCGCGTTCGAGCCACGGCGGGAACGCGCTAACTGCTGGCGATACCCGCGAAATGAACAGAATTTTTGCACTGCAGCACTTGCACAGCGAAGCGAATTGGCTAAACTATGAGCATCGAAAAGGGACAGCCTAAATGGTAGGCAAAGAACCAATAGGCGACGAAATCAGGCGGTTTCCGAGTGCTCCTGTCAGCCTGGGGACGGTAATCGTTCCGAACCGGGTCGTTTTGGCGCCGATGTCGGGGATTACCGACACGCCGTTCCGGCGGCTTGTTGAGCGCCTCGGGGCCGGCCTGGTTGTTTCGGAAATGACCGCGTGTGCGGGACTGGTGCGGGGCGAACGCGAGGCCAGCGTTCGCAGCGAAGGTTGTGGCGTGGATATTCACGTGGTTCAGCTCGCCGGCTGCGAAGCGCAATGGATGGCGGAAGGCGCGCGTATCGCCGAGGCACAGGGTGCTGACATCATCGATATCAACATGGGCTGCCCCTCCAAGCAGGTCACAAACGGGGCGGGGGGATCGGCCCTCATGCGCGACCTCGATCATGCGCTCGGTCTGATCGAGGCAACGGTGTCCGCGGTGCGCGTACCCGTCACGCTGAAGATGCGGCTGGGATGGGATACTTCAAGCATCAATGCACCTGAGCTTGCAGTGCGCGCCGAAACTGCCGGCATCAAACTGATAACCGTCCACGGTCGTACCCGTTGTCAGTTTTATGATGGGACCGCCGACTGGCAGGCTGTGCGCGCCGTCAAGCAAGCTGTCTCAATCCCAGTCGTCGTCAATGGCGATATTCGCTCCTGCGAAGATGCTGAATGCGCGCTCGTCGTTTCGGGGGCGGATGCCGTCATGATTGGTCGCGCCGTGCAGGGCCGTCCGTGGCTGCCGGGCCAAATTGCGCGTTATTTCGCAACGGGCGCACGTGAGTGCAGCCCGACGCTTCGCGAGCAATTCGATCTGATCGACGCACTTTATGATGAAATGCTCGAGCATCATGGCCTCGCCATCGGACGCCGGCATGCACGCAAGCATCTCGGCTGGGCGCTGGATTCCGCGGCAGCAACCGCCGGAGTTCGGGCCGAGGTGCTTAAGCGCCATCGCAGCCGCGTGTTGACCGCTGAAGAACCGACACACGCGCGCCGGCTGCTCGCCGAGGCTTATGACGATTTTGTCTGGAGGGCTGCCGCATGAGGCGCGCTCAGGCAGTCTCGCCGATCGTCAGCAGCCCCGCCGACGCGTTGCTGCACGCATTGCCACATCCGGTGATCATGGTATCGCCCGATGGAAAAATCGCGGATGCCAATGTCGCGGCGGAACAATTCTTCGAAGCATCAACCGCGATGCTGCGCCGGCACACGCTGGGCGAGCTTGTACCGTTCGGTTCACCCTTGCTCACGCTGATAGAGCAGGTGCGCAGCCGCGGAGCGGCGGTCAACGAATACAAGGTTGATCTGGCAACTCCGCGTAATCCTGGCGAGCGGCTGGTCGATCTCTATGTAGCGCAATTACCGGAATATCCAGGATATGTCGTGGTGATGCTGCAGGAGCGCACCATCGCCGACAAAATGGATCGTCAGCTGACCCATCGCGGCGCGGCTCGTTCGGTCATCGCGCTCGCTGCCATGCTCGCACATGAAATCAAGAATCCGCTGTCGGGGATTCGCGGCGCTGCCCAGCTGCTTGAGCAGTCGGCAGGTGATGACGATCGGCCACTCACAAAGCTGATCTGCGACGAAACCGATCGCATCGTGAAATTGGTCGATCGCATGGAAGTATTTGCTGACGAGCGGCCGATCGATCGTGAGCCAGTGAATATTCACGTCATTCTCGATCACGTTAAAAGGCTGGCGCAATCAGGTTTTGGACGCCACATCAAATTCGTCGAAGAGTACGATCCGTCACTTCCGTCCGTGTTGGCCAACCGCGATCAGCTCGTTCAGGTCTTTCTGAACCTGCTGAAGAATGCCGCCGAGGCAATCGGGGAGACCGCAAGCGATGGCGAAATACAGCTCACCACCGCATTTCGTCCAGGTGTGCGGCTATCCGTGCCGGGCAGTAAAGCGCGTGTGTCGTTACCGCTTGAATTTTGCGTCAAGGACAACGGGCCGGGCGTGCCCGAAGATTTGATGCCGCATCTGTTCGATCCTTTTGTAACTACAAAACAAAGCGGAAGTGGCCTTGGCCTTGCATTGGTCGCGAAGATCGTTGGCGACCACGGCGGCATCATCGAATGTGAGTCACAGCCGCGGCGAACCATCTTCCGAGTGCTAATGCCGGTTTACAGCGGTGATGGCGAAGCCACTGACAACGCCCCGCCGGTTCAGAGCCCGTGAGACAAGATATGCCGACCGGAAGCATTCTAGTTGCCGACGACGATGCAGCGATCCGCACCGTCCTGAACCAGGCCCTGTCGCGTGCGGGCTATGAAGTCCGCTCGACAGGCAATGCCGCGACGCTATGGCGCTGGATTACCCAGGGCGACGGCGACCTGGTGATCACGGATGTCGTCATGCCTGACGAGAATGCCTTCGATCTGATTCCGCGCATCCGAAAGGTGCGCCCCGATCTGCCAATCGTTGTGATGAGTGCGCAGAACACTTTCATGACGGCAATTCGCGCCTCCGAGCGCGGAGCCTACGAGTACTTGCCGAAACCGTTCGATCTCAAGGAGCTCATTGCAATCGTTGGCCGCGCTCTGTCGGAGCCAAAGGAGCCGCGGCCTGCGAACACGAAAAGTGACGAATTCGAAGGCATTCCGCTGGTTGGCCGTTCTCCCGCCATGCAGGAAATTTACCGGGTGCTGGCCCGTCTCATGCAGACCGACCTGACGGTGATGATTTCCGGTGAGTCAGGCACCGGCAAGGAATTGGTGGCTCGCGCTCTGCACGACTACGGCAAGCGGCGTTCCGGCACTTTTGTAGCCATTAATATGGCGGCAATTCCGCGCGACCTGATCGAATCCGAATTGTTCGGCCACGAGAAGGGTGCGTTCACCGGTGCAAATACGCGCAGTGCAGGCCGCTTCGAACAAGCCGAAGGCGGCACACTTTTTCTCGATGAGATCGGCGACATGCCGATGGAAGCCCAGACGCGACTGTTACGCGTGTTGCAGCAGGGCGAGTACATGACGGTTGGGGGGCGTACACCAATCAAGAGCGATGTGCGCATTATCGCCGCAACCAACAAGGATCTCCGGCTTTTGATCCAGCAAGGCCTGTTTCGTGAGGATTTGTTCTTCCGATTGAATGTTGTGCCGCTACGGTTGCCGCCGTTGCGCGAACGCACAGAGGATATTGCCGATCTTATTCGGCACTTCTTCGCGCAAGCCCAGCGTGAGGGCTTGCCGCCAAAACAGATCGACCAGGCCGGCCTCGATCGTCTCAAGCGACATCGCTGGCCCGGCAATGTGCGCGAACTCGAGAATTTGGCGCGCCGATTGGCGGCGCTCTATCCGCAGGAAACGATCACCGCTGCTGTAATGGACGCTGAGTTGGCGCAGCCGGCACTTCCGGCCGGCAGTGATGAGCCGCACGGCGAGGAAAATCTCGGGGGTGTCGTTGAGCGGCACCTTGCCACCTATTTCGCGGGATTTGAGGACGGATTGCCGCCAGCGGGCCTCTACCACCGCATATTGCGCGAGATCGAATTTCCGTTGCTGACAGCCGCGTTGGGCGCCACGCGTGGTAATCAAATTCGCGCTGCCGACCTATTGGGGCTCAACCGCAATACGCTGCGGAAGAAAATCCGCGACCTCGATATCCAGATATTCCGTAGCGGCTGAGCACCCCCCTGATTTCAGCATTTTGCGCCGCGGAATTGTCGCAATTCGGCAACATTGTTGTATAAAAGCATCAGTGCTGGAGGCCCGCTTTTGGCGTGCTGAGCCAGCGAGGGCTGCTCCTCCAATTTTCCACCCGCCGGGGGCCAATGAGCGTCGAACAAGCCGCCTCTGCCGAGACACTTGCGGGCGCTCCCGCGCGACGGGGCGAAACGCGTATTCTCGGTCCGGTCGCAGTTGGGCTGGCCCTGCTGTCGGCTTTTCTCACCTTCATCGTTCTCGCCGACCTCACCCCGATCTCGCCCACCCACTACGTCGTGGTGACGTTGCTGCTTTCAAATGCAGCAACCGTACTGTTGCTGCTTGGCCTTATCGTACGTGAGGTGTGGCAGGTCGTGCAGGCCCGGCGCAGCGGCCGCGCGGCGGCACGCCTGCATGTGCGCATTGTCGGGCTGTTCTCGATCATCGCTGCCGCTCCGGCGATCATGGTGGCGATCGTTGCGAGCGTCACCCTCGATCGCGGGCTTGACCGGCTGTTCTCCACGCGCACGCGCTCGGCAATAGAGAACTCCCTTATCGTGGCGGAAGCCTATCTGCGGGACCACGCCCAGATCGTGCGATCGGATATCATGCTCATGGCGTTCGACATCGCCCGCACGAAAACGGTTTTTGATCAGGATCCCGAGAAGCTCCGGCAATATCTGACTTTCCAGGCTTCGGTTCGCGGTCTGGCGGCCGCGATCGTGATCGACAAAGAACTCAATGTCGTTGCGCGCGCGGACGCGAACGTCAGTCAGACATTCGCGTTGCCGCCGCGCGACGCATTACCCCACATCACCAATAAAGAGCCGCAAATCGTCCTGTTACCCGACACCAACTATGTCGCGGCGATCATAAGGCTCGATCAATACGAGGACTATTACCTCTATATAACGCGATTGCTCGATCCGCGTGTCGTGCCACAGTTGCAGGCAACGCGGGCGAGCGCCACGGAATATGCCGCGCTGGAGGCGCGGCGCGTCGGTGTGCAGGTTGCCTTTGGGCTGATGTACACTGTGATCGCATTGATCGTGCTCCTTTCAGCTGTCTGGATCGGCTTTAATTTTGCCAACCGTCTGGTCGCGCCCATCCGCCGCTTGATAGGCGCGGCCAATGCCGTCTCAACCGGAAACCTCTATGTCCGTGTCCCGGTGCGTAAGGGCGAGGGCGATCTCGCGCATCTCGGTGAGACATTCAATCGCATGACGCAGGAATTGCGTACGCAACGCGACGACATCATGCACGCGCGCGATCTCATCGACAGCCGCAGGCGATTCACCGAGGCCGTGCTGGCCGGCGCCAGTGCGGGCGTCATCGGCGTGGACGGCAACGGGAACGTGAGCATTCTCAACAGGTCAGCGGAAAAATTGATTGGACGTCAGGAAAAAGAAGCGCTCGGTCAGTCGCTGACCGAAGTGCTGCCCGAGCTTGCGGGCATTATGACTGCGGCGCAATCCGGCGCGCCTACGCAAGACCAGATCACCATCAGCCGCAACGGTCGCGAACGCAATTTGTCGGTGCGTGTCACGAGCGAGCAATCAGGCGATAGCGACCGCGGTTACGTCGTAACGCTAGATGACATCACCGAGCTGGTGGCTGCGCAGCGGACTTCAGCGTGGGCGGACGTGGCACGACGCATCGCGCATGAAATCAAGAATCCACTTACGCCGATTCAGCTTTCAGCCGAACGCCTGCGGCGTAAGTACGGAAAGATGATCACCGAAGACCGCACCGTTTTTGAACAGTGCACGGACACCATCATCCGACAGGTCGATGACATAAGACGGATGGTCGATGAATTCTCCCATTTTGCACGTATGCCGAAGCCGGTGGTCGCTGCCGAGGATGTGGCGGACGTCGTGCGGCAAACAGTATTTTTGATGCGCGTCGGCAATTCGGAAATCGATATCGCTGCCGATATTGCGGAAGATCCGATGCCAGCTCGATTTGATCGCCGCCTGATCTCACAGGCCCTTACCAACATCATCAAGAATGCGACCGAAGCTATTGCGGCGGTGCCGCCAGGTGAGCTCGGTAAGGGCGTGATCCGCGTATTCGCCGCGCGTGATGGCGGCGATATTGTGATCGATGTCGTGGACAACGGCATTGGTTTGCCAAAGACAAATCGCAACCGGTTGCTTGAGCCCTATGTCACGACTCGAGAGAAAGGAACCGGTCTTGGACTTGCTATCGTCGGGCGCATCGCCGAGGAGCACGGCGGCACGATTGAATTGCGCGACGCCGATGAAAAGAGTCAGGGGCAACGGGGCGCCTGGGTTCGCGTGAGGTTTGCCGCCGCCGGTAAAACCGAAGCCACCGAACCTGAAAAGTCAAAAGTCGCAAGTGAGTAGCACATGGCCGCTGAAATTCTGATAGTCGATGATGAGGCGGATATCCGCGATCTTGTCGCGGGCATCTTGCAGGATGAGGGTTACAGTACGCGTACCGCGCGCAGCAGCGATGATGCGTTGAGCGCGATCGCGTCGCGGCGACCAAATCTGGTGTTTCTCGATATCTGGCTGCAGGGCAGCAAACTCGATGGTTTGCAGTTGCTCGATGCTGTCAAGCAGGAGCACGCCGAGATGCCGGTCGTTATGATTTCCGGCCATGGCAACATCGAGACCGCTGTCGCTGCCATCAAGCATGGAGCCTATGACTTCATTGAGAAGCCGTTCAAAGCCGATCGACTGGTGCTCGTTGCCGACCGCGCACTGGAAAACTCACGCCTTAAACGCGAGGTCAAGCAGCTCAAACAACTGGCACCAGTGCCGGCGACGCTGGTTGGCCATTCGCCTTCGATTGCCCAGTTGCGTCAGGCAATCGAGCGCGTGGCGCCGACAAATAGCCGCGTGCTGGTCGTCGGTCCCTCGGGAGCGGGCAAGGAGCTCGCCGCGCGCACGCTCCATCAGTTGTCGGGGCGCGCGAATGGTCCGTTCGTGGTCATTAACGCGGCCGCGATTACGCCGGACCGGATGGAAACAGAATTGTTCGGCGTCGATCAGTCCAACGGCCTGGAAGGGCGCAAACCGGGTGCCCTCGAAGAGGCGCATAGCGGGACACTGTTCATCGACGACATCGCTGACCTTCCCCGTGAGACGCAAAACAAGATCCTGCGGGTGCTCGTCGATCAGACATTCCAGAGAGTTGGTGGTAGCAGCAAGATCGCCGTTGATGTGCGCATCGTGTCTTCGACCGCGCGCAACCTCGAAACATTGATCGGCGAGGGTAAATTCCGCGAAGATCTCTACCATCGCCTTGCCGTTGTGCCGATCCGTGTGCCGCCGCTGGCAGAGAGACGTGAGGACGTGCCGGACCTTGTAGACTACTTCATGGACCAGATTTCGCTGGCGACAGGCCTGCCAAAGCGGCGTATCGGTGAGGACGCCATGGCGGTTCTGCAGTCGCACAATTGGCCGGGCAACGTGCGACAACTGCGCAACAACATCGAGCGGCTGATGATCCTTGCCGGCGGTGACCCTGATGCGGTGATGAATGCCAGCATGTTACCGCCCGACGTCGGGTCCATGGTCCCCAGTATGCCAAATGGAAACGGCGGTGAACATCTGATGGGTTTGCCGCTACGCGACGCCCGCGAAGTATTTGAACGTGAATACCTCGTGGCGCAGATCAGCCGCTTCGGCGGCAATATCTCGCGTACCGCGGAATTCGTCGGCATGGAGCGTTCCGCCTTGCACCGCAAACTCAAGGCACTTGGAATCGATTAGTTTCCATGTCGCGCATCGCTTACGTCAATGGGCGCTACTTACCTCGGACCGATGCAATGGTTGCCGTCGAAGATCGCGGCTATCAATTCTCTGACGGTGTCTATGAAGTGTGCGAGGTGAGGGGAGGCCGACTGGTCGACGAAGGCCGGCACATGGCGCGCCTCGCCCGTTCGCTCGGCGAGCTACGTATTGCGCGGCCGATGTCGCCGGCGGCGCTGGGAGTTGTGCTGCGCGAAACGATACGGCGCAATCGTGTGCGCGATGGCATCGTGTACCTTCAGGTTACGCGCGGCGTGGCGCGACGGGATTTTCCATTTCCCGCTGCCGATACTCGGCCGTCCCTGGTCGTAACCGCGCGGAACAATGATTTGGGCCGCCTCGAGCAGGTTGCAACGGAAGGAATTGCCGTCGTTACAATGCCTGACATTCGCTGGAAGCGTGTCGATATCAAATCGGTGGCGCTATTGCCGAACGTGCTGGCCAAACAGGCCGCGCGCGAACAGGGCGCACGCGAGGCTTGGCTTGTCGATGCGCAGGGTCTGGTAACCGAGGGCGCATCGTCAAATGCCTGGATCGTGAGCCGTGACGGCAAGCTGATCACGCATCCGCTCGGCCATGACATCCTTCCCGGGATTACACGGTCGGTTGTGATCGATGTGATCAAGGCGCAGGGCCTCGCGTTTGAAGAGCGTTGCTTTACGGTCGAGGAGGCCTACGGCGCGCGCGAGGCTTTTATCACCTCTGCAAGTCAGGTCGTTTTGCCGGTTGTGAGCATCAATGGTCGTCCCGTTGGCAACGGCGCTCCCGGGCTCGTCGCAACAGCATTGCGACGCGACTATCACCGGCACGCCGAAATCAGAGAATAGGGACGTTCCGGGCGGGATGAGGCGCGTCGCGGCGGGCTCGTCGAAAAAAGCAAAAATGCCGTTATTTCAGTATTTTGGCGGGGTTTGCATGAACTTATGCTTGCACCGGAACGACACCTGCCATCTAATATGGCCCCGGGCCTCGCACGGCTTTGCGAGGGGGCGAAGCGCCGCATGCATCGCATTCGGACGGACTTGGGCAAATAAGGTCTCGCGCGCTAGACGCGAGCAAAAAATGGAAAACGGCAATGGCAGCCGATCGTGCGCAAAACCTGCAAGACACCTTTCTCAACCACGTCCGCAAAAGCAAAATACCTCTCACCATCTTTCTGGTGAATGGCGTTAAATTGCAGGGTGTGGTGACGTGGTTCGATAATTTCTGCGTGCTGTTGCGTAGGGACGGACATTCCCAACTGGTCTACAAGCATGCGATTTCGACCATTATGCCGGGTCACCCGATCCAGCTCTTCGAAGGGGCCGACGAACCGCCGGCCGGAGACAAGGTCTGATTGGAAGTACGCCGTCGTGACCAGCGCTCCGATCTCCTGAGCCCAACGACCTCGGGCGCAGAGACCGGCCGCGCGATCGTTATCGAGCCGTGGCTTAAGAACCCGCCACGCAAGGCCGGCACACGTCCGCCGACGGACATGCGCACCCCCGAAGCGAAGCTCGAGGAGGCCGTCGGCCTTGCGCGCGCTATCGATCTGAATGTGGTCGAGTCTGGGCTGGTGACGCTCAATGAAATCCGGCCCGCGACCTACATTGGCAAGGGCAAGGTCGATGAGATTGCTGGCCTGGCGAAAAGCCTGTCGGCATCTGTTGTGGTCATGGATTGCCCTGTCTCGCCGGTGCAGCAGCGCAATCTGGAGAAGGCCTGGAATACAAAGGTTATCGACAGAACGGGTTTGATCCTGGAAATATTTGGGCGGCGCGCGCGTACCCGTGAAGGTGCGCTGCAGGTCGAGCTCGCGCATCTCACCTATCAAAAAAGCCGGCTCGTTCGTTCGTGGACACATCTCGAACGCCAACGGGGTGGTTTTGGCTTTCTCGGCGGACCCGGCGAGACCCAGATCGAAGCGGACCGGCGGGTTATCGAAGAGCGTATTGCGCGGATCGAGGTTGAGCTCGACAAGGTTAAACGGACCCGCAAACTTCATCGCGACAGCCGAAAGCGCGTGCCTTACCCGATTGTCGCGCTCGTCGGCTACACCAATGCGGGCAAATCGACGTTGTTCAACCGCATGACGGCTGCAAGCGTACTCTCGGCGGACGTGCTGTTTGCCACACTTGATCCAACGCTGCGCGCGGTTGGGCTGCCGCACGGCGCGAGGGTCATTCTCTCTGATACTGTCGGGTTTATTTCGGATCTTCCAACCATGCTGGTCGCGGCGTTTCGCGCGACTTTGGAAGAAGTCATCGAGGCGGATGTGATCTTGCACGTGCGCGACATGTCGCACGAAGATTCGAACGCACAATCTTACGATGTGGGAAAAGTACTCGTCGAGCTTGGTATCGAAGCCGGTGATCCACGCGTGGTTGAAGTGTGGAACAAGATCGACCGTATGAATTCAGACGACCGCGTGCGCATTTTCAACCTGGCCGAGCGGGGCGAATATCGACGCCAGCCACTTCCTGTGTCAGCATTGACGGGGGAAGGGATCGAGCAACTGCTCGCCGCAATCGAACAGCGTCTCGGTGAAAAGCGACAGACTCTTCAATTGTCGATTGATCCTTCCGATGGAGCAGGTCTGAGCTGGCTCTATCGCCACTCGGAAGTCCTGTCACGGGAGATGAACGAGGAGGGACGTTTGGCGCTTAGCGTTCGGGCTGACCCGAAAAATGCAGCGCTGGTGAAGCACAAATATCCGGAGACGACGGAGGTCAAACCGCCGGGCTAACCCGGAGCAAAAAAGGGGCAGGGGCACAATGGCAAGTACGGCAATTTCCGATCGCGATCTCAGGCGTGTTGTTATCGCGAGCCTGATCGGGGCCACCATCGAGTGGTACGATTTCTTCCTCTACGGCACCGTCGCCGGGATCGTCTTCAACAAGCTTTTCTTCCCGGCGCAGGACCCGCTGATTTCGATCCTGCTTGCCTACACCACCTTCGCAGTCGGGTTCGTCGCGCGCCCGCTCGGTGGAGTCATATTTGGTCACTTCGGCGACCGGATTGGCCGAAAGAGCATGCTCATCCTCACGCTAATGATCATGGGCATCGCGACGGTACTGATCGGATTGCTCCCGACCTATCAGCAGATTGGTGTCGCGGCGCCGATCATCCTTCTGGTCCTGCGCGTACTGCAGGGTATCGGACTTGGCGGTGAGTGGGGCGGCGCGGTGCTGATGACGTATGAGTACGCCACCGAGGACAGGCGCGGCCTGTTCGCGAGCCTGCCGCAAATCGGTTTATCGATTGGTCTTTGTCTGTCGGCGGGTGTTGTGGCGCTCGCTTCGACTCTGCCCGAGCAGCAGTTTCTCGCCTGGGGTTGGCGCATCGGATTTGTTGCCAGCTTCGTATTGGTGGTCGTCGGTCTCTATATCCGCCTGCGCATCATGGAGACGCCGGAATTCAGCAAGCTCAAGGCACAGGGACGCGAGGTTGCAATCCCGTTTGTCAACATGATCCGCGAATATCCGCGTAACGTGCTGCTCGGCATGGGCGCACGCTATATCGATGGCGTGTTCTTCAATGTGTTTGCGGTGTTCAGCATCTCCTACGTCGTCAACACATTGCATCTGCCGCGGACCACGGCGTTGTGGGCTGTGTGTACCTCGGCCTTCGTGATGATCTTCTTCATCCCCCTGTTCGGGCATCTTTCCGATAAATGGGGCAGGGGCAGAACCTACGCGATCGGCGCAATCCTGCTGGCAATTTCGACCTATCCGGCGTTTTGGCTGTTGAGCAGCGGCAATCTCGTTGCCGTCTTCGCAGCCCTCATCATTCCGTTCGGGATCATCTATGCCATGTGCTACGGCCCGGAGGCCGCGCTGTTCTGCGACCTGTTCGATCCGCGCGTGCGTTACACCGGCATCTCGTTCGTCTATCAATTCTCCGGGATCTTCGCGAGCGGGATCACGCCAATCATCGCGACTTATTTGATCGCGGCGAACGGAAATCAGCCTTGGTATCTTTGCGGCTATGTGGTGTTCGCTGCATTGATCAGTGCGGCATGCGGCGCGGCGATCCAGAGCAGGGTGTCTCAGC
Source organism: Pseudolabrys sp. (assembly GCA_036003145.1). Lineage (GTDB taxonomy): Bacteria > Pseudomonadota > Alphaproteobacteria > Rhizobiales > Xanthobacteraceae > Pseudolabrys. Next base: position 12,616 of record DASYSQ010000058.1, read on the forward strand.
CGTCTCGGATGCCGCCCACGGCGGCGAGACGAGCGGCAGCCTAAGGCTAGGGCGATCCATCAGTGGTGGAGGCGGCCTTCTCGGCCGCCTTTGCCTCGTCCCACAGTTTGTCCATTTCGGTCAGGCTCGCATCCTTGGGCGTTTTTCCGTGCGCCGCCAACGCACGCTCGATCGCGGCAAAGCGCCGCTCAAACTTGAGGTTCGTGTCGCGCAGTACGCCCTCGGGGTCGGCGCCCAGATGCCGGGCAAGATTAACAACGGCGAAGAGAAGGTCACCGACCTCAGCAGCCATCTGGACTTGATCGCCGCGATCGAGTTCGGCCTCGATCTCGTCCGCTTCCTCGCGGATCTTGGCGAGGACGGCCCGCGGGTCATTCCAGTCGAAACCAACGTGCCCAGCCTTGTCCTGGAGCTTCAAGGCGCGGGTTAACGCGGGCAGGCCCACCGGTACGCCGGCGAGCGCTCCCTGTGGAGCCTCTTCGCCGCGTTCGGCCTTCTCCTCGGCCTTGATGCGCGCCCAGAGGCCCTCCACAGCCTTGGCGGTCTTGCCGTCGGCATCGGCAAAGACGTGCGGGTGCCGCCGGATCAGTTTGGTGGTGATAGCCTCAATCACATCGGGAAACTCGAAGGCGCGTTGCTCCTGAGCCATACGTGCGTGGAAGACGACCTGGAGCAGCAAGTCACCCAGCTCGTCCTTCAGCCCCGCCAGATCACCGCGCGCGATTGCGTCAGCAACCTCGTAGGCCTCCTCAAGCGTGTAGGGAGCAATTGTCTGAAAATTCTGCTCGAGGTCCCAGGGACAACCACTCCCGGGGGTGCGCAGCGCCGCCATGATCTCGATCAGGCGGGAAATGTCACGAGAGGGCTTCACCGGGCTGGAGCTTGCGTTGATGTCGGGCGGCGGACAGCACGACGATAGCAAAGCGTCTTCATTGCTGCAGGTCCGTGATTCGCATAAGACATATTATGGAATATTTCCAGATGTAGGCTTTTCACGGCCTTTACTAGCAGCCATACGGACGATTTTAGATAAAAAGCGACAGTCTGCTCACAGGAACACCTGGACCCACATCAAGGTGCGACAAAACTCATCAGGTCGTAGGCCGGTTCGACCGTTGGCGGCAACTCTGCGCGCAGCGCGGCGTAATCCATATCGCTGTGGAGGTTTGTCAGGATCGCTCGCTTTGGATTGATGCGCGCTATCCATTCGAGGGCCTCGTCGAGATTGAAGTGACTGGGATGCGGCGCCTTGCGGAGCGCGTCGACGATCCAGACGTCCAGGCCGCCCAACGCGGCGACGCTTTCCGCCGGCAGGCTCTTGATATCGGCCGAGTAGGCGACGTTGCCGAAACGGAAGCCGAGCGAGGTGATATCGCCGTGATCCTGAAGGACCGGCATGACCTCAATAGGGCCGCCCTGCCCGTCAATCGTGACCGGATGGCCCGCGACCAGGCGTTTTTCGATTGCAATCGGCGGATATTCGCTGCCGGGCGGGGTGGCGAAGCAATAGCCAAAACGGACCTCCATCGCTCGTGAGGTCGGCTCATCCAGGTAGACCTCAAGTCGCCGGCGTCTGTTGACGAACAACGGGCGCAGATCATCGATGCCATGCGTGTGGTCGGCATGTTCATGCGTGATGAGTACGCCATCGAGCCAGTCAACCTCAGTGTCGAGCAGTTGCATGCGAAGATCGGGCGAGCAGTCGATGAGAACGCGTGTCCGCTGTCCCTGAGCATTGCTGCGTTCCACCAGCAGCGAGCATCGTCGCCGTCGATTCTTCGGGTTATTCGGATCGCAAACACCCCAGCCGAGAGCCACCCGCGGGACGCCCATGGACGAGCCGCAGCCCAGAATGGTGAAGGTTAAATTCATGCGGCGGCTGCCACCCGTGGCACCTTGCTAAACAGCCGGAAGAAATTCTCGGTTGTCTGCCGCGCAATCTCATCGGCGGAGACACCGCGCACATCCGCTAACACTTTAGCAGTTTCGGCTACGTATGCAGGTTCGTTGCGCTTTCCCCGATATGGCAGCGGCGCGAGATAAGGCGCATCAGTCTCGACCAGAATGCGATCGGTCGGGAGCGCCGCCGCGATGTCGCGCAACGCATCTGAATTCTTGAATGTCAAAATACCGGTGAACGACACATAGTGTCCGAGTTCGATGGCCGTGGACGCAAGGTCGTGACCGCCGGTAAAGCAATGCAGCACAGCCGGGAAGGCGCCCTTCCCGCTTTCCTCGCGCAGAATCTGCGCCATGTCCACGTCGCAGTCGCGCGAGTGAATCACCAACGGCAGCCCGGTTTCACGTGCAGCCTGGATGTGCTGGCGGAAACTCTGCGCCTGCGCATCGCGCGGACTGTTGTTGCGGAAGTAGTCCAGCCCCGCTTCGCCGATTGCCACCACCTTCGGATGCTTTGAAATCGCGATCAGCCTGCCTGCGTCGATGTCCGTTTCTTCGTGCGAGTAGTGCGGATGAGTGCCGACGGAACAAAAGACTTCCGGAACCCTTTCCGCGATTGCGAGCACCTGCGCGTGCCTTCTCACGCGCGTTGAAATCGTGACGATGCGGCCAATATCGGCTGCCCGAGCGCGCACAATGATGTCATCGATCTCCGTCGAAAAATCCGGAAAATCGAGGTGGCAATGGCTGTCGACAAGCATGATTTCAGCGACGATTTTGTTTGTCCGAATTAGAGATCAGTTCTTGTCTTCCGCTTCAACGTAGCGTGGGAACACCGGACCGGGCGGCGGCAATGTAAGGCCCGCCGCGATCCTCGTTGGTGGTTTAAGGGCGTCGAAGTCCCGTTCATCAAACTTGATTGCCAGAAGGTCGAGCAGCTTCGAAGCTGCCGCCGGAACAAACGGCTGCGCGAGAATTGCCACTTGCCGCAGGACCTCTGCGGTCACGTACAGAACGGTCCCCTGTCGCTTCGGATCGGTTTTTGCGAGTGCCCACGGCGCTTCCGACGCAAAATAACGGTTGGCGTCGGCGACCACAGCCCACAGGCAGTTAAGCACTTGATGCAACTGCTGCGTCTTCATGTGTTCGCGTGCGGTGCCGATCATAGCGTCAGCGGCCGCGAGAATGGTCTTGTCCGTTTCGGCGAAAGCACCCGGCTCCGGCAACTTGCCGCCGAAAGCCTTGCCGATCATCGACAGCGACCGCTGAGCGAGATTACCAAGGTCATTCGCCAAATCGGCGTTGATGCGATTGACGATCGCCTCGTGACTGTAGTTGCCATCCTGACCGAACGGTACTTCGCGCAGAAAGAAATAGCGGAATTGATCGACACCGTAGGTATCGGCCATGGTGAAGGGATCGATCACATTGCCGACCGACTTCGACATCTTTTCCCCGCGATTGAACAGAAATCCGTGCGAGAAGATCCGCTGCGGCACGTCGATCCCTGCGGACATCAAAAAGGCCGGCCAGTAGACCGCGTGGAAGCGTACAATGTCCTTGCCGATGACGTGCAGCGATGCGGGCCAGTAGCGCTTGAATTTCTCGCTGCCTGTGTCGGGGAAACCAACACCGGTGATGTAATTTGTGAGCGCATCCACCCATACGTACATGATGTGCCCGTCGCTACCGGGCACACGGATGCCCCAGTCGAAGGTGGTGCGCGAAATTGACAGGTCCTGCAATCCGCCACGCACGAAACTCGCGACCTCGTTCAGTCGTTCTTTTGGCAGCACGAAATTTGACCGCTTGTAGAGCTCCAACAACTTGTCCTGATAAGCGGAGAGCTTGAAGAAATAGCTCGCCTCCTCCACCCATTCGACCGGCGTTCCTGTCTTGACTGAAACACGCACCTTATGTTCGTTCAGATGTGTTTCATTTTCGGCGTAGTAAGCCTCGTCGCGCACCGAGTACCAGCCGGCATATTTGCCAAGATAGATGTCGCCATTCTGCTCCATCCGCTGCCAGATCGCTTCGGACGAGCGATGATGGCGCTCTTCGGTGGTGTGGATGAAATCGTCATTCGAACAATTCATCCGTTTCACCATCGCCTCGAAGCGCGGCACATTGCGATCGAGCAGTTGGCGCGGCGTCAGCCCCTCCTTGACGGCCGTCTGCTGGATCTTCTGCCCGTGCTCGTCGGTCCCGGTCAGAAAATAGACATCGTAGCCATCGAGCCGCATGAAGCGTGCAATGGCGTCGGTGGCGATCGCTTCATAGGCGTGGCCGATATGTGGGGGGCCATTCGGGTATGAGATCGCGGTGGTGATGTAAAAAGGCGTCTTGGCCGGCATTTTATGTATTCGTTCAGAGACGTGGATGGCCGGGAAGTCCCGGCCATGACGAGTCTGAGACTAGGTATCAACGGCACGCGGTCAGAGCAAGTTACCCCGGCCCCACCGTCTTGCGACCTATGCGAAACATCCGGCGGTGCCGGTGACCGATTGCGCAATCATGCGGCGAGCTGACGGCGGCGCCGATCTGCGGTCCGATACCGACCACCAGGGATCGAAACAGCCAACGCGGTCGCCCAAACCGCTGTCGCAGGAAAGCTGGTTGTGCGTCCGATGGTCAAATTGCCGGTCAGATACGTGACGAAATTAGTGACGGCAAAATTCCGGTCGCAACAGCTCTTATGACTTCTTTTTCTTCAGCTGTTTTGCCGGCGTCGAATCCGGCGTCTTGTCCCTGATAGCACTCCTGATGGCGTTGATGAGTGTCGGGCCATGCAGCGGTTTGGTCAAGAATGCTTTGGCTCCGGACGCCGCACTGCGCTCCCGAATACCCGCGTCATCGAAGGCGGTAATGACGACCGTAGGAATCTTCTTGTTGAT
>DASYSQ010000059.1:0-3648 GCA_036003145.1 Pseudolabrys sp.
ATGGCCGCGCCGACCTACGTCCCACCCACCCCATCAATGAGGAGATAAGTCATGAACTTACAAGTCGTTTGGGCAGCCATCCAGCCGCTGCTCGCGCAACTTTTGCAGAGCCCGCAATTCCAAGCGCTGCTCAAGAAAATACTCGATGACATCATGGCCAAGATCGCCGCGGGCGTGCATCCGGACACGGCGGTCGAGCAAGCCACCGGCCAGATCGGAGCGGCGGCATTGCTGCATTTGACGGGCAATCCCATGGCCGACTTCGGGGCTCTGGTCTCTAACCTCAAACCTCCGGCTGCCCCTGCATCTGGGAAGACATTCCCGTGAACATCGAAACTATGACGGTGCCTCTCGTCGCCTACTTGGCGACGATTTTCGTCATGGGTCTCGTCCAGTGGTATCTGATCTATGCGCGAGAACGCTTTGCCCCGCCGCCTGTCGCTCCTGGGCCTCCTGTTGGGCGGCCCGTTGTTCCTGACAGCGGCAAGCCTGACAAGCCCGGCCCCGAGCCGGACAAACCTCCGGTCAAGCCCCCAGAGCCCGACAAGCCTCCCGTCATCGTCGTTCCTCCCGTCTCCGCTGGAAGCGACTTCGATCGATGCCTTGCTGTCACTCTCCGAGAGGAAGGCGGAAACGACGAAGCAAGCGGAAGCGTCGATCGAACCTCTCGAGGCATCGAACAAAAAGGCGACTGGGACCCGTGGCGAGCAACCCATCCAGGCCTCCCCGAAGACGTATTCGACGCCCCGGATAGCCAGATCGCCGCGATCTACAAGCAAAACTACTGGAACCCGCTCATCTGCGACAGCCTCCCGAACGGTGGCGACCTTGTTGTGTTCGACCACGGCGTCCTCGCGGGGATCGGCACGAGCGCAAAGCTCCTGCAAAGCATCGTCGGGACCGACCAGGACGGCGAGATCGGGCCGCTGACGATAGCTGCTGCCGCCGCAGTCGATCCCGTCGCGCTCGTCGGCCAGCTGTGCGATGGGCGCGCAGCATACTACCAGGGGCTCTACGACAGGAACCCCGCGCGCAACGGAAAATACATCCACGGCTGGCTCAACCGCGTCGTGTCCGTCCGCAAGGACGCGCTCGCGCTCGCCGCCGAAGCTCCGCGGCCGAAGATCGTCGTCACAGCGCCGTCGCCGGACGACATCCCGCCTTGGCTCGCCGTCATGCGCAAGTTCAGCGGGACTCACGAGGGCAACGACAACCCGATCATCCTCGGGTTTGCGACAGCGATAGCGAAGGCGTATCCGGACATGGCGAGCTACTGCGCGCGCTATACCCATGACAGCATCGCGTGGTGCGGCCTGACGGTCGCCTATTGCATGGCAACCGCAGGCATTCGGCCTCAGTTCGGCGCGAGCGATATCGACAAATTCCTGTGGGCTGACAGTTGGCGGCAGTTTGGCGTCGCCGTCAGCGAGCCCCGGCTCGGCGACATCGTCTGCGTCCAGTGGTCGTCCGGCGGCCACCACGTCACGCTCTACGAGAGCACGAGCGGATCGAATTACATGTGCCGAGGCGGCAATCAGAGCGACGCGATCAACGTGATGGCGGTTCCAAAGTCGGCCGTCTCGGCGATACGGAGGCCAACGTCGTGAGCATGCCGGACAAGAAATTTCCGTTGATCTGGACGGCGTTTTTGCTTGGTTTCATCGTCATATTTGCGATCGTCGAGACATTGGCGCTCATGACTGGGGGAACCACATTGTCGCGCTATACCTACGAAGTGACGAAGGCGTGGCCCCCATTGATCTTTCTTCTCGGGTTTGTCTCCGGCGGCCTATGCGTCCATTTCTGGTGGAGGTGGAACCCGGACGATCGAAATGACAATAGGGGATAAGATGAAAATCCCACTTATCCTATCGGAACTCGCAAAATCCTGGGCCGCAAACGCCAAGGCCAGGTTCAATGCGATCAGACAATCGGGCGAGCTGGAGCGCGAAAAGCAGTGGGAAGCGGAACAGAAACGACGCCGCGCTTCGCTGGATAGGGGGGCCAATGTGGGTATGGATGAGCCAGGCTGATTTCAATGCGTTCCAGAGCGCACCGAGTTTCGACACTATCAACAAAAAGTTGGACGCAATCCTAGCCCAGCAGGGCGTGGACAACCGACTGCTGCAGGCAGTCAAAATAGAGGAAGATAACATCATGTCTCAGCTTACCGACCAACTCGATGCTCTTGAAAAAAACACCAAGGCGATCGATGATTCCGAAGACGCGGCAGAGGCCGCGTTCACTCGGCTTGCTGCAATGATTGCCGACCTCAAGTCCGGCGTTACTGACCCTGCAGTGCTTGCGCGTATCGACGCCGTTTCAACCGAACTGGCGAACCGCGCTGCAAGGCTCGCGGCGGCCGTGGTTGCCACTCCCACTTGACGGATACGCCCTGACGAGAAGTGCAACCCCCCACACCCCCATGCTCGCACACCGTCAGGCGTGAGCGGCCCCGGCTCGTTCCCCCATCCCAGTAGCCGGGGCTGCCTTTTTTCCAAAGGAGAACGACAATGCAGAACGTCGGCTTGATTCTCTTGGTCTTCGCGTTCGTCTTTGCGTGCATCGCCGCGACGTTCCCCGCGACCGGACCAAATGGTTATTGGGGACGTTTTCATTTTGGATGGCTCTCCGTCGCATTCTGGATCGCCTCCGAGTTGCTTGGTGGACTTGCGAGGGTAATCCACTAGAAGGAAAGCGCCATGTCCATACTTCTCATTATCCTCATCATCGTCCTTTTGGGCGGGTTCGGTGGAAGCCTTTACACAGGCGGGTTTGGCTATGGCGTCGGCTCGCACGGGCTCATCGGTATTATCTTGATCGTGCTCGTGGTGCTTCTCCTGATGGGGCGGCTCTAGACGTAAGGGTGCATTTATGATTTACTTTGGCGGTCGGACTACTTCCCACTCGGTTGCCACGAGCAACTTAGGAGGCCGCCATGTAACCATTCAAAGATGTCAATCAGATTTTGCAAAGTTTGAGTTTGGAGAGGGCCTCGCAATGGTAATGCGGGGCCCTACGTTTATGGTGGTGTCATGAGACGCCGCGAGTATGAAAACCTGCTGGTCAGACGTCACCGCTGGATGCGGGGGCAGACCCCCGCGCCGTTCCGCGATTCGGTGCTGCGCATTATGATCGCGCTCGGCGTCACAGCGGTGGCGCTGTTCATCCTTTGGGTACTCGGCGGGTGACATGGAGTGGGTCTTGATCTTCGTCATCGTGACGGCACTTGGCGCCGCCCCGATGGGTGGAATGCCAGTGATTCAGTTCAAGACCTATCAAGCATGCAAATCCGTTGCACAGAAGTTCAACGGTCCTCGACGACGTGGCGGCGCGGCCCAGCAGCGACTCGCAGTGTGCGAAAGCCTCGGCGACCAGAAGCCTGATGATGACGAGGACTCCGCACCGGAATCTCGTGAATGAAGGGCTTCATCGTAATCGGACTTTCGACCTACCAAATGATGGAAATCGAACCTTCCGAAATGGACGCGCTTATAAAGAAGGGAGACAGCATGCTGTGGCCCTTTCGGTTCGATCGCAATAAGCGGATATTTCCGGTTCCTCCCGATGACTGTGAACCGATTTATTATGAGAGCCCTTTCAGAGGATGACATGTGGACGAAATACCGGACCTGAGGGCATGGCAGG
>DASYSQ010000060.1:0-17798 GCA_036003145.1 Pseudolabrys sp.
AGCCGGTTGGCGCGGTATCTGGGCCAGCAGCTGGTCGTATGAGCGCGTTGCGGCACTCGTAATGTTCGTCGTGGGAATCATTATGGTTGGGGCGGTTACGGCAAACGTCATCAGTTTTCTGCGCCAACGGTAAATAACCATCGACGTGCGAGCGCCATCCCGATGACTGCGCCACGCTGCCGCAAATGCAATGCACCCCTCGCTCCTGAATCGGTGCCCAGCAGCACGCTCGGTGTTCCCCGCTGCCCCCATTGCGGCGCACGAAGTCCGTTCGGCAATCGCGCGGTTTGGATTTTCGTCGCAACGTGCGTCGCTTTGTTTCTCCTACTTGGGGTCTTAATCGCACTGTCACACTAGTGGTTGTGTATCAAAATCAAGTTCGCCCTCACCGAGATTAATGACGGAACGCCCCACCGCCCTGAGCGCTCGCAACTTGTCGGAGACTGCCGCGGTCGGCGAAGGGCGGACGCAAGCGACCCGGGGAGCAATGTGGCTGTTAAGCTTGACCATGACAGGTTGCTATTTCTTCCAGGGGGCTCGGTGAGCGGTCGTCAAGTCGCGCCTCTCTGCAATAGCGACAACACCGTGTCGCGATGGATTCGGCAGGCCTGAATAAATTCGTCCTCGGGCACGAATTCATCCGGTTTGTGCGCAACGTCGAGGCGGCCCGGCCCCATCACGACGCCCTGGGCGCCGGTCGAACGGAAGTGCACCAGGTCGCAGGCGCCCTGCAGCCCATAGGGCTCCAGGTTCGTCACACCGTTGGCGCGCGCCGAGGCAATGGCGGCTCGTACGATCGGATGGTGTGGATCAGTTTCCGTCGCGCCGCCGGTCGTCGGCAGGTAGGCGACAATTTCGGCGTTGATATCATGTTCCGTTGCTGCGCGCGCGAGCAGTTGCTGAATCTGCGCGCGCACCTCATCTTCGCTCTCCTGCGGAATCATGCGGCGGTCGAGCAGAAGATCGCAGCTTTCGGGCGTGACGTTGTCCGCGTGTCCCCCATTGAGGCGGGTGACGGTCAAGCTTGGCGAACCGAGGAGTGGATGAATCAACGCGTGCAATGCATGATGCGTCTGCTCGATCATTTGCAGAAGCAGCGCTGCCTTGTACAGCGGATTAACCCCGAGATCGGGCGAACCGGAATGCGCGGGAATACCTCTCACCCGCACCAACGGTCGCATGCTGCCTTTGTGCGCAATGGCGACTGCATTCGAAGTCGGCTCACCGACGACGCAGAAATCAATCTTTGGACGCGTGGAGGCGAAGGCACGTGCACCGCGGCTTGCAACTTCCTCGTCGGCCACGAAAACGGCCATCAGCGTGCCTGACCACTGATCGCGCGTATCGGACAGAAGATCGAGCGCCTCAATCATGCATGCGACCTGGCCTTTTGCGTCGCAGGCGCCGCGCCCGTAGAGATTGCCCGCACGGCTCGTCAGCTTGAACGGATCGGAAGTCCAGCCGCTGCCCGCGGGGACGACATCCACATGCGAGTTGAATGCAATGACCGGTCCGTCTCCGTTGCGCAAAGTGGCCACGATATTGGCGCGACCAGACGCGATAGGTGTTACCTCGACAGGCCAACCCATGTCGCGAAACAGCTGGGCGAGATAGTCGATCGCTTCGATTTCGCGCCCCGGCGGGTTCTCGGTATTAAACGAAACAAGCCGTTCGAGACGCTCGATCGCGCGCGAGCGATCGGGCGCGGCGGACTTTCCAATTTGGCGCGGGGAAGGTGTCATGGATAGATGCTCAGCCGGGTCGCTTGCCGGAACGGATCGTTTTGCTTCCTGGCGGTTGCCACGGCAGGCGTTGCTCTACGATGCCGAGTACCACATCACCGATAGCAACGACCACGACTAGAACGGTAATCGCAGCCATCGACACCGCCATATTGAGATCGTTGGAAGCGGAATAGACGAGATAGCCGAGGCCTTGGCTCGCCGAGATGAATTCGCCGATGACGGCGCCCGTCATAGCCTCAGGGATCGATATGCGCAGACCCAACAGCAGGAAAGGCACCATTGTCGGAATCACCACCTTGAGCAGGACTGCCTGGCGGCCAGCTCCCATTACACGAATGATGTTGATGTGATGCCGGTTCACGCTTTGAATGCCGGCCACGGCATTCATGAAGACGATAAAAAATACGAAAGTGCCGGCAAGGATGATCTTGGGGGCAATGCCGAGGCCGAACCACATTACCATCAGCGGAGCCAGTGCGATCTTCGGTATCGAATAGACGGACAGCAGGAAGGGCCGAAGCACTCGTTCGGCGGCCGGCGCTGATGCAAAGGCAAACGCAAGCAGGGTCGCTGCGACAGCGCCCGCGGCATAGCCGGCAAGCACCTCGGTCACCGTCTGGCCGAGCTGCGGCCACAGCCGTCCCGTCGCGATCAATTCCCAAAGCGCAACAAGGACCGCAAGCGGGTCGCTGGTCGACTGTGTGTCGATCCAGCGCCCGGCGGCATAACTCCAGATGGCCAAGATCGCGACGATCAGCAAGGAGCGTCCGACGGCGATCGCGGCATGCTCAATCAGCCGACCCCGCCTGTTCGCGCGCAAAGTGCGCGCTTTCAGGGCTTCCACAAAGTCTGTTGCGTTCCGGGCTTGCCGGTCCGCCGACATGGTGCCTCGCTCTGCGTTTTGCGCCGCTAGGCTTTCGAAGCCATCGGCGGACACTTGACCAAGCCTACTCGACATATTCCTTCTCACCAGCAGCCTTCGTCAGCACCGCCACATTGCGCATCGCATCCCAAGAGCCCTCGTCGGCTCCCGTTTCGACCTCGCGCGTGAACACGCCGGAAGATTCATAGAAGATGGTTCGCGCCCAGGCTGGATTCGTATCGGGAAAATCGGATCGATAGTGCGCAGAACGGCTTTCCTGCCGATGTAGTGCGCTGGCAGCGCAGGCCGTAGCTGTCGCACAGAGGTCGAGCACATCCGCACGAGCGAGGATGTCCCGAATGGTATAGACGGGCAAAGCCCCGCCCCGCGCACCAATGTCGCCGGCGCCCGCCAGCACCCGTTTAAGTCCGGCCTCTGTCCGCACGATGCCAAGTTCGACATTCGTGACGCCGCGGAGTGCCTCCGCCAGTTCGTGGTATGCGGGATTGACGGCGTCGTCCGATCCGACCTGCTGCAGCATCCCCTCGGCTTTGTCGACTGCGTGCCGATCACCGCGCCCCGGCGGGGCCACGGCCGCTTCCCGCGCAGCCGTCAATCCGGCGCGATAACCGAACACCTGCGTTTCGGGTATGGAATTACTGTTGAGGCGATTGCCGCCATGCACGCCGCCCGCACTCTCGCCTGCGGCGTAGAGCCCGCGTAGGCTGGCGCGTCCGCAGTCGTCGATCGCGACGCCGCCCATGAAGAAGTGCGCCTCTGGCGCGACCACAAGCGGGATCTGGCGGTAGTCGATCTTCTTCGGATCGAGCAGATCAACGACCTTAGAATTTTCGTAACGAAATTGGTCTTCCGGTACGTCCGACACGTCGAGCACCACGCCACCGTCGACCGCCAGCCCTTGGCGGATTTGATCCGCGATGCCGCGCGCTGAAACATCGCGGGCTGCGGATTCCTTCTTTATCGGGTCGTATTTTTCCATGAAGCGTTCACCGCGGCTGTTATAGAGCCGTGCGCCCATCATGAACGTAGATGGCTGGATGGGTACGCGCGTCGACTTGAACGGCCGGATCAATCGCCACGGATAGAACTGTATGAATTCCATGTCACGCAACCGCGCGCCGGCACGTAGCGCCAAAGCATAGCCGCTGCCGCAAACATCGACCGGATTGCTGGTGATCGTGAACAGGCGCCCGGCGCCGCCAGCAGCAAGCACAGTCGCCTTCGCGTTGACGATCACCGCCTCACCTTTGACGCGGCCGAGCGCGACGGCGCCGACCACGCGATCTTCCTCGCGGAGGAGATCGAGCGCCATAAAATCTTCGAGCACATCAACACCGGCATCGAGCACCGCCTGACGCAGCGGGAGGGTCAGGTCTATGCCGCGCATGTGCTCCGGCACGAACACGCGGGCTTGGGTGTGGTCGCCACTCGGCGAGAGATGGTACTGGCCGTTTCGCTTGCGAAACTGCACGCCATAATCCCAAAGTTCACGCAGCCGCGCCGGCGCATCGTCGACTAGAGCGCGCACAAGCTTTCGCTCGTTGACGTAACCCCCGCCTGCGATTGTGTCGATATAGTGGAGTTCGGCGCTGTCGCTTGAATTGAGATTTTGCACCGCGGCTGCATAGCCGCCGGTTGTCATCGTCGAAGAGCCGCTGCGCCCGATCAAACGCTTGGCAAGCATCAGCACGCGCGCACCTGCGCTGCGTGCGGCAAGTGCCGCGCGTAAGGCAGCGAGTCCACCGCCGACGATGAGGACTTCGGTGTCGAGCGTCCGGTAACTAGCATTCGGCATGTGGGCATTCCAAGCATGCACCTGCGTCGCGCGGCGGGGACAGGACGACGGTCATTGCTAGCCCTCCGCACGCTCGTGTGCTGGACGCCAGCGCGCAACGTAGCGTTCCAGCCGAGCAATCGCCGCGTTGAGCAACAACACAAAGACAAGCAGGCTGACGATGCCAGCGAAAACACGCGCGGTGTCGTAGCGCGAGCTCGCGGCTGCAATGAAAAAGCCGATGCCGCGATTGGCGCTGAGGAATTCACCTATTATCGCCCCGATCAATGCGCCCGGCACCGTGATCCGCATCGCAGTGAAAATGTAGGGTGCAGCATGAGGCAAAGTGAGTTTCGTCAGGAGGCTGAACCGAGACGCCCCCATCACCCGCAGTACGCCCTGGATTTCCTGGTTAACAGACACGATGCCGGCGACAGTGTTGAAATAGACGATGAAAAGGACGAGCGATGCGGAGAGCACAATCTTCGGCGCGAGATAAATGCCGAGCCAGACGATTACCACCGGCGCCAGGCTGACTTTCGGGACGGCGAACAGGCCGAGCATCAGTGGGCGTACGACGCTTTGGCCCCATGGGAGGCTGGTGACCACTACGGCGAGCGTAACGCCGATGCTAACGCCCGCCACGTATCCCAGCGCCATTTCGATCAGCGTACGTTGCAGGTGCCACCACAGCGTGCCGTCGACAACGACCGCATAAAGCGTGCGGGTGACGGCGACCGGATCGCTGACAAAGAGCCGGTCGACCAGACGTCCGGACGCAAACCACCAGACAAACAGAAACGCCGCGAACAGACCGACTTGGAGGACGCCGATTTTCCAGGCTTGGTGGCGGTTGCGTTCCAGAAAGGCCCGCCGTTCCCGAACGAGCAGGTCCTGCTCGCTGACCAATGTTTCTCCTGCCCCGATCACTCTCTCAAGCGGCATTGTCTGCTCGCGTCTTTAGAATCTCCTCCCGGAGATCGTTCCAGATGCGATCGTAAATCTCCGAAAAACCCGGCGTTTCGTGGATATGGAAGACGTCGCGAGGCCGCGGCAGATTTACTTCACGCACATCCTTGATTGCGCCCGGCACGCTGGTGAAGATCGCGATACGATCGCTCAAGGCGATAGCTTCGACCAAGTCATGGGTAACGAAGACGATGGTGCGGCCGGTGCCCTGCCAAAGGCGCAACAGTTCGTCCTGGAGGATGAGACGGGTCTGCGCGTCGAGCGGTCCAAAAGGCTCATCCATGAGGATCACATCCACACTGTCATCGACCAGCGTGCGCACGATCGATACGCGCTTGCGCATGCCGCCTGACAGTTCGTGCGGATAGAGTCCTTCGTAACCCCTAAGGCCGACGCGGGTGAGATAGTCGACGGCGCGGCTGCGGCGCTCGTCGGGCGCCACGCCCTTGCATTCGAGCGCCAGCTCAACATTGGCCAACACAGTTCGCCAGGGCAGAAGATTGTCATCTTGGGTGACGTAGCCGACCTGGGTGTTGACGTCGACGATCATGCGTCCATCGTGACGGATGACGCCGTCCGAGGGAGCCACAAGCCCGGCGAACATATTCAATACTGTGGACTTCCCGCAGCCCGAGGGGCCGATGAGGCAGAGAAATTCGCCACGCCTGACCGTCAAGTCCACGTTGCGGAGCGCGAGGCGCGCTTGGCCGCCACGGGCAATGAATACTTTGTAGACGTTTTGTGCTTGCAAGAAAGGGGCGTCGGCCATCACCGCGTTCCGTTTGTTCCGTCAGACCGGCTGCAATTCGGGCGTCCGCTCGCGCACCAAGCGCATCAGGACCTGCCATTCATCATATCCGGCGCGTTTGGGCGCACGGCCGGCTTGCGCGCGCGCCCAGATCACCTTGCGCTCGAGCTCCTTGGCGGCTTCGAAGTCGACGCTGCCGGGTGGAGAACAAAGGTCGATGATCACAGCATCGCGACTGGTCGCGGCGATGATCTCGCGCGTGACGACGCGCCCCGACGACGAAGAGACCAGCAACGAGAAGCGATGTAGATCATTCGCTAAATCGCGCAGATGTATCGGGTCAAAGCCCAGCGTCCAGGCGCGCGCGAGTTGAGCGGGATTCCGCGCCGCCAAACTAACTTTTGCCTTCATCGAACGAAACGCATCGGCAACGCTAAGTCCGACGCGACCGAGACCAAAGCAGAGCACGTGCATGCCGAGTAGCGTGTCCTCGGTGTTTTCTATGGCAGTGCGGATCGCGCCCTCGGCCGTAGGCACTGCGTGCAGAATGGCAAGTTCATCGTCCTCACCGTAGTCGACCAGCGTGACTGAGGTATCTTTCGCCCACTCGATCATGCGCGCTGTCGACCAACAGGTGAACAACATGGCGCGCGGCGCCGCACCGCGTAGGACCTCGGTTGTCATGCGCAGCTTTTCAGTGGTGAATTTCGCGTACAGGGCATCGTCGCTGCCGACTCCCGGAATCGGACAAGAGATAATGCGTGCGCCCTTAACCGCGTCCGCCAGCGTTGGGGAGCCGGGCCTGCCGGCTGCCTCGTCGGCGCCAGGCACGCCGCCGTAATGCTGCACGACCGCGCCGGAAAGGCGGGCCTGCCGCATGTGTTCGAGCATCCGTAGATCGCCCCCGATCACGGCTACGATCCAGCCCTTTAGCTCACTCTGCACCATAACTTCTGCTTCCTTCGCGCAAGCGGGACTGGAGTGTCGAGAACGGTCACTAGTTCTTGACGAACTCGTTGGTCCAGAGCACGCCTTCGGTTAGGTTGACGTCGACATCCTCGCCAACCGACTTGTATGCGCGCTGCACTTTCTCGAGGCCTTCCTTGGTAAAGATGCCGGTCCGGCTTATTGCCGGAAGCAGCCGGTCAAATGAGATCTTGAGGGCATCGGGTGCGGTGTCCTTGAACCATTTAGCGCCAAGCAACTGGAGCGCCTCGTCCTGATGATCGTGCATCCAATTGACTGCTTCTTTCACGCCCTGCACGTAAGCGTGCAACGCAGGCTTGTTGGATTTTGCATAGTCGGCGGTGGTGAACAACGTGATGTAGCTGATGTCCTTCAGGCTAGGCAGGTCGCCGGCTGTGTTGTGTACGATGATCGTGCCGAGGCCCTGCTTCTCTAAGGTCTGCGGCAGAGGCGGTGAAAGCATAAAGGCGTCGATCTTGCCTGATTGAAACGCGGCGCGCAGTGCTGCGGGACCGCCGACCTGAACCAGAGTTGCGTCTTTTTGAGCGTCCAACCCGGCTTCCAGCATGATGAAGCGTGAGAAAATGTCCGTGGGCGCGGCCGGACGCGTGATGCCGATGGTCATGCCCTTTAGGATTTTGCCGCGCTGCTGCGCCGGCGTGTTCGGATCGTAGCCGGCACGCTGGAGTGCGTCGTTGCGAACAATCATGTCCATGGTCATGCGATCGAGTAAATTGTAGACCATCATGAAATGCTTGCCCTGCTTGGCGAGAGGGGCAATGCCCATCAGATCGTCGCTCGTAATTTGCGCGGAGCCCGACAACAGCGCCGCCGAGGACAAGGCGCCACTGTCAATCTCCTTGTAAGTGACTTCGAGGTCGCGTGCTTTGAACAGGCCGCGATCAATTCCAATGAAGATCGGCGCCAGATAGAGCGTGCGCAGCCCTGCGTGGGTGATGTGAAATTGCTGCGCCGAAGCCATGCTGAAGGAAGCAAGCATGGCGGCGAGCGCAAAAAGTAAAAGTCGCAATGGCTTCAGCATGATCTTCTCCTCCATCCCAGAGTTGTGCCGTGAATTTCCACGCGGCACTCGGCTTGTCGCCTTTTAAAAAAGATTGTATTGAGTTTCTTATCCGATACAAGATAAAGTTTGCGGCTGCGATTGCTGACTTTTCTAGCAGCGGGCCTTGCGTGAAACGGCCAACGAGCAGGCAGGAAATCCTCATGGCGAGCGATCAGCGTACGCCCCTGAAGGGCCTCTTCAACATCACGGTAACGCCGTTCGGCGACGATGGGGCGGTCGATTTTGCCGCACTCGTCGAGGCGATCGAACGCATGATCGCGCTCAAGTTTGACGGCTTGCTAATCGGCGGCACGTACGGCGAATTCCCTACGCTGTCGCCGGACGAACGAGCTGAGCTGTTTCGCCGCACCATGCAGATTGTGCGCGGGCGGATACCGGTGATGCTTTGTTCGGCGACTTCCGACCCGCGGCTGACCCGGGAACTCACCGTCCTGGCGAGTTCGCTTGGCGGGTATCCGATGGTTACCGCGCCTTATGTATCGGAAGTAACCAGCGAACAGATCGTCGAGTATTTTCGCTGGATCGCACCGTCGGCAAAGAACGGGTTGGTAGTTTACAATGCGCCTGGCATAGGAATTACCTTGTCGGCGCGTTTGATCGAGCGCCTGAGTGAGATCGAAAATGTCGCGGCGCTCAAGCAGGGCGATCTCAATCCGACGACAATTGATGAACTAGCGAATCGGGTCGGTGGACGCATCAAATTATTCTGCGCTTCGGATCTCGCTTTTCTGGGGCCGCTCAGTGCAGGCTTTGATGGGCTGAGCTCGACCAACAGCTGCGGATTCCCCGAACTGATCTCTGCGAGTTTCCGCGCAGCGCAAGGCGGTGATCTTGCGACCGCGACGCGTCTGCATCGCAGCTGGTTCGCGTTCCGCGACCTTGCGCGCGCACACGGGCAGCCGCAAACCATCAAGCTGGTGATGCGTTTCCGCGGTTGGGGCAACGGCCATGTCCGCGCCCCGCTGCAGCCTGTGCCTGCCGCTCCTGCGCTTGAGATCGAGCGCGTCACAGCCACGATTCTCTCATCATCCAGCAGCCGCCTCACCAAACAAGTTCAGGCCTTAAAGGCCTGATCGAGTCGTGCCGTGTGAAACAAAGGAAGTACCTATGTTGCAGATGACTCTCGCAGACTCATTGAAACTCGTCCCCGCAGCCGCGGAAGCGGCGTTCGAAAAAGCGGAATTCGACCGGCGGGTGACCAAGCTGCGTGCCAGTATGGCGAGCAAGGACTTTGACCTGTTTCTCACCAGCGGTCCGGAAAATATCTTCTACCTGACCGGCCAGCAGACACCCGGCTATTACACGTTTCAGTGCCTGGGAATTCCGGCGCAAGGCGAGCCGTTCCTCGTCCTGCGCAGCCTAGAATCTATGAATGCCCGGCTGAAAAGCGTGCTCACCGACATCGAAGGCTATACCGACGACGCCCACCCCGCGGCGGCTATCGCCGCTTCTCTCAAAACACGCGGATGGGGCGGAAAACGTGTCGCCATCGATCGCAACAGCTGGTTTCTGACAGTCAATCTCTATGAACGGCTGGTACAGGAGTTCGGATTGCTGCTTGACGGCTCGGGCATGGTTGAGCCCTTGCGACGCATCAAATCCGGGGCGGAACTCGCGCAAATACAGAAAGCGGGCGTCGCCAATGATGCGGGGATGCAGGCAGGACTCGCCGCAACCCGCCTTGGTAATTCGGAAAACGACGTCGCCGCCGACATCATGGCGGCCGCCATCCGCGCCGGTTCGGAATATCTCGGAATGGATCCGTTTGTAACTTCCGGGCCGCGCGGAGGCGTTCCGCACACGACGTGGCGTCGCCGCACTATCGAGAAGGGCGATCTTGTCGCGCTCGAGACTTGCGCTTGTTACAACCGCTATCACGCGGCACTTTTCCGCACAGTGGCTATCGGCAACATCCCCGTGGAGGCCGAAGATATGTACAAGGTCTGTTGCGAAGGCTTAGACGCGGCCATCGACAGGCTTAGGCCGGGCAACACCTGCGCCGACGTCCACAACGCCTGTCAGGCGGTGGTCGATCGCTACGGCTATACAGCAGCTTACCGCAAGCGCACCGGTTACAGCATCGGTATCTCTTTTTCCCCCGACTGGGGCGAAGGCAACATCCTCAGCCTGTTCCATGATGTCGCTGTGCCGCTTGAGCCCGGCATGGTCTTTCACGTGCCGGCAGCGCTACGCAGCTATGGAAAATTTACGGTGGCTGTAAGCGAGACCGTCATTGTCACTCAAGGAGCGGCCAAAACGTTGAGCGATATCGGCCGCGAACTGGTTAGGGTCTGATGTCATGACCGGCGCATCTGTTCGCATGCCGGAGCCCGATGCGCAGCTTGCGCGAAAGCTGTTCGACGAACTTGACCGGCATACGCGTGACGGCGCCGGAATCACTCGCGCATCCTACGGCGACGGCGAGCAGTTCGCGCACAACCTCATTGAGAAGACCGCGCGCGACATCGGGCTCGAAGTCTCGACCGACGTCGCTGGCAATCTCTATGTGACCCTGCGCGGACGCAAAGAAGGAGCCGGCACTTTTCTGATTGCATCTCACCTCGACTCGGTGCCGCAGGGCGGAAATTTCGATGGTGCTGCTGGCGTGCTCGCCGGCATGGCGATTCTTTCGTCCTGGAAGCGCACCGGGTTTGCACCTGAATTTGATGTGGCGACGATGGCGATCCGCGCCGAAGAAAGCACATGGTTTCCCTATTCCTATATCGGCTCGAAAGGCGCGCTCGGCCTCTTGTCGGAGGAAGCGCTAGAGGTTCGCCGCGCCGATACCGGACGGACGCTGGCCGAGCACATCGATGCATTGGGCTTTAGCGCGGCGTCGGTGCGCGATCGTGTGGCGCACTGGAAACCCAACGATGTAAAGGGATATGTCGAGCTTCACATCGAGCAGGGCCCGGTGCTCGATGGCAGCGACATCCCGGTTGCGTTGGTTACCGGCATCCGCGGTAGCTTTCGTTATCGTGACGCGCGGGTCATCGGCGAATACGGACATTCTGGTGCGGTGCCCCGCACGTACCGGCATGATGCGGTTGTCGCGGCCGCCGATTTCGTAATGCAGCTCGATGCGAAATGGCGGCAACTCGAACAGGAAGGACGGGACCTTACTGTCACCGTCGGCAAGTTCTTTACCAATCCCGAACAGCACGCCTTCAGCAAGATTGCCGGCGAGGTCGGCCTATGTATCGACGTGCGGAGCCATGAAAAGGCAACGCTGGCGCTGGTAAAATCCTTTACTGACGATCTGGCGCGCGTAATTGCAGACAGATATGGCGTGTGTTTCGAGCTCGGTGTGCTGACTGGCAGCGAGCCGGCGATCATGGATCCTGGACTGATCGACATCTTCGATCGTGCCGCCACCCGTCTCAAAATCCCGCACATGCGTATGGCGAGCGGTGCGGGACATGACGCCGCGGTTTTCGCCGGCGCCGGAATACCCTCGGCGATGATCTTCGTGCGCAATCAAAACGGCAGCCACAATCCCGATGAGGCGATGCGTATAGAGGATTTCGACTTGGCCGTGCGATTGATCGCGCAAGGCATCAGCGATCTCACTTGTTAAAGCGCAGCGAGGACTGTGAGCATGAGCCCAAGCAAGACTGTCACCATCTCCGGACCCATCCTGTCCGAGTTCCTCACACGTATCTTTAAAGCTGCCGGTTGCGATGACGAAACGGCCCGGCTGTGCAGCAAAGGCGCGGTCGATGCCGACCTGCACGGTCATCACATCCAGGGGACAGACCACATTTATTCGACCGTCCGCGAGCTGCGCGCCGGGCGACTGAATGGACGGCCGAAAATCGCGATTACCCATGAGACGGCGGGCACCGCGCGCGTCGACGGCGATGGCGGTCCGGGCCACGCGACCGGCGTCTTCGCGAGCGATCTGGCGATCAGGAAGGCGCGCAATGCTGGAATTGGCGCCGTCGCCCTCGTCGGTGGTGGCGATATCTTCCGGCTTGGCTACTACGCCGAGATGATCGCCGATGCAGGCTTGGTGGCGATGATTTTTACCAACACTCACCCGGTCCGGGTCCATCCTGCTGGCGGTATCGATCCGCTGCTTGGCACCAACCCGATCGCTTTCGCCTTTCCGGCGGCCGAAGCTGCGCCGATTGTCATGGACCTCGCGACCAGCACATCAGCGATTGGCCACGTGCGCATCGCTAGCTATTCGGGTGCGCCGATACCTAACGGCATTGCAATCGACCGCGCTGGCAAGCCAACTGTCGACGCAAAGCAGGCACTAGACGGCGCGTTGACACCGCTCGGGGGTCACAAAGGCTTCGCGCTCGGGCTAGCCGTCGGGTTGCTGTCTGGGCCGATCATCGGCGGCGTCATTGGCAAGGAGTTGCAGGAGGCGCTCGCGGCCGGTGAAGGCGAGCGGCGGCGCGGCCATCTGTTCGTTGCAATGGATCCGGGCGCCTTTGGCGACCGCAGTGCGAGCGCGGAGCGCACATCGCGTTATGCAGCGGAGCTAAAGACGTCGCGTAAGGCAGCCGGGGTATCGGAAATCGTCATGCCAGGCGAGCGTGGCCGGCAGAAAAAAGCGCGATACGCGAAAGACGGGATCCCGCTCGATGCTGCAATTTGGCAAAACACGCTGCGTATCGCCGGTGAACTGGGCGTCGCAGCACCGCAACTTTGACAGACCGCGCGGCAGATCTGGACCGGTTCGATCGCCTGTACTAAAAACGAAATATTGTACAAATTGTATTCGGTGACAATGCGTAGAAAGAAACAACATTCGCGCCGAAGGCGACAAGGGGTTTCGAAGCGGGTGGCCTGCCGCGCGGAGCCGAAACATTTGCCGGCTGCCTCCGGCCCGCAGTCGCCGCCGAGCCGTCTTCAGGTTTACGTGGCAGGTCAAATCCTCGCGCTCATCAGGCAGGACAGCATGCGCGCCGGGCAGCCGCTGCGTGAAGAGGCGCTCGCGCAACGTCTCGATGTGTCGCGAACCTCGGTGCGCGGAGCGCTCCGTATCCTAGGAAACGAGAACGTCGTCGACGCGCGCCGCCATCGCGGTTATCTGTTGCGTCGGAATGCAAGCGAACTTGAGCAGAGTATTGAGTTACCCCCGACTCTCGATGAGCAGCTCTATCTGCGGATTGCGCATGACTATCTCTCCGGCGCGCTACCGGAAAGCACGACTGAAACCGACTTCATGCGCCGATACGATGCAAGCAGGCATCTCGTCCTCGCCACACTCACGCTACTGTCGGAAGAGGGAATCATCCATCGCGGCAAAGGCCGTGAGTGGCGTTTTCGCGATGTCCTGAAGTCCTCGCGAGGCCGTGAGGAGAGTTATGAGCTGCGGTTGATGATTGAGCCCGGCGCCGTTCTCCTGCCGACCTTTCAGATTGCAAGGTCGGAGCTCGAAGAGATGCGGACCTTGCAGCAGAAATTGCTAAACGTCACTGCAGAGCCCTCGCACCGTGAAGTCTTCCATACCGACGCTAGCTTCCACGAACTGATCGCCAGATTCTCCGGCAATGGCCTCGTGCTTGCTGCGATCAGGCAGCAAAATCGTGTGCGACGCCTGCTCGAGTATCAGAGTAATCTCGACGCAGACCGCGTCAGGACATGGTCACTGGAGCATATCGGCGTCATCGACGCTTTGCTGGAAGGCGACCAACATCTTGCCGCTCGCCGTCTTACAAAGCATCTGGAAAATGCCCGTCTTATGGCAGCCGCCGAGAAGCCGCGCGATCAACGCCGGCGTCCGCAAGCGGGAAGAAACCTATTGGTGCGGTCGGAGCTGTAATACAGCACGAGCGGTGCAATTCGCGATGACGAGTGCCTGTGCAACGGTTGGTGTCGGCGGGCTACTGAAACCATCCGATCAAGACGGCCACTGAGAGAAATCAATGCTGATAATTGATAACCGCACACAAGAAACGCTTATAACAATGCAGGATTGTATCGAAGTGCAGGAAGACGCATTTCGCAAGCTTGCTGACGGCGAGGCTGCACACCGACCCCGAATAGATGTCTATGTGCCTTGTGCCCAGTCCGACAGCTACTATCGATGGGGCTCAATGGAGGGTGCTTACAACGGCATTTATGCTTGCCGCATGAAGTCCGATATCGTGAGCTGGCCGGTGCGGGAGTCAGGGCAGTCGGAAGAGTGGCACTGCATTCGTCCAGGGACGTACTGCGGGCTGATTTTTCTCTTCAGCACGGATAACGGCGAACCGCTCGCAATTCTAAATGATGGGACCATTCAGCACCTAAGGGTTGGCGGCGGGGCTGGGATCGGTGCCAAATATCTCGCGCGAAAAGACGCGTCGAGGGTAGGTATTCTTGGTTCTGGAGGCATGGCTCGAACTTACCTTGAAGCGTTTTGTGCCGTGCGGCCCATCCGCTCGGTAAAAGTATTTAGCCCCACAGTCGCGAATAGAAATCGATTTGCCAACGAGATGAGCGGGTGGCTCAAGGTCGCGATCGAACCGGTTTCGACAGCCCGTGAGGCTGTCCGTGACGTCGATATCCTTGCTTGCTGCACCGACACGATGACACCGGTCTTCCAAACTGAGTGGCTCGAGCCCGGCATGTGCGTCATTAACGTCAGCGCTTACGAGGTCCCCGCCGACGCCTACGAACGCTTTGACGTCGCAATCAGACAAGGAATAGCTGGCGTTACACCAATTGCCCAGTCCGATGACATTCGCACCGACATCGGTGGGAGCCCAGTCGCCTATATCGCGGGCACGTCTGAGCAACGGCGCATTTTACCACCCAAGAACCCTCATGGGCCTGCGTGGCACCGCGAACTACCGTTGTTTGCCGACCTTGCGCGCAGAAACGTGCCGGGGCGCACGAACGATCACGAAATTACATTCTACGCCAATACGGGGAATCAGGGCCTGCAGTTCGCCGCCGTTGGAGGCTTAATGTACCGAAACGCCCTTGCCCGCGGAGCCGGGCGGACGCTGCCGACGGATTGGTTTGTGCAAGATATTCGCGATTGATCGAGGGGGAGTCATGAAAATGTGGTTAGAGCGGATATTGTTTTGTGCATTCGCCACCTGCGCATGTATAGCAGCGCACGCTGAAAACTGGCCCACGAAAAATGTTGTAATAGTCGCCAGCGCTGCCCCGGGCGGCGGCGTGGATTATATTGCACGAATATTAGCGCAATCGCTATCACAACAGCTACACCAGAATTTCGTCGTCGAGGATCGTGGCGGCGCTGGAGGCACGATCGGCTCAAACCAGGTCGCGCAGGCTGTGCCAGATGGCTACACCCTGCTCGTTTGTTCAAACGGGGAGATAACGCTAGCGCCATTTGTCCAGGGCCATCTGCCATATGATCCGTTAAAGGATCTGGCGCCCGTTGTTCTAATTGCATCAGCTCCGCAGGTCATCGTAGTAAACCCAAAGGTTCCCGCCAAAAACATGAAGGAGCTGATCGCTTACGCGCAGACAAAAGGCGGCATCGGCTATGGCACACCGGGATTTGGCTCAAGTGCGCATGTCGGTTTTGAGCTAGTGAGCACCGAACACAAACTCCCGTTTTTCCATGTTGCGTATAAAGGCGGTGGACCCGCTGTCGCCGATCTGCTTGGAGGCCAAATTTCGATGGCCGTTGTGACCCTGCCCGCGATCGCCGGAAATATTAAGACCGGGGCGGTGCGACCTCTAGCGGTGCTCGCGCCAAACCGATCGCCTTCCCTACCCGACATTCCCACGCTGAAGGAAGCCACAGACATCGACACTCGGGACGCATCGTCATGGTTTGCCATAATGGCGCCCGTGAAAACTCCGCCGGAAATACTGGCAAAGCTCGAACAGGCCACGCTTGCAAGCCTCACTCCTGCGCTACGCGAGCGATTTCAACTGTCCCTGCTGGACGTGGTCGCCCTACCGAGCAGGGAATTTCGGGCCCGGATGCAGGAAGAAAGTGCCGCAAATAAAAATGCGATCGCCCGCATAGGACTAAAATTGAACTAGACAAGAACTTTATTTTCCCAATGAGCCGGCGAATCTGCGTGATGGCCTTTTCCAGCGCGAATTACTGATGCGTGTAGCTGACGCTGGCGACGGTCTCGCCGGGCGGTTCGATTTCGTGCTCAATATTCGATAGCTTGTCTGTACAGTTTATTTTTGATGCTTGGTCTTCAGCTCTGTCTCATTCGCGGCAATGAACGCTCGAATATCGTCTGACATATCCAGCAGCTTAAGCCATTGCTCCTTATATAGGGTCACGGGAAGCGGCCCATGCCATAAACTGAGACGCCCCCTTTCTCGCTTACCTTCATGCGAATACCGGGGGTCGCCCCTTTTTTGAGAGCGGCATTTTCACTACGGAGGCGTTCGATTTCAGCTTTTAGTTCTTCGTCAGACATGATTTTCTCCAAGAGCATTGAAGGCTGCATTTGATGCGAGGGCAGCGCGTTGCTCATCCCAGCGCAGTGGCAGTGGTTTCATGACGGCCTTGATGTTAGCGGATTTCGAGCACCAACTTGCCCCGCAAATGACGCGCTTCACTCACCCGATGCGCCTCGGCCGCGTCCTTGAGGCTGTATCGCACAATTACTGGCGGTCGGACCGCGCCAACATCAAGAAGCGCCAACAGCCGCTCAAGATGGGCGCGATCGCGAACGACGTTCGGACGCAAGGTCTCGACATCATTGCGGCTCGGGTGAAATCCTTCGGGAGCCGCTGCGATCCACACGAGTTTGCCGCCGGGCTTTAACACCGCATAACACCCCGCCCGAACCCCAGCACCCACGGTATCGAACGCCACATCGCAGACGGGACCAATAGCAGTGAAATCCTCGACGTTGTAGTCGATCACTCGATCAGCACCAAGGCTACGCACATAGGGGTGATTACTGGCGCTCGCGGTTGTGATCACGCTTGCACCAAGATGTTTGCAAAGTTGCACAGCAAATCCGGCGACGCCGCCGGCACCGCCTTGGATTAGGATCGTCTGGCCCGCTTGCAGATGTGCCGTATCCTCAATCGCCGTCAGCGCCGTGAGGCTGGTGAGACCTAAAGCAGCCGCCTCGGCGTGGCTGAGCCGATCGGGTTTCCTGGCAATGATTGCGGCTTTGATAGCGATCTTTTCCGCATAGGCCCCTTCTACGCCCTGATCGGTTACTCCGAACACGGCGTCCCCCACGGCAAAGTCGGTCACGTCGGCGCCACGAGCACTAACAACACCTGAGAAGTCTCGGCCGAGGATATGAGGGAAGCGATTGAGCGCGTACCGCCCTCCACCCACCCGCACCTTGGAGTCGGCTGCATTTACGCTCGCCGCGTATATGTCCACCACCACTTCGCCGGGGCCGGCGATTGGGTCCGGCGCCTCGTCGTAGCGGAGCATCTCCGGCTCGCCGTGTTTTGTCAGCAGCACTGCTTTCATTGCCAGTCTCCGTGGTTATCTGAGGGCGGTGGGCTGCTCATCCAAGGAGAGGCAGCGGTTCACGAACGTCTTAAGCATCGTTGGTGTCCTCCTCTTCAAGCACATCAAAGAGGGACGCTTGCTTTTGCGCTGGCGTTGATATGCGGCCTCGACTGGCCGGCGTGAAGCCAAATTCGGCCGCGATCCGTAGCATGAGTTCGGCTTGTCGATTCGCAATTGCCACATAAGGCGATTGAATCGGATA
>DASYSQ010000061.1:0-11476 GCA_036003145.1 Pseudolabrys sp.
TGGGGTCGGCAGTAATGATTTTTCGATAAAGGTTCTCTGCCTCGGAAACTTTACCAATCTGATGGGCCTGTATCGCCTGATCGAATAGTAATTTCATGGAACCGGCGGTCATATTGAACGATCGATATAAATTTTAGCGCGAAGTTGACCTTCGCGCCAGCAGTGGCCGCTATTGGTACTTAGCGGCTCGGCCCGAACAGATTCAACCACACTTTTCCACGCAAGGGCCGTGTTGCCTTAGCAAAACATCCTGTCGCTTGCCACATCTGCACTCCTAAGCGCGGCAACTTATTGGCGACGATAAAGTACACGATTTGATTTAGCTCAATGCTGACGGCTTGGCTGCTGGTAGGAAATAGCATGGGCTACATATCAAAGGTTCTGCGGCCAGACGAAAAGCTCCTTGCGACCGGCAAGTTGCATTGGATCGTTTATCGGCTCGCAATAATCTCGATGCTTGTAGCTGTTCTTTTATGGTTCATCATCGGCGAGGCCGCACCAATTTTAAGGATGACCGCGTTTGTTCTGTTCGCCGGTTTTGCGATCCTCGTCGCAATCAAAGAATGGCTTGAACAGTGGATAACAGAAATAGCCGTTACCGATCGTCGTGTGATCTATAAAACTGGACTCATACGAAGACAGACGGCCGAAATGAATATGGATAAGATTGAGTCAGTTAAAGTGGATCAGTCGTTGCTTGGCAGACTGTTGGACTATGGTTCGATACACATCCGCGGGACCGGCGAGGGATTGGAGCATTTGGACTACATTAGCTCCCCGATCTCGCTGCGAAATTCAATAACAACTAAATAAATCTCCGCATCGGCGCGCTAGTCACCTGCGCCCGGATTTGGCGAGAAATATTTAAGCTTGTCCGACTTGCCTTCCCATTCTTTTGAATCTGCGGGAGGGTCGCGCTTGACCGTTATATTGGGCCAGGTTTTTGCATAGTCAGCGTTGAGCTTGAGCCACTTTTCGGCCCCGGCCTCGGTGTCGGGCTTGATCGCCTCCACCGGACATTCCGGCTCACACACCCCGCAATCGATGCATTCGTCGGGATGGATGACGAGCATATTTTCGCCCTCGTAGAAACAATCAACGGGGCACACCTCGACGCAATCCATCAGCTTGCACTTGATGCAGCTTTCATTGACGATATAGGTCAAATGTCATTCTCCTTCCGGGGAAGTCTATCAGGTTTCCACCAGGGGGGTATGTTTCATCGGTTTTTGTATCAGGTTACTGTCAAGATGCAGTTCCGGGATCCCGGTTGATTTATTATTCCGGTTCGGGAGTCGCTAGGGGAAATGCCGGCTAAATGGAAAGTCGCATCATGACTGAGTATATCGTCGGATTAAGGCAGGGAAAACGATCAGAAGTTCTGACCATCGAGGCCGAGGATGCGTTAATTGCTGCGCTCAAGGTCAAACATAACCACCCCGAGGCCTTAATTTCCTACGTTCGCAAATCTAATCGGCGCGGTGATCGTCGCAATCCTCATCGGAAGGAGTGAAGACTAAGAAGCACCTGCAGGCGCTCCTTACTCTCGGAATAGTGATGCTGCTTGCTGTGCTGCATTTATCCGCTTAATGGCACTTAGCAGGCACTCCTGACTTGGCGATCAATGTCCGCTTTCAGGGGTAAAGTGGACATCGGTCCCGCATCGCAAAATGTCCGCGAGTGACCAAAGCGGACCAAAGCGCCCTCGGTTACCTTTGGTCTGGGCCTAACCATTGTTTCTGAGGCCGTAACCGTTATGGTCGGCCGCGTGGAGTTTAGCGCCGCAACCCATGCAGACTGGCAAGCCTGAAAAATTAACCGTCGCGTCACTCGACGAGTTCCCGCTTATCATTGCTGCAACGCCTGCCACCAAACAAGAGCGCAGGGTCGCGCTCGCGATCATCCTGATTCTAGCCCTCGTATTTATAGTCATCGCGCCATTCGCAAGTGTTCAGTTGCCTCGGGTTGACGCGTTTGTTCCAGCACTTCAAACGGTTTTGTGCGTTACGGACCTGATAACGGCGGCACTGTTGTTTTCCCTATACTCGATCCAACCTTTGCCGGGTCTTCTGGCGCTCGCAAGCGGTTACATTTTCAGCGGTCTATTCGCATTTCTACAAACGCTTGCTTTCCCGGGCGCGTATGCACCTTCCGGTCTGATCGGGGATCAACTAAGCAGTGCCCCCTATTTGTTTATTCTTTGGCATATCGCCTTTCCTGTGGCCGTCATCGTATATGCGTTGTCTGATGATCGCCCGCGAACCAATGGTCCGCCTGGCAGATCGACCAAAGCGACAATCGCCATCACTATTGCATGCACGCTCGTCTTAACAGCAGGGCTGACGTGGGCCGTCACTGCAGGAGCGCGATACTTACCGAGCCTTTTTGTCGATCAGACCCGCCAAGCGCCCACTGCAAGTTATTTCACGGGCCCTATCTGGATTTTGAGCGCCGCAGCGCTAGCCCTGTTGTATTTTAGAAAAGGCACGTCACTCGCTGTCTGGTTAATGGTGACGCTTTTTGCGACCCTACCCGACCTTACGTTGTCAACAATCCTAACGTCGGTGCGCTTCACTCTCGGCTGGTACACAGCGCGGAGTTACGCACTGATCGCCAGTTGTACGGTTCTGATCGTGCTGCTTGCAGAAACCATCTGGCTCTATGCCCGCCTTGCCCGTACGACAGTCTTACTACGACGCGAACGCGCCAATCGCCTTTTGAGCTTGGACGCCGCCACGGGCGCAATCGCCCATGAGATCGCACAGCCGCTCGCTGCAATTGCGACGGGCGGAAGTGCCATTCTGAATTGGCTTAAACGAACGCCGCCCAATCTCGACGAGGTACGCACCTCCGCAAGTGCCGTTATCGAGGCGAGCCGTCGTGCAAATGAAATAGTCTCGAGTGTTCGTGCTCTTTTCAGGAAGACGGACGATCGTAGGAATTTAATTCATCTCGATGATGTTGCGCGAGAGGCTATGGGTTTGCTGCAACATGATCTGGAGACCAGCCAAGTAGCTGTCGCAACTGAGTACCTGGGTAACCTGCCTCCGGTACGGGCCGATCGTATACAACTTCAGCAAATCGTCTTGAATTTGGTCAAAAACGCAATCGAGGCCATGAGTTCTAATCCCTCTGGCTCAAGGCATGTGCAGGTAGTTACGAGGCTAAGCGTAAATTCGACGGTTTTGCTATCCGTCAAAGATAGCGGCCAAGGAATAACCGCGGAGCATCAAGACCGAATATTTGACCCGTTTTTCACGACGAAACCTACCGGCATGGGATTAGGCCTTGCTATCTGTCGAACTGTCGCTCAGGACCACGGCGGTAATTTGCGGCTTGTTGAAACGAGTTCTCACGGCTCCATTTTTGAGATCGAGTTACCGATTGCGTCAACAGACGACGTACCGAGCTGAGTGAGACGGATGTGCGGGAATGTCCGCTTTTGGCACTCAGCGGACATCGGCTTATGCGCTGCACATGTCTGCTTTTGACCCAAAGTGAAGATGGCCGACTGAGGAATAGGCGCTCGATTGTGCGCCATTTCTCACTCGCCGCCCGGTCGCAAAGTGCTAGGCTTTGTTCGGGGGCAACTACGTCGAGGAGGTCTTTGGTCGTGTGCCAATATTTTCGTACTTCGATCAACGCTATTGGTGCCGTCGTTGGCGCTGCATTGATCCTGCCAAATTTGGCATTGGCCCAGTCGCAAACTACCGCCACGCAAGTTGATCGGCCAAATCAAGTTGCGGTCGCGTATGTTGCACCCAACGATCCCGAATTTCAGCAGCTCTATGATCTCTTAAAGGCCCGCCGTGCCCTTGAAAAAATCCAGGAGATATTAAGTCCGCTTCGTCTGCCCGAGGAGCTGACCATCAAAACGACGGAATGTGGCAAGGTCAATTCCTGGTACAGCCGGGAAAATTCCAAACCAACTGTGACCATCTGTTACGAGCTTTTGAAGAACATCTTAGAGTCCGTACCCAAGGAAACTACTCCCGCCGGGGTCACGCCGGACGACGCAGCAGTCGGCCAGTTTGTCTGGTTTACGTTGCACGAGGCCGGGCATGCAGTATTCGATATTTTTGATGTGCCAATATTTGGAAATGAGGAAGATGCCGCCGATAATTTTGCAACGTACATCATGCTGCAAAATCAGATGGCTGAGGCGCGGCGATTAGTAGGAGGCGCCGCTTGGGCCTGGAGGTCGTACATAGGAGATTACAGGAAAAATCCCGTGGTCCAGATGCGGTTAGAAGGCTTTGCGAGTGATCATGGTCTGCCCCAAGAGCGTTTCTATAATCTTTTGTGCTTGGCCTTCGGCTCCAACCCGGTGCTATTTGATGATCTGGCCCGGGGCGGTTATTTGCCTCCGACGCGGTCTCCGCGATGCAAACGTGAGTATAAAAAGGTGGCCGATGCGTTCCAAAAGGAAATCAACCCGCATATCGATTGGGAAATAGCAAAGAAGGTAATAAATACAAACTGGCTTCCGGGTCCTGTTTTGAAACGCACCCCGCAGAAATAGCTCAGCCAATGTCCGCTTTTTGGGGTAACGCGGACATCGCGACGACTTGTTGTGCGGACATCTCGCATGGCAAGCGGACAACGTTGAGCCGCTCACCGAGACATGCTCTGTCCTGGGCAAGTTGCCGGATCGTCGAAGCGATCACTATTACGAGTAGTAATAGCGCCCGTGTCGATAATATCGATGATTGTAGTAACTTCCGTGCCAGCGATATCTGTAGTGATGGCCATGCCAGCGGTACGGATAGGCGTGCCCATTGTACATATAGGCAATGTTGTCGACGTTTGTGGTGACCGCAGTTGAAATTGGCGCAATCGGTGCGGCTTGTGACGTCGCACAAACGGCCACGGAAACAACCGCTGTGACTGCAATCGCAATTGGTAATCGTTTCATGCTGTCCTCCTTGGACAAATACCTCCTCCCCAATTTTATCGTGCTGCTCCGCAGATGAATGCCTCCTGAATGAAATTGGGCGGTTGCATCACTTCTAATTGAAAGATGCGTGCCGGAGCGGCGGCAAATCAACATTACCGCACGCCTCATCAATCAATATCCGGCACCCCAACGGTACTGCCAAGCGACACCGAAGGTGCTGAACTCGCTGCCGGTACGTGTCGAGATGCCGGTGCTGGCATTAAGTTTGATGGAGTTGTAGCGATCCACCGGTAGAGCAACGGTCAAGCCCGCGCGCGTATTCGCTTGCTCGTTATTCCCTCTCACGCCATTCAAGGTGGTGCGGCCGCCCGAAAAATAAGTGCCATCCAATGACACCCAGGCGCCGGACTGAAAATTGTAGATGATATGCCCCTGCACCAGGTAAATCGGCGCCTGAGCGAAGGTGCTTCCACCAAGGAAATCAGTGTTGTCGGTGAAAGCTGTAACGCTAGGGGTAATCTCCAGCGTCCACGGACCCCACGCCTTGGATATACCCAGCTCGGGTCTGAACGACCAACGGTTGTTGCCGAGGTTGAGCAATTTGCTGTTGTCGTACTGCCCCAGCGGGGCCGACACTTGCAGGCTTATTCCGATAATGAGGTCCTGCTGGTAGTTCGCAAACTCCTTCACTGAAAGCGCGGGGGCGCCGAACAGGTTTACCGAAAAGCGAAATCGCGGATCGCCCAATCCCGATATCTCGCGCGCTCGAGGCTGGCCGTCCACGAGACCATGCGCGGAAAAAGACGAATAGGGCAGGATCACGTCGAACTTGGTAGATTTGCCCCCTACGTCGAGCGATCGCACGTAGGCCAAGACCCCTGTATGCGAATGAAATTGTGCGTCGGTGACCGACGAAGAGGGATCGAAGGCAATTTTGCCCTCAGAATAAAGGTGGCCGGCGAGCAGGAAATTTAGTCCGACCGGCGTATTTGTGTACGACCTTGGTTCGGCATCCTGAGCTTTCACATTTGTGACGACCAGCACGGGCATGATGATCCCGAACGCCGCGCAAAGCGAGATTCGGGTTGGGGCGGTCGCGCCATGCACTTCGCAGGTCCGGTAAAACACGGTTATAAGCGGCATGAAATGCATTACGGACGATGCAAATCACAAGGCCTACTAAACAGCCCTGCATTGACATCCGTCAAGCCATGCTTAATGGCGGAATGTCCGCTAGCGGCAGGACGCGATCGCATGTCCGCTATTGGGCTAACAAGGGACAAGTACGCGCGTCAGGTCGGACCGCCAGGTTGCGAATGATCCAAAGCGGACATCGTCAAAATTGATATGATTTGAATTAGGGTTTTGACCACACCGAAGGGGCCGCTCGCGCATCAGTTTCGGGGTGGCAGGGGCTATCAAACAATGAAGCGCTTTCTTTTTGTACGTGTTGCTTGTCCCGACGCGGTCTTTCTTTTTGCGCTACGATTAAGAAGTGAGACTTGGCTGATGGCGCCTATTGGCACAAAAGTGGCCATGCTGTACGCGCGAGCTGCTCGATCGTCCGTCTGCAGATCCCATCCTCAGGCCCTTTGATCTAAGTCAACGCAACGATCCACTGTGCGGTCATACTTTTCTCGGGCTCCGGGGGCGACAACCTCTAGGAGATCGCCGATGTTAAAAATAGTAGTGGCCGGAGCGACTGCACTCTTCATTTCTGCAGCCCCACTGGCCTACGCGCAAACGCCATCCGCTGCGGCAACCGAGCGGTTAAGCATAGCCGCCTCGAATACACTGACGGACTTGCGGATTGATCTGGTCAAGGCTGCATTGCAGCTGACCCCTGAGCAGCAAAAATACTGGCCGGCGATAGAGAGCGCCATCCGTGCTAGGGCGCAGAACCGGCAAGCCCGCCTGTCACAAGTCGCTGAAACGGTCGGGAAACGTGTCGATGAGAATGCTATCGAAGGCTGGCGCAACCGCGATGCTGTAGCGTTCTTGAACCGACGCGCCGATGCACTAGCACAACGATCCGCCGACCTTAAGAAGCTTGCCGATGCGTGGCAACCACTTTACCGGACTCTCACCCCCGAACAGAAGCAGCGCATGGGAGCCCTTACGATCTTTGTACTGCGCGATATGAGTGATGTGGTCGAACAGCGTAGCGCACAGTCTGAGGACGAAGACTAGAAACAAAGCGCGACTGTTTGGGAGTTTGGCTAACTCCCCGGTTATCGCGGACCGACGCGATCAAAGTTCTATTTCGGTCCGCGATTAGCCTCAGCGTTGCCTTACGGGGGACATACGTGCGGCTCGGCGGCTGCCTTGCACTGGCCGACGGATTGATCGAATGACCTCGTGGGTTTCATAGGAGAGAGTTATGGATGATGATCCCTTAGAAAAACAAATAGCACATCAAATGGGACATAAACCTTATGCGCGTCTGCCATCGTTTGGGAGAATTGCAATCTGGATAGTAGTGATTGCTATAGCGTGTGGGTTGCTTTTGTATTTGGCTGTGTGGACAAAATTGATCCAGTAGGCGCGCGCGCGAGAATGTGAATAAGAAAGCGGAAATTGGCTGCGCAGCTGTTTTGGACCGTCGAGCGGCGACAAAATAAAAGGCAGGCGGTCTTTCTGTTTGCGTAAATCAACTCGCGAATGTCCGCTATTTGCACAAAGTGGACATTCGCTTGTGCGCTTCAAACGTCCGCTTTTGACCCAAAGCGGACACTGCTTCGAGCGGCGTTGGCCCTAGGTCCAATATATCGCGGTTTAAATAGGCAGCACGATAAAGGGGCTACAACCGTGGGCCGCCGTCATGCAGAAAAAGCAAGCACTTGTACGAGACCAATGGCAGAATGTTCGTGGCATTTTAGAGCAACGACCATTCGATGTCTCAAAAGCACTTTTACATGGTTGTGATCAGCAAACTGTAAGGGACAGCATTTTCGCGCTTCGGCGTGGTCCTATCCGCTACAGGCGCGGCGCGATGATTGCCTGCGAAGGCGACCCTACCGATTACATGTACATGGTCGTTAGCGGCATGGTTCGAAGTTGCAGGACCCATCGGGACGGCAGCCGCGGCATCGTTGCTTTTTACTTGCCCGGAGAGCTTTTTGGATGGAGCGGCGAACCAGTCCATTCACTCTCGCTGGAAGTCACAGCAAACACAGCAGTGTTGTTTTTCAAACGCAACGCTTTGCTTGCAGCCGCCAGGCACGATAGCAGAATTTCGACCTATCTTTTGGCCGCTACGACAGATGAGCTTCGACGCACGCAAGCGTCTTTGTTGCTGCTGAGCAGGAGTGCCGAATGCCGCGTAACAACATTCTTGATTGACCTATCAATGAGGATGGGAAATCCGAAACATCTCGATCTACAAATGCCCCACCAAGACATCGCCGATCATCTTGGGCTTACAATCGAGACCGTTAGCCGGACCATCACCAAGCTGGATAAATCGGGATCAATTGCGCGAGCAACGTGTCGAACATTGGTTCTGCGAAACCGTGCATTACTGGCACAGATATCAGATTGATTTTATTTTTGGTGCGCGGTGTCAGGCCACCGCTTGTTGATCCAGATCAAAAAGCACTCAGCGATGTTCTGTTTCTGTACGCGCAATGTCTGCAGGAGACCAAAGGCAGACATTCGACGAACTAAATCGGGCCCTGGTCCTGCTACGCGTCCGCATCCAATTCTCTACAAAATAGGACAACGGTATGCATTTCGGCGGAAGCGTGCTGCTGGCGATGCTCACGGTTGTGATGATAATTATTCTTTCGGTCGTATCGGGCCGCCTCCCAATTTGGCCGTAGCGGGGCCAGCGTCGTTGTCACATCCGATGTGACGATGGTGGCATCACCGCCCTTGGAAGATAGTCACAAAAACTTGGCGTCAACTCACAAGGCCATTTGACCGCCGTGCATTACATCAGTGCGATGCAACCCACCTGTACCAATCCTGGCCCTTGTCCGCGTTGTCGCGGCAAACTGGAGTTTAGGCAGACTGTCGAAAGGCGCGAAAAGGGAGATGATGTGCACTTCTTCCAGTGCAAAGACTGCGGTCACATTCATACCCGTGACAACAATCAGCGGTCCGCTCCCTGAAGCGTTGATATTCCAATGTCCGGTTCTGGCACTTAGTGGACATCCTGAGTTACATTGCGCATGTCTGCTTCTGGCACTGGCGGACATGAGCTGTTGCACCGCACATGTTTGCTTTTGACCCACAGCGGACGTGCGGGCTGATGATTGCGATGGGTGGGCGGCGCGGCCATATCGACGGCTGATCGTAGAACTTGCGCAATCAAAAAAATCGCGCTCAATGATCTCCTCACGGCTCATGGCGGAGGACAGAAGCAATGGGTGAGTTCGCTTTAAAGGTCGCCCTGGTAATTTTTGTCACGAAACTTATTGATCCATTTGCGGCCTTGCCTGCACTCGTCGCAGGGTATTTCTGCCGGGCTTGGTGGCAAGTCGTCGTTTCTGCAGCGGCAATTGGAATAGTCGTCGAAATGATCCTGGTATTATTTGAAAAAACGCCCGGAATTCACCAAGGACGACTCTTGATGGGTGTGTTGGCGGCAGGCGTGTGGTCCAACCTGGCTTTTGCTTTCAAAATTTGGCGCGTCAAGCGTACTGGCAAGATTGAGGGATCCTAATTCTTATTTCCCATCCACCACCGGCTTGGCGTGACCTAAAGCGGACATGCCAACGTCTCGCGTGTCTCCACGGAAAAATGCCCAGCTCGCCGGGGAGTCGGGGCGAAGTCATATGGGAGGAACGCCACAATCG
This sequence comes from Pseudolabrys sp., assembly GCA_036003145.1. Taxonomy (GTDB): domain Bacteria; phylum Pseudomonadota; class Alphaproteobacteria; order Rhizobiales; family Xanthobacteraceae; genus Pseudolabrys. The sequence goes on from DASYSQ010000061.1 coordinate 9,697, forward strand.
AACATTGGAACGGCTGAGTCGCAAGACTTTCATGCGCATTCTACCGCCGCCAATTCTTGCGAGCGTCGATGCCCTCTCATTTGTAGAGTAGCCGTTCTCTTTTACGCCTGAGTGACACTCGGCGCATCCCGGCAATCTGGCTTAATGAAGTGTTAGGCATATTTCTGTAATGAGTGGGATCCTTGCTATCGAGCCGCTCTGTTTCGCAACGGGTATCCGAGAGGGAGGAGCGCAACAATGCCCACAGCGCCTAATCACTCGGCGTCGCAGAATCTGAACTCGGCCGGCAATAAAGTTGTCCCGTGCCTTGCCCTTCCAGTCAGCGTCATCGCTATGAGGGCGGAGGCTTTCTCGCCCGACGATAAGACCGTGGTCGTTTCATTGACCACAAAATATTCAAGCGTTGAACGAACTTATTCTGTGCCTCTTGAATGTTTTCACGACCTCGTCAATGACCTGGAACGGCTAAACGCCTTGACAGACACCACGTCGTTTTGACACTCCGATCTTGAGGCGAAAGACGCTACGGGATGTCCGCGCTACGATGACCGGATTGGATCGCTACGGCTCTTTTAAGGTGCCATAGCGCTGCAATTTCTTCTCGAATGTCACTACGCTGCAATAGCAGCCTGGTATGGAAGTTGCCGCTGGTGCGTGGCTTCTTCCGTCGGGGTTCGTAGCGTTTCCACTTCGGCAGTTAGAATAGGTTGCGACGCAACGTGCACGTTCAATTCGGGGTGGCAGGCGCGGCACAGGAAGCTCGGGATTGCGGCCTCTCCTGAATGGTCTAAGAGGCATGTGCTCTGCATTGTTTCACCATGTGTGCGTTGCTAGGCCGGTGAGAACTTTGGATCATCATGGTTAATGTCGTCTAAACGCCTAAGCGGAGACGGGTGGCGCCATGTCCGCCATTGGACAACAGCAGACAAAGTCGCATTTTGGCTGAGGGTGTGTCCGCTAATGATCCAAAACTGACAACAGCATCGGTGTCAGTCAAAGCGCTGGCCGTGCTTTGCCATCCAGGTTCCGTACACCGCGAATTGAGCGGTTTGCCAAATATTTTGCAGCTTTGTGCGCGATTTGGGGTTCACTGCCCGCGCCCAATAGACCGAGTAATTAATTAACCCGATTTAAGCAATCCTTAACTCGATCATTCAAATAGTTTGGTGTCGCGGAGGTGGCCCATGAAAGGCGTTATTGAGAATAACGTTTTGGCTCCTGAAACCTATGTTGTGGAAATCGACGGAGACGTTGGATCCACATATGGAATTTTTATTGAGGCACTAAAAGCAGGCATGGAATTGAAGCGGAAGTTTCCGCATAGCCATATTAGAGTGCACGACGTAGACGAAACGTGATTTGATTGATGCCGGTTTCGGGTCGAATTCGAGTACGTCGGAGCAGGTCACGGCAGTGTTAAACGCGCCGACTTGACCGAATTGATCAATCTTCTGACGCTGGTACCCCCCGACGGGATTGAAGCCCTTCGGCGGTTGTAACAGGAAAAGCCAGCCTGCCATGTCCGCTATTGGCACTTAGCGGACATGGCGAGTGCACAAATGTCCGCTTTCTGGGGTGAAGCGGACATTGGGTGTATCAGCCTATGCGTTTCAGCGTTGCGAGCCACGCGCTTCAATTACGCCGCTACCGCACCGTGATCACTAGGCCGTTGAGGTCGGCGGCAACGATCAGTCCGGCCTGCCGTCCCGACAGAGTAAGTACCGCGCCGTTTTGGTTGGTCAGCACGATCCCGCCCACGCCCCGGCCGATCGCTGCGCCC
>DASYSQ010000062.1:0-12733 GCA_036003145.1 Pseudolabrys sp.
CATGCACGCCTCTCCACCGTCATGCCCGGCTTTATGCCGGCATCCACGTCTTTGATCTTGCAAGGCCGCCGAGACGTGGATGGCCGGGACAAGCCCGGCCATGACGAGTGCGGATCCGCGGCTGGCCATCTGCTTAGGCCCGGGACAAGCCCGGCCATGACGAAGATAGCGAGGCGCGATGACAAGCCCGGCCATGACAGGTGAAACGCACGGCCTCTCTCCCGTCATGCCCGGCTTTATGCCGGGCATCCACGCCTTTGATCTCGGCCAATGACGAGTGCGGATCCGCGGCTGGCCATCAGCTTAGGCCCGGGACGAGCCCGGCCATGACGGCGTGTCGTGTCGTTATGGCTTAATATCGAACTCGCGCGCGAACTCCGTGTATGAATGCTTCTGATCGGATAAAAAGTTTCCGAATTCCGTTCCGCAGAAAAGATTGATGAACATTCCCTGGCTCTTGAGCCTGTCGGCAACGCCCTCGGACTTGACTGCGTCCGATACGTATTGCGAGAGCTGCGCCAGCGTTTCCTTTGGCGTTTTGGCGGGCGCAACAAAACCGAACCAGACCGCGGCATCCAGGTTGTTGAATCCACTTTCCGCCAGCGTCGGAACGTTCGGCAACGCCTCTGCGCGCTTTTTCGCGGGCACGGCGATCGGCCTCAATGCCCCCGCCTCAATCTGTCCCTTGAGATCGGAATAGTTCGCCATAACCGCAGTGATCGTGCCGGCAAGCGTCGCGTTCATTGCGGGAGGCGAACCGGGATAAGGCACATAAGTTATGTCGACCTTGGCATCGCGTTTCAGGAGCTCGCCAGCGATGTGAATAATGGATGCCGGTCCCGTGCCGCCGTAAGAAACTGCACCTGGTTTCGATGTTGCGAGCTTGAGGTAGTCGGACAGAGTGTGGATATCGGATTTGCTGCTCACAGCAAGCACCGCCGGCGTTGCGGCGACATAGCAAAGAGGCTCAAAACTGCTGATGGGATCGTAGTGACCGGGAAAAAGGATTGGACTCAGAATAAAGGGGTTTTCGACGAGCAAAATTGTCGTGCCGTCCGCCGCCGCGCGCGCCGCGAATTCGCTGCCGACAATTGAGCTTGCGCCTGGGCGGTCTTCCACGACGATCGTTTGGCCGGTCTTTTGCGTTATCGCCTGAGCCAGCACGCGCGCAACCACATCACCAGTACCGCCTGCTGCATAGGGAACGATGATTTTGATCGTTTTGCCCGCGAGGCTCTGGGCGACCGCCGGCTCGACGATCACCGCGAGCGAAACAACGAATATGCAGAAACCGATGAATTTGTTGATCATTTCATTCCCCGATTTGGCTTTTGCCCAGACTGGAACGGTCCGGTTTCAGCTGCAAGACGAGCGACTAGTCTGAAGTGACGTCCCTTCGATCCTGGATTGCCTGCCAGATGCGATAGGGCGTCACCGGCATCTTGATGTCGTCGATACCATAAGGAGCGAGCGCATCGACGATCGCGCTGACGATGACCGCCGGCGCGGCCGTCGTCCCGCCTTCACCGCCGGCCTTGATGCCGAGTGGATTGGTCGGTGACAGAACTTCGACGATCTTCGTGACGAAAGAGGGCAAGCGGTCGGAACGCGGCATTCCGTAGTCCATGAACGATCCGCACAGGGGCTGGCCGGAGGCGTCAATCGCGCACTGCTCCCACAGTGCCTGGCCGACGCCCTGTACGATTGCCCCGTGAGTCTGGCCGTCGACAATGAGCGGATTGATGCAACGCCCGACATCGTCAACCGACGTGTAGCGGGTCAAGCGTGCATCGCAACTTTCCGGATCGATCTCGATTTCGCAAATCGCGCATCCGTTCGGAAATACCGGATCATGCATCTCGTTGTCGGTGACGACTGCGAGTCCGGCGGAAAGATCGTCTGGCATTTTGTGGCGTGTCATTTCCTGCGCCAGCTCCAGAAAGTCGAAGCTGCGATTGCTTTCCCTTGCCGCAAAACGCCCGTCGCTGAAGTCGACACGGTCCGGCGTCGTGTCCAGGATAGCTGCGGTAGCCCGCTTGCCCCTGGCAATCAACTCGCCCGCGGCCAGGGAAAATACTGTCGCTGCGTGCCGCATGGAGCGGCCGGAATGCGTGCCGCCGCCGGCTTTTACGACGTCGGTGTCGCCCAGGATAATCTGCACGGATTCGATTGGCACAGCGATCAGGTCAGCAATCACCTGCGCAAAGCTGGTTTCGTGGCCCTGTCCAGCCGGCTGGGTGCCGATGACCACCTCGACGCGGCGATCCGGACGCACGTTGATGCGCGTTTGCTCTTTGGGTGCACCGATCGAGGATTCGACGTAGTTGGCCAGACCGAGGCCCAGAAGCTTGCCGCGCTTCTTTGCTTCGCGCCGGCGCGACTTGAAGCCGTCCCAATCCGCGAGCCGCATCGCGATATCCATGTTGTCTTCGTAGCGCCCGCTGTCGTAGCGCATACCGACGGCGTTCCGGTAAGGCATTGACTTCGGCCGCACCAAATTACGGCGGCGCAGTGTGACGCGATTAATGCCGAGTTTCCTGGCTGCAATGTCGATCAGCCTTTCGATGGCGAAGGTGACCTCGGGGCGGCCAGAGCTGCGGTAGGCTTGCGTCGGAACCGTATTGGTGAACACCGAAACGGCACGCAAGGATGCGACCGGAATATCGTAACTACCGGTAATCAGACCAGCTCCTTTGCTGAGCGGCGACAGCGAAACGCAGTGTGCGCCGGCGTTACTGATATTGGTGGCACGTAGCGCCAGGAAACGGCCTCGTTCGTCGAGCCCGAGCTCCAGTTTCGTTACCAGGTCGCGGCCCTGGTAGTCACTGATGAAGCATTCGGAACGTGTCGCCCTGTACTTGACCGGACGACCAAGCTTTCGCGCGGCCCAAAGCGCGAGGCCAAATTCGACATAGACACGGTTGCGCGTACCGAAATTTCCGCCGACATCATAAGACAGCACGCGGATTTTTTCCGGGTCGATGCCGAGGACTTCGGCGAGCTCGCGCTTTTGACGCACGGCCCCGCCGCTGCCGGCGTGGATCGTGTAGCGATCATGGTCCTTATCGTATTTCGCGACGGTGACGCGTGGCTCCATCGGCGCGCCGGTCACACGGTCGATGTGAAATGCCATCGAGACGACGTGGGGGGCATTCGCAAGGATTCGATCCGTTTCCGCGACATTTCCAAAACGCGTATCGACCAAAATGTTGTCGCGAACCTGGTCCCACACCGCCGGTTTGCCGGGCTGCATGGCGTCCTCGGAATGTATGACGCAGGGCAGCTCCTCATATTCGATCGTCACAGCTTCTGCGGCATCGAATGCCTGCGCCTGGGTCTCGGCGACAACCATCGCGACCGCTTCTCCGACGTGCCGCGCCTTGTCATGCGGCAGCAATAGATGGCGGTCGAAGGAAATCTCGCCGCCGCCGGGGCCACGCAGCTTCATGTCGAATTTTGTCTTCGGCAGTGGATCGTGAGGGATTGCGCCGAGGTTGTCGGCGACACAATCAGCCCCGGTAAACACGCCAAGAACGCCCGGCATTGTTCTGGCGGCGGAGCTGTCGATCCCGACAATCCGCGCGTGGGCATGCGGCGAGCGGACCATTGCCGCGTAGGCTTGACCCGGAAAATTGAAATCGTCGGTGAATTGTCCACGACCCGTCAGCAGTCGCGCATCTTCATTGCGCGGCAAGGGCTGACCGATGAAGCGGAAGGGAGGATTTTGGTCTGTCATTGGCGCCTGAGTTGCTGCATTATATGCAGTCTATGAAACATCTCGCGATCAAACCCTTGAATCCCCCGCTTCTGGTCGGCATTACCGGGGCGTCCGGGGCGATCTATGGGGCCAGACTGCTGGAATTATTGCGCAGCTGCAACGTCGAGACGCACCTAATCGTGTCCCGCGCGGCGCAGATGACCCTTGCGTATGAGACATCCCTGAAGCTCGCCGACGTCGAGCGCATGGCGACAGTGGTCTACTCCAATAGCGACGTCGGTGCGGCCTGCTCCAGCGGCTCCTTCCCGACGAGAGGGATGGTGATCGCCCCATGCTCGATCAAGACGATGTCCGAAATCGCAACGGGAATGACGGCGAACCTGATCTCGCGAGCGGCCGACGTTGTCTTGAAGGAGCGCCGCCGTTTGGTCCTCATGTTGCGGGAAGCCCCCCTTCACATCGGACACATCCGTAGTATGGCCACGGTGACCGAGGCGGGTGGAATCATCTATCCCCCGGTTCCGGCATTTTACGCACAACCAAAATCGATCGAAGATATGGTTGATCATACGCTCGCGCGCGTCCTTGATCTTTTTGACATCGATACCGGGAAGATCCGGCGCTGGACCGGTGAACGCGAGCGTCCGAAAAACCGTGAAGAGGCGGACAATTCGTGATTGCCGGGTGAAAGCTTGAACCCACAAAGTCCGTCCCACAGCGACTCCGGCACACTTCAATACGACAACGAGTTCTGGCGCTTTTCCCTTGCGATCTACAGCCGAGCAGGCGTCGCCGAAGAGTGCCTGGCGTTGCAGGAAATAGCCGGAGCGGACGTCAATGTCCTGCTTTTCTGCGCGTGGACCGGCATGCAGGCCATTGTTTTGAGCCGCGAGGACATCGAACAGGCCTTGCGTCTTGTTGTTGCGTGGCAGGACAATGTCGTCCGTCCGCTGCGGCGCGTTCGGCAAAGCATGAAAGCGCTGGAACACCACGAGTCCGAAAGCTTCAGCGCGCGCGTCAAAAGCATCGAGATTGAGGCGGAGCAGATCGAGCAAGCAATCCTGTTTACCTACTCCAAACGCCTTGAAAGCACGCGCAGGGATATGCGCGAAGCCATGATCGAGAACATTCAAAGATATATCGGGTTGAAGGGGGGGCCAAAGAACTTGGCCGCACCGGTGTTAATCGAGGCCGCACTTCATTTGCGTTCCTGATCATGCCGCGCAGCGCCTTCCTTGTTATCTTTTGCTGCGTCCATCTGACGGATGACACGCGCCCATCGGTCCGTTTCGTTCTTTATAAACAGGGCGAACTCTTCGGGACTCCCTCCGCGCGCATCCAGGCCCTGCGTCGTGAGCTGTTTTAAAACATCGGGATCTTTGAGTGCGCTATTTGCTGCATTCGAAATCTTGTCAATGATCGGCTTTGGCATGCCCGCCGGTCCGAGAATGCCGAACCAAAGGCCCGCGTCGTAGCCGGGCAGGGCGGCTTCGGAGATTGTAGGTAGTTCGGGGGCCGCATTCGTGCGTTTGGATTCGGTTGTCGCCAGCGCTCTGACGCGTCCATCCTTGATGAATGCTAAAACCGTCGACGCCGGCGAAAACATCACCTGAATGCGGCCGGAAATAAGGTCCATGACGGTTTGCCCACTGCCCGGATACAAGACGCCGGTCATCTTTATTCCCGCCATCTGCTTGAAAAGTTCGGTCGCCAGATGCGGGCCACTGCCGAGGCCGGATGCGCCATAAAGCAGCTCATCCGGTTTCTGTTTGGCAAGTGCAATGAGCTCCTTCACGGTGTTGACACCAAGATCTGGATTTACAACGAGGATATTCGGGATCGAGCCAACCAGAACAATCGGCGCCATATCCTTTTCAAAATTTGCACCTTTGCTCGGCATCAACGTCGTGTTGATGGTCGCCGCGATCGTAGCGAACAAAAGCGTGTAGCCGTCCTTCGCGCTCCGCGCGACATAGTCGGTCGCGATCATGCTGCTGGCGCCGGGACGGTTTTCGACAATGACCGTCTGGCCCAGCAGGTCACCAAGTTTATGACTAACGATCCGGGCGGCAACGTCGCCGCTGGACCCTGCCGCAAACCCGACGATCAAACGTATCGGACGCGTGGGATAGGTTTCATCTGCGGAGGAGGGCCGCTGCGGGACAAACGCGAGCACGGCGATGAGAAAGACGCCAACCAATCGGATCATTTGAATTCGGTTACGGTCGTTGGAGGTGGATCGGGCGAGGTCGAGCGAACTTTGTATGTAGTACTATATGATGGTACGACGTAAAAGCGTTCCCTGTCGCGGCTTGCCGGACGAATTTGTTTTGATTTGCCAACGAAGCTTGGTGCTATCGGAGATCGGCGATGGAAATGACCATGACGCAAAAAGCACCTTCCGATTTGCACGAGCACATAGCGCGGCTGACGGAACGCGGCCTTCTCACGCGAATTGATCGTCCAATCGACAAAGATTCCGAACTCCACCCGCTCGCGCGCTGGCAATTTCAGGGCGGTCTGCGCGAGGAGGACCGACGTGCCTTTCTGTTCACCAATGTCGTCGGCGCGCATGGCGAAAGTTATGACATTCCTGTGCTTGTCGGTGGACTTGCGGCCTCTCCTGAAATTTACGCGACCGGGCTCGGCGTCTCCGTAGATGCTATTGGAGCCTTGTGGGTGAAGGCCATGGCTAATCCCATCGCGCCGGTTCTGGTCGACAAGGCCCCGTGTCATGAAATCGTGCAGACCGGAAAGGATCTGGCGGCGGAAGGTGGCGGGCTCGCGAGTCTTCCGGTCCCAATCTCCACTCCCGGATTTGACTCGGCGCCGTATCTGACTGCGACGCTCTGTGTGACGAAGGATCCGGAAAACGGCATCCAGAACATGGGCACCTATCGCGCAGCACTCAAAGCCAATGACCGGCTTGGCGTGCGTATGGCTTCCCGGCTGGGTGGTGCGGGCGGATACTTGCACTGGCAGAAATACAAGAAGCTCGGGAAGCTTATGCCCTGCGCAATCGTGGTCGGTTGTGCACCAGCTGTTCTGTTCACCGGACCACAAAAGCTTCCAATCGACGTCGACGAGATGGACGTAGCCGGCGGTCTCATCGGCAAGGCTGTCAGAACCGTGCGTTGCAAGACGGTCGACCTGATCGTGCCGGCTGATTCCGAGATCGTCATCGAAGGCGTTATCGATACGGATCTTCTCGAGCCGGAAGGCCCGTTTGGTGAAAGCCACGGGCACGTTGCGCTCGAGGATTTCAATATGTCGATGCAGGTGACCGCCATCACGCGCAAACGCAAGCCGGTCTTTCTATCAATCATCAGCCAGGTAACGCCGAGCGAATCATCGGTTCTCAAGAAAGTCGCCTACGAGCCGATGTTTTTGGAACACCTGCGGCACGCGCTGGGCATACGCGGCATCAAACGGGTCGTCATGCATGAGCCGCTGACGAATTTGCGCAAGGTTATCTTTCTGCAATTCGAACGGGGCACGCCACAAACAGAAGTGTGGCGGGGTATGCAGGGTGCGGCGACACTGCAGGCGCAATGCGGAAAGCTTGTCATCGCCGTATCGGACGATATTTCACCGGACAATGCCGACGCCATCTTCTGGTCCCTGGCATACCGATCAAACTTCATGGAGGATGCGCATATCGTCCCCTATCGGTCGAGCGGTCATGGGCCAAAGTCCGGCCGTCCCGCGTTTGAGGGAACGCTGATGATCGACGCAACGCTCAAGCACGATATGCCTCCCCTGGCGCTGCCGACCGAGGAATTCATGACCCGGGCAAAGAAGATATGGGAAGAGCTCAAGTTGCCGCGGATCGTACCGCAGCCGCCGTGGCACGGATACGAGCTCGGTGATTGGGACGAGGCGTGGACGCAATTTGCCAACGCCGCGGTGGCCGGCAATTGGCGTCAGAACGGCAAATCAACTTACGGCCGCAGACATGGAAATTTGATACCCGAGACGCCGGTGCGATCCGTCGAATCTACAAAAAAAAGCTAGCTGGTCGGAAATAAAGAAATTCAGGGTTGAGGTGCGCGCGTTCAGGGAGGATCGAATGCACAAGGCGGGTTTTCGGCCAATCGTGGGTGTTCTGACCCTGATCCTGGCAATTGCGGCCGCGCTCTCGTCGTCCGAACGAAGTGAGGCGCAGACTTATCCGAGCCGGCCCGTCAAAATCATTGTGCCTTTTCCCGCAGGCGGCACCGCGGATGCCATCCCGCGAGTCATCGGCGACTGGCTTTCCCGCAAATGGGGCCACCCGGTGACCATCGAGAATCGCAGCGGCGCCGGTGGAAATGTCGGGGCCGAATTCGCCTATAAATCCGAACCGGACGGCTATACGCTGCTATCGGCGCCACCGCCTCCGCTTGTGATCAATCAGAATCTTTATCCGAACATCGGCTTCGACCCGATGCAATTTGAGCCTGTCATTGTCACCGTGCAGGTGCCGAACGCGTTGATGGTCAATCCGAATAAGGTTGCTGCCAAAACGGTTCCGGAATTCATTGCCTATCTTAAAGCGAACCCTGGAAAAGTGACCTCGGCGACACAGGGGAATGGCACGACCTCGCATCTGACATCCGAGATGTTGCAGATGATGGCGCAGGTCCAGGTTCAGCATGTTCCGTATCGGGGATCGGCGCCCGCTTTGCAGGGGTTGCTCGCGGGGGACGTTGATTTCATGTTCGACAATCTGGGCGTCTCACTTTCGCTTATCGAGAGCGGCAAGCTGCGCCTGATTGCGGTCGCATCCGAGAAACGCCTGCCTTCGCTGCCCGACGTGCCAACAATGGCCGAGACGCTGCCTGGCTTCGAGTCGGCCGCCTGGTATGGCGTTGTCGCTCCCCCGAAAACCCCCAAGGCGATTACGCAAAAGCTGAACGCGGATATCAGCGAAGCACTGCGCGATCCGGAGGTACAGGACCGCCTGAAAAAATTGTCGGCGGAGATTGTTGGCGGTTCCGTCGATGCGACGGCGAAGTTCATGCGCAAGGAAGTGGATCGCTGGAATACTGTGATTAAGACAGCAAACGTGAAGATACAGTAGACAGCCCTAGATTTGCGTTATCGCGGCGGCTTGCGCTTCGGGTACGACGTCGTGATCGTAAAGCCGCTTGCGAAAGGCGGCGTGAGCGGTGATCTCGGCATCGCGCACGCCAAGATCGGCATAAACGGAGTCGTATCGGAGTCCATTCTCGCGCGCGCCGCGCTGGACCTGCGCGACACGCTCCCGGCGAAGGCGTTCGTAGGCAATGAGCGCGGGGGGAGCGGTTTGCCGGTCTGCTCGCGCCAGAATCGTCGCGAGGGCCATTCCGTCCTCGATCGACTGGTTGGCGCCCTGGCCGAGATGCGGGAGCATCGGGTGCGCGGCATCGCCCAGGAGAGTAAGCCTTCCGCGGGTCCATGTCGGCAACGGCTCACGGTCATAGAGAGCCCACCGAAACGTCATTTGAACCTGCCGCAACAATAATTCGATACGCGGATCCCAGCCCGCGAACTCCCGGCGCAAAACATCCGGATCCCCGGGAGATGACCACGACTCCTTCATTTCCTGGTCCGCCGGAACGAAGCCGACGTAATTGACAAGTTTGCCGGCGCGCACGGGGAACGTGAGAAAGTGCTTTCCTTTTCCAAGCCACATCAGCCAGGCGTTGGCCGGCCAGTCCGGAACAAGCTCGTGCGATACGATGCCTCGATAGGCGACCGATCCCGAGAACACCGGACGGGAGGGAGGAAATACGTGCGGTCGAAGCTCGGAGTGAATTCCGTCCGCACCGATGACGAGATCGGCTTCGACCGTCGCTCCATTCGCGAACGACAAACAGGCCCGGTCTCTATCCTGTTCGAAACCGATGCAGCGGTGCCCGGTGCGTACGACCTCGGAGGGGAGGGCACCTGCCAGAAACTCCACAAGGTCTGCGCGGTGCATTCCGAATGTGGCGTTCCATCCTGAGGAGTCCGTCACCTGGACCGGGGCGATCGGCGCCCCGTCGTGGCGGAAATATCGGGAATCCGGGCCAACGCGCGCCCCCCATCTTTCCACGGCTGGGCCCAGCCCCACCCGGTGGAGTTGGCGCACACTGTTCGGTGTCAGGAATACCCCTGCTCCGACCTCGCCCAGGGCAGGGGTCTGCTCATAAACGGATACCGGGATGCCATGTGCGATCAGCGCGTTCGCAGCGAACAATCCGCCGATTCCGCCCCCGACAACGACGACTTCGAATTGCGACTTCACTGTCGATACATCCTGGTAGGGCCGCTTTGCTAGCATTTCCATCGATCAAGCGCATCTGTGCTATCGTAAGCAAAAGTGCGACCGACGGCGGCTTCGTTCCTTGCATGAGCGTGATGCGAAATGATGGAAAGGGCTTCGCCGGGCGTGGGCGACTCGATGATGTCATTCTTTGGACGCCACTTGTCGTAAAATGCATGAGGGCGGTCCGGCGATGGCGTTTGTCCGGGCCTCCCGCCGCTGTAATAGTAAAGTGTTCGCGTTCCGCCATTTGTTAGCAGTCGCGGCGGCGGGTATCCGGACAGGGGGCGAAGTCGAGACGGGGGAAGAGTATGGAATTTTTCAGGCACACTGAATGGCCGATGTGGTTCGGATACGCGGCGGTAGCGTCGAGCATCGTCACATGCGCTATGAAGACAATGATCCCCTTGCGTGTTGTGAGCATGACGTGCAACGCGCTTTTCATCATCTACGGATTTTTTGGGGGAATATATCCGACGCTTGTATTGAACCTGATTCTTCTTCCGCTCAACACCGTACGGCTGCAACAAATGAGAAAACTGATTCAGGACGTCGAAGCCGCCGCCTCGTACGGCGAAACGTCGATTGATTGGTTAAAGCCGTTTATGTCTCGGCGCGGCTTCCGCAAGGGTGACATCGTTTTTCGTAAAGGCGATGAGGCCGATGCAATGTACTACAGCGTCAGCGGCCGGTATCGCCTTTGTGAAATGGGTATCGACCTTCCAACCGGTCAGGTTTTCGGCGATCTCGGTCTCCTCGCGCCTGGTAACCGTCGCACCCAAACCATTGAGTGTATTGAGGATGGCGAAGTATTGACGGCGAGTTACCAGCAAGTGAAGGAGCTGTATTTTCAGAATCCTCAATTCGGATTCTATTTTCTTCGCCTCACAAGCGAGCGCCTCTTCGATAACATTGCCCGGCTGGAACAGGAACTCGCACGCAAGAACGAAGCGCTCGCTCTTCTCGGTCAAAATCCGGCTTGAGCCGGAATCTGGAAAATCCGATGTGGCTGTGGACTGTACGGCTAGATTTGGCCGCCAATCTGAACCTTTTCACGTGCAAAAACAGGAGAATGTTTTCGATGCATTGTTCCGTAATTGCTTTTAATATTTTATAGGAATTGTCCGATAAGCGTCGGGTCATGCAAGAAAATAGAACCATCTTTCGCAAGCGGGTACTCAAAAACGCGCAAATCGTTCTGAGTGACAAGGCGCCAAAACTTGAATGTGCCGTGCGGAATATCTCGGACGCAGGAGCATGCCTTCAGGTATCGACAACGTACGGTATTCCCGCGAATTTCGACGTCATTATCGAAGGGGCACGCCGCCCTTGCCGGTCGATTTGGCGGACAGACGCGAAAATAGGGATTATGTTCGAATAGCGCCCCCACCTCGACCGCGCGTCTCTTTAAGATGATCACCGCATCGTGATCCTTGGTAGCCATAACGTTAAAATACGAGGCATCATCTTATTCTTCAAGAAAGGCACATCTTGGGATAATGCGGTCCAGTTTACAGGAGCCGCCAATGCGCGATTGGCTGTTTTTGTTGGCGCCGCCGGCGCTGATTTTTTATTTTATCGTCTTTCCCGACAGGTTCTATGCGTTTGTAAGCTGGGCGCGAACCTTGATTGGGTGAGTGACGCTTGGTCAGCGCGCGAATCGATTATTCAAATGAAATGCCGACTCGTTTGCCGTCGGTCCAAACGACTCTGCAATGCCTGGTTTCCGTTTCGCCATCGACGGTCAGTCGAAAAACTTTTGGCAATCCGAAAGTGGTTCCAACATGAAGACCTGCGCCCGCCATCGTGAGGTCATCAACAGTGCATGCAAGTTCTTGTCCCGCCGGACCAAATTTGATGACACCACGCCTGTGCGTGGCGATGCGATCATCATTTCTGCGATCAGTCATTCGTAAGACGGATCTTGTTCAGGACGCCGTCAGGCGCTCCTTGCAGTTTCATTGATGCGCATATCGGCTTCAGCTGTGCCCGGCAGCATGTATGTTCGTGTGCACCTGCAGGAGTAACAAACAAAGGTATTTCGCTGCATGTTGCGCACGACAGGGTGGGGCGTCACGGCAACGTGGACCATGCCCGTTCGGCACTTTGGACAAATTGCTTCGGAATCGACTGCACTGGAAGGGGACATGGGTCCTTACGCTCTGTAATCGCACCTGACCACCGATCCGGCGGGCCTCTTTTCGCGCGTTCGGCGGCGCAATCCAGACAAGTTAAGATACGAAGTTTAAGATTCTGTAAGGAATAGTGTTCGGTGGCGACCTTTGGCCAGAACCACGAATAGCCCTTGGCCGACAGTCGGGCATTGAAGCGACGCACGGTGGCCAGCGCGTCCCGCTGCGCTTCCCATTCGCGCTTCATCCGTGTGATGTTGTCGCGGATTTCGTCGTTTCGTGCGTTGTAACCCATGAGGGGGAGACTATTGCGTGTGGGGGACAAACAAAAGAACGGTCACCAAAAAGCAGGCGGCTATTACACAAATTCACGCGGCTATCGCCCACTTGTACGCCAAGGAATACGAGTGTGCCATTACCCTAGCCTGCGCCGCCGAAGGAGTAGTGGGCGATGCCGAACCGGAACACCTGCGGAAGTTGCTCTTGGCAAAAAGGCCGGATGGTCTCACCGGCAAGGAGTGGAACGCATACCTAAACGAAACGCGTGATTGGCTGAAGCATCCGACTGAAAATCTCGGCGATGAACGGGAAATTGAGGAATTTGAGGCAGTCATC
>DASYSQ010000063.1:0-2451 GCA_036003145.1 Pseudolabrys sp.
GCTGCCGGCGACAGCTGGCTCGAAAAAGGTGCCAACCTGATCATGTTCGGACCGCCGGGCGCCGGAAAGAGTCACTTGGCGGCAGCGCTCGGCTTTGCTCTCGTCGAAAACGGCTGGCGCGTGCTGTTCGCACGCACCACCGATCTGGTGCAGCGGCTGCAAATCGCCCGCCGCGAACTCGCTCTTGAAGCTGCCATCGCCAAGCTCGACAAATATCACCTGCTGATCCTCGACGACATCACTTACGTCAGCAAGGACCAAGCCGAAACCAGTGTTCTGTTCGAACTGATCGGAAGCCGTTACGAGCGGCGCTCCTTGCTGATCACCGCCAACCAATCGTTCGGCGCATGGAGCAAAGTGTTCCCGGATCAGGCAATGACTCTGGCGGCCATCGATCGCCTCGTTCACCACGCCACCATTCTCGAAATGAATGTCGAGAGCTATCGACGACGCGCCGCACTCGAACGCAAGCGCAACCCCGGCCGACCCGCCACACACGCGACATATGTGGAACGGCCCCGAAGGCAAGTGCTTTCTTCAGACGATTCATCCCGCGGGAACGGTGCGGTCATATGTCCGGCCTTGCTGCGCGGTCTTGACCGCTGGCCTCGATGAAGTCCGCGATGCGAGGAGCTGATCAATCAAACGCGCTGTGAGCGCATTGTCGCGCTAGCTTCTCTCGCCTCGGGATTTCGTCCCGTGGAATCATCGCCTGTGTCGGCACCTCGCCTCTGCCCGGCTTTTCGAGGCCGGCCAGTCCGTCCTGGTCCTTCGGTTCAGGCACTTGCCGCCGTTGCCGCACCAGTATTCCGATATGTTCCGCCTTTGGTGAGAAGCGCCCAAATAATCCGCGCCATTTTATTGGCGAGCGCGACGGCAACGACCTTGAACGGACGTCGAGCCAAAAGGGCGATCAGCCATTGAGGCGCATTGGCATTGCCTCGCGCACGCCGTAGGACCGAGGTGGCGCCGAGGACGAGCAGGGAGCGAAGCATTGGATTGCCCATTTTTGATATCCCACCCAACCGCTCCTTCCCACCGCTCGAATGGGGTTTCGGCGTCAGTCCTAACCAGGCGGCGAAGTGACGGGCGGACTTGAAACCGTAAGGATCTGGGACAAGCGCCTTCATGGATGCTGCGGTGATTGCGCCGACCCCTGGTATCGTGACCAGTCGCCGCATGTCCTCATCTCGCTTCGCCTCGGCCACAATCTCCCGCTCGAGCTTTTCGATCTGGCTCGTCAATGCATCAATCTGATTAGCAATTTCCGCCAAAGCGAAGTGAGCTGCCTTCGGCAGACGCGAGTCAGTCTCGTCGCGTACAATCGCGATCAACGCAGAAGCCTTCGCTGTACCAATGGCGGCGACGATGCCTAACTCCGACATATGGGCGCGGAGCGCATTGATCACCTGGGTTTGCTGACGAACTAAAAGGGCGCGCGTCTTCAACACCATCCCCGCAGCCTGCTGAGCGGCTGATTTGACCGGAACGAAACGCATTGTTTTGCGGGTCACGGCTTCGCTAATCGCTTCGGCGTCCGCTGCATCTGTCTTGCCCCGCTTCACAAACGGCTTCACATAGATCGGTGGGATCAAGCGTACGTCGTGACCGAATGCCGCGATCTCGCGCGCCCAATAATGCGAACCGCCACAAGCCTCCATGCCAACCAGACACGGAGGCGTCTTCTGGAAAAAGCGCAGTACCTCGGCTCGCCGTAACTTTCGACTGAGGACCGGACTTCCCTCCGCATCTGCGCAATGGACTTGAAAAACGTGCTTGGCCAAATCCAAACCGATGGTGGTAATCTGCTTCACGGAACGGCTCCCCTACATTGTGGCGTTGCGAGCAACGACCACGCTTTAGCACCTTGATGCTTGGTGGCGGGGCCGTTCCACACCATCAATCAAGGAAAAGGGCTGATTGACGCGCCGCGGCAATCAACGAACGGACAGCGGCATTTGCCGCTTGAGAACTTTCGGCAGACCGGAGATCATCCCTTCGCTACCGGCCGCCGGCCTCAAGCTCTGATTGCCGAGCTCTTCGCATCCAGATTGTCGCGCTACACACGTCCGATAATTGCATCCAGCGGACCTTACTCGTAACCCCGAGTGACGTCGCCGCAGCTTTCCCCGCAACCCGCGATCCGGGCTTGCCCGGCAACGGAAACGGGGCCACACTTCACGCGCCGAGTGGAGCAATGTATGCCCTTTACCGTCTATCACGGCTATCATCTAGAGTGGGACGATGACGTACGGCGCGTCCGGGTCTTGCGCAAGACGGACGGCAAGTTCGTAACTTATGGCCTTGAACATCACACTCCCGAACAGGCAATGGAAGGGGCTCGAAAGCTGGTTGATGAATTTCCGGACCGCAAAGACGTCGCGTGGCTCTCATACCACTTCCATACCGGCCTGAATCGGAATCGGGCAGCAGCATTCCATCCACAAGAGA
>DASYSQ010000064.1:0-4080 GCA_036003145.1 Pseudolabrys sp.
CTATCAATTGGCGTATGTAATCGAGGCTGATTTCTTCATAGATTATCGGCGGCAGCGGCGAGGTCATGTTAAGACAATAGCGTAGTTGTTGCTCATCTCGACAGAGATTTTTGGCGTCAATGGGAGGGGTGATGTCTGAACGGGGGGTCATCTACATAGTGTGGGGCCGTAATGCTCGGACCGAAAAGGCTCTTGAACGCTCGCGGGAGTCGATCAACTCGGTCCACCCGGAGCTGCCGGTCGAAGTCTTTCGGCTCGATGCGGATGATCCGGTCAAAGGGCTTTTACAGAAGTCACGAATGCTCGAGCTTTCACCATTTCGTGAAACGTTATATCTTGATGCCGACACGGTCGTGTTGGGTCGTCTCGACTTTGCATTCCTTAAAGCACAAGAATTTGGACTAGCCTGCTGCATCTGTGAATGCCCCTGGGCACGCAGACACGGGGGAATTCATGGTGAAACGGTTGAATACAATACAGGGGTTCTATTCTTTAATGAACGCGCGAGGCCAATTTTTGATAGCTGGTCTCGTTTAGCCCCACAGATTGACTCTTCAATAATCTTCCTCGGCCCGCAGGGCCAGAAGCTGCATATGAGGTACGACGATCAATGTTCGTTCGCCGTCGCAATTGAGGAAACGAAAATCTTGCCCTTCGTCTTGCCCTTAAATTGGAATTTCCGTCCACAATGGCAGCTTTCTTTTTTTGGACCGGTGAAAATATGGCATGACTACGAAGAACCCCCTCCCTTCTTTGCCGAAATGCGCAAATACTACGATCAGCCCGAGCCCATCATTCAATACCATGTCGCGATGCGTTGAGGGCCGAAGCTGTTCCCGCGGAACGGGGAAGGGATATTATTGTTTGCGCTGATGCATCAGCACGAGACGCGCCGGCAATACGACACAGGCGTACGGACCGGAAAAGTTCGCGCCGATCAATGTAGTGCGGCGGTCGATCAAAGTGCCGGCCAGGTGATCGGATATGACAATTCGAATCCAAGACACGCTTCGCAGCATGGTAAAGTTATTCTAATCTCATTTTGGGTGCGCACGTTTCCCTTCGCTAATACCCGGAAAGCGGGTTTTACGAATTGAGGTACTTTTGCAACGCCCATTGAATTTTATTTGGCGGCGACTGAGTCTCGACAAGGTCATCGAGGCGCAGTTTATTAAAGAAGTGCTGCTCGCCGATATTGGTCGACCTATCCGGATGGTTCTGGTCGAGCCGAACGGGCCAGTGCCGATCCTCAGTGATTCACTGGTCGCCAGCTTCGGCACGGAGTTGGCTGACTATTTGAAGGAAGCTCGGTCGCGCGGCGCGAAAAACATTGGTTTGCTGCACATGGCTGATGAACAAGGTGACCACGATCGCACGTTCTATGGTTCCGCCGATTACGTGCTGAGGCACTATTGGTTCAAGGACGCTCCCGCCTAGCCCGCGGTCATTGGGCACTGCCTGGATTCCTAACGGCTACAGGACCGGCGTTGGGCCGATCAATACAGAGACTATGCTCCCGGCCACAGAAAGAAAGATCATGGGATTTTTCGCGGGTGCACTGGGGTCGCGAACACTCGCCGACGAACGCCAATTGATGGTGAAAGTTATCCGCGATGCCAATCTACCGTTTTTGATCGCGGAAACTCAAACCTTCGGTGGAGGGCTTGGGCCCGTCAGCTACGCCGGCTACCTCAGCATGTCCCGGTTCGGGTTGGTGCCTGGCGGAAATTCGCCCGAGACGATCCGTCTCTACGATGTGTTAGAGGCCGGCGCAGTCCCCGTAATGCTGAAAAGTCCTTTTGTCACCGCATCGGATACCCTCAATAATCCCCCTTTTTTACTGCTTGGTAGTTGGGCCGACCTGCCGAAGGTCTACGCACAGTATTCCGACGCTCCGGAAGCGATCGCCGGGATCGAACAAATGCGCCAAAAAGTGGTTGCGTGGTGGAAAGCCTTCAAAACAAAGCATCAGATGCAGGTCAAGGAATTGATCGAGCGCTCGTTTGCCCGCGCCGAAGGGCAGTAAACTAGATATCGGGTAAAGCGGACATGGCATTTGGAATACAAAAATGTCCGCTTATGACCCAAAGATGTGGTCCTGCTGCGCATGCGGCAAAAATCTGGTCGGCGATCCCTGACGAAACAGCGGCACAAACGCACTTTTACCCGGGAGCGAAAGCCGACGGTACGATGGACACGCGCTTCGAAAAATTCGTTTCCGAGGTGGAGGGTCGAGCCGCGCCTGTCTACGAGAACATTTTGAAAGGCGTCATCCCGAAGGACGGCCACGCGCGACGAGACTTTTCTCAGTTCTTGGCGCTGATGCACGTTTGCACCCCGGCCATGCGCCGCGTGACTGCCGAGGTACTGGGGCATCGCGTTCAAACAATTCGCGATGAAGACGCTCCGTAATTCTCAGTGGCCCTTCCAGCTAATACGACTGAGCGCGGAAGTCTGTCGTTTTGCCAACACGACTTCCTCACGTACGCCTTGATTTCACGGTCCCGGCGAGGTCGAAAGCGGATGAGCGGACGGTCGCCCTAAAGCCACCGTCGGCCAGGTCTTCAAACTCGATGTTTTGCTCGCGCCAAGTTTGGTCGAGCGCCCGAACCGTGGCTCTTCGCGGTTCGGTACCGCCCTGCTCAAGTTTGTGAATGGCTCTCTGTGTCAAACCGACGCGTCGCCCAAGTTCGGTCTGGCTCCAACCAAGTACTGCTCTCGCCAAACGTATCTTTGCGGCGAAGGCTTGCCTCTC
Organism: Pseudolabrys sp.; assembly: GCA_036003145.1. Lineage (GTDB taxonomy): Bacteria > Pseudomonadota > Alphaproteobacteria > Rhizobiales > Xanthobacteraceae > Pseudolabrys. The sequence goes on from DASYSQ010000064.1 coordinate 2,756, forward strand.
GAGCCGCACGATCTGCCTGAGCCCGCGAGATTGGGCAGTGAGATGAATGGCCACAACTACCGACCCGGCTGTACCTATCCAAACGAAAAACCCCCGGCGGTTTCCCGCCGAGGGCCTTTGTTCAAACACCCATGATCACGCGATCAGGGATAGAAGTCGCGGTGCACGCGGAACCGGAACGACCAGTTGTCCGGATCGGTCGCCGGCAAAAATCCGAGATTCGGCGATGGTGCGAGGGCGACAGGGATCGTACCGCTACCGACCGCCAGACCGTTGAACGCGGTCGCACTGTCCAGCTTGGAATACATCACGTCCAGACCCATGTAGAAGTCCTTGGTGACGTTCCACTGGGTGCGCGAACCGATCCACCAAGTGCTCCAGTCGCCATTACAGCCGTTGGTCACGGCACCACCGGTGCCGAACCCGCACCCGAGGCTTTGGGCAGCGCCGCCGTAGCTGACCTGCGCATAACCGCCATACAGCGATGTACGCCAGCGCGGGCTCCAGAAGTGCTCGTAGGCCGCGTTGACGTTCCACGCCGTGGTCAGTTCAAGCGAGGTTGCAGCAGAGAGGCCTGTGCCGTTTATGAGGCCACCGTACACAGCGTCAGCGACGGGACCAAAGCCCGCACTGTTGCCGCTGTCGTTGATGGCCCAGTTCGGCTGCGTGGTCTGGAAGACGTACCGCAGCGCGCCCTGGGTGTAGTTCACCTGCGCCTGGAAGTAGTCGCCCACGCCGGTGAACGGAGCGTTCAGCTTGATACCGCCGCCGATCACCCAGCCGAGTTTGTCATCCGGATGGCCGCTCGCCAGTTGCAGGGCGCTATTGCCGGCGCCAGCGTAGTACGTCGCATTGACGTCATGCAGGGCGCCCATGATCTGGGCCGAACCCCAAGCCTGGTCGACGCGCAAGTTGGCGACGATGTCAGGAGCCTGGAAGCCGCCGTAGCTGTTATTCACTGTACCGATAAGCGGGAAGGCGAGATTGGTATTGACAATCGAGGTCTTGCGTGGCGCTTCGGCAGCGATCGTCGCCGAGAAGCCATTTCCGAACTGTGCGGTATAGCCCATCACGAACCAGCCACCGTCACCCGTGTCGGAACCCGGGAAGGCACCCCAATATGAGGTCGCCGGGTTGCTGTAGAAGTCGAAGAACGACTGCGCGCGACCGAAGGTGAAGCCCGCCCACTGAATGAAGGCGCGGTTTGCACTGAAGTTGTTCGAGGCCGTGACGTCGCCGCCGTGCTCGTTCTCGCTGACACCGACCGCGATGTAACCGCGCACCGTACCGTATTCGGTCTGGTTGCGGGCATCAGCCGTGATGTA
>DASYSQ010000065.1:0-2707 GCA_036003145.1 Pseudolabrys sp.
CGACGCGCTTTCCCCCCTCGAGCTGCTCGTATTGCATGAACACGAGGTTCCAGATCTCGATGAAGCGGTCGCCCTCGGCGTCGAGGGAGCCGGGCGGGCCGCCCGGGATATGCGACCCGTGGTCGTAGAAGATTTCCGAGCAGGGGCCGCAGGGGCCGGTTTCGCCCATGGCCCAGAAATTGTCGTCGCCCGCAATGCGCAGAATTTTGCTGTCCGGAAGTCCAGCGATCTTTTTCCAAAGCTTGAAGGCGTCGTCGTCGTCGATATAGACGGTGACCAGCAGCTTGTCCTTGGGCAGCGCGTATTCCTTTGTGACCAGGTCCCAGGCCAGCTCGATCGCGCGCTCCTTGAAATAATCGCCAAAGGAAAAGTTACCGAGCATCTCGAAGAAGGTGTGGTGACGCGTGGTGTACCCGACGTTGTCGAGGTCGTTGTGCTTGCCGCCGGCGCGCACGCATTTCTGTGCGGTGACTGCCCGCGAGTACGGCCGCTTTTCCAGGCCGGTGAACACATTCTTGAACTGCACCATGCCCGCATTGGTAAACATCAGCGTGGGGTCATTGCGCGGCACCAGCGCCGAGGACGCCACGACCTGATGGCCGTTGCGAGCGAAGAAATCGAGGAAGCTTTTGCGGATATCGTTGACGCCACTCATTTCAAAACCGTGCAATCCCCTGTCGGGGCTAAATCCCCGTCCGGCTTGTTGTTTTCAGGGGCTATTTAGCGGCGGGGGTGACGTAAGTCTAGGAAAGCTCTTCCTTCTCCCCGCAAGCGGGGAGAAGGTGGCGGGGGCCGAGGGTCCGAGCCGGATGCGGGGCAAGTCCAAGACGGCAAGCCATGGCAAGACTTGGCAAGACACGGCAAGACATGAGTTGACGGAAAGGCCCCTCACATTGCCGGCCAAGGCGGCCGACCTCCCCCGCATGACGGGGAGAGGTGAAGAAGCCCACAACGCCTTCGCCCCCGTCCTCGGTGGCGGCCGCTTTACGCAGCCGGGTGCCGACGGGGGCGAATGCCTAATGCATCACTTCAATGATACGCGTCACCAGAATGGTGCAGCGGATAACTCGGGCGCCGCCGCTTCGCCTTACTAACCTTCAGTCCACTAACGGCCTTTCCCTTTGCGCTTCGAGCTTTGCAACTTTGGCTCTTTGGCCTTTGCGGCCACCGCCTTCGGTTTCCTGCTCTCGGCTACGCTCTTAGGGTCGCTCTTGGGATCATTCTTGCGGTTACTCTTACTCTTGGCGTTGCTTCCGGCGTTCGCACCGGCTTTGCCTTTCACAGCTCCGGCCTTCCTCGGTTTAGCGGCCTCTGGTTCTGCAATCAGCTCGGCAACATCCCTGATTTCGACGAGTTGGGTCGGCGTGGGCAAGACAGGTAGCGGTTCTGATCGCTCCTGCGCCGGTTCTTCGCTCTTGAAAGCTGCGCCCTCTTCGCGAACACCGGCTCCGGACGGCAGCGTTGCAACAACGCCGCCCGGCGGCCCATCATCCTTTCAAGCTTCCGCGGCCTCCTCGCCGTCGTCATCCTTGTCCTTGTCCTCGCCGGCCATGATCGCCTCGGCGACGATGCCGGAATTCTGACGCACCTGCGCCTCGATCTTGGCGGCCACGTCGGGGTTATCCTTCAAAAACTGCTTGGCGTTCTCACGGCCCTGCCCGATGCGCTGGCTATCGTAGGAGAACCAGGAGCCGGATTTTTCGACGACATTGGCCTTGACGCCGAGGTCGATCAACTCGCCGGTCTTGGAGATGCCTTCTCCGTACATGATGTCAAATTCGACCTGCTTGAACGGAGGCGCCAGCTTGTTCTTGACCACTTTTACGCGCGTCTGGTTGCCGATCACTTCATCGCGCTCCTTGATCGCGCCGATGCGGCGGATATCGAGGCGCACGGACGCGTAGAATTTGAGCGCATTGCCACCCGAGGTCGTTTCCGGCGAGCCATACATCACGCCGATTTTCATGCGGATCTGATTGATGAAAATCACCATCGTGCGCGAACGCGAGATCGAGGCAGTCAGCTTGCGCAGCGCCTGGCTCATCAACCGCGCCTGCGAACCCGGTTGCACGTCGCCCATCTCACCTTCGAGTTCGGAGCGCGGCACGAGAGCCGCCACCGAGTCAACCACCAGGACGTCGACCGCGCCGGAGCGAACCAGCGTATCGGCGATTTCCAGCGCTTGCTCGCCGGCGTCCGGCTGCGAGATCAGAAGTTCGTCGACGTTTACGCCAAGCTTGCGGGCATAGATTGGATCGAGCGCGTGTTCGGCGTCGACGAAGGCGCAGATGCCGCCTTTTTTCTGGGCTTCGGCAATGGTGTGCAGCGCAAGCGTGGTCTTGCCGGACGATTCCGGCCCGTAGATCTCCACCACCCGGCCGCGCGGCAGACCGCCGATGCCAAGAGCGATGTCGAGCCCGAGCGAGCCCGAGGAAATCGCCTCGATATCCATGGCCTTATCGTTTTTGCCAAGCTTCATCACCGAGCCCTTGCCGAACTGACGCTCGATTTGGCTCAGCGCAGCAGCCAAGGCTTTCGATTTATCCATGGAAGGTCCTTCGACGAGACGCAGTGCAGGCTGACTCATGATGTCGCGCTCCTTATGGCCGGGATTCGACCCCCCGACAACGCGGCCCGCCGCACCGTCGGAATCGACTGAAGACAAGCAATGTACACTATTTGTTCTCTGTTCGCAATATGTTCTTTT
>DASYSQ010000066.1:0-11564 GCA_036003145.1 Pseudolabrys sp.
CGAATAACCGAACCACAACGAAAACAGCGGCAACACGATGATCATCGGCATGGCATTAAAGCCATTGATGTAAACGCGGAAGACCCGGTCGAATGTGGGGCTGCGTCCCATGAGCAGTCCGAAGACGGTGCCGATGACGAGCGTGATGGCGAGGCCTTCGGCTACCGCCGATAGCGTGGAACCAAGCGCCTGCAGAAACGCCGGCTCGATGATGACCCTGGGGATCGCAAGCAGGACGCCGCTTGGCTTTGCGACGTAAGCCGGAGCGGAGACGCGAACCACGATCTCCCACACAAGGATGATCGCGAGTCCCGTGATCAAGCGCGGCACAAAGGCACCGGACGAGCGGCTCGCCGCCGGCTTGTGGGTCGCGGGGACGGGCGTGGAGAGAGCCTGCTCGGCCATCGCTACTGTCTCCACCGGGCGAAATGCTGTTCGATGGCGAGGCCAATCCGCGTCAAACCGATACCGAGCAGGCCGATGATCAGGATCGAAGCGAATACGCCGCCAGTGTCGAAATTCTGTGAGGCGCTCATGATGAGCTGACCAAGGCCGGTGGCAGACAGGAAGAATTCCGCCGCGATCATTCCGACCAGTGCGCGGCCGATCGCCTGGCGAACGCCGGTCATCGTGTACGGCAGGGTGTAGGGCAGCATCACTTCGCGCCACAGCGCCCATTCACTTGAGCGGAAGGATTGAGCGACCTCGATGAGCTCGGGCTTGATGCTGCGCGCGCCCTCCACTGTGTTGTAGAGCACGGGGAAAACCGCGAATAGAAATACAACAAGCAGTTTGGGTGCGAAGCCGAAGCCCATCATTGAGAGAATGAATGGGATCAGCGCCACCATCGGCGTGGCGTAGAGAATCATGATGTAGGGCTCGACGCCGATGCGCAGCGTCCGGATGCGCGCCAGCAGCATGCCGAGCGGCATACCGACGATCAGCGCAAGAATGAAGCCTGCGAGGAACAGTTTTGCCGAGTCGAGAAGTTGCGTGAGGAAATTGCCGCTCTCCACCAGCTGCCAGAGCCGCACCAGTGTTTCCGAGAACGGCACCATGAAAGCCTTGCTGGTGCTCCGCCCGGCAATTTCCCAGAGGGCGATACCTGCGAATACGCTGATCCAGACAGGCGCGTGGCGGCGAATGGCGTTGCTGAGCACTTACATCGATCCAGTAGGCAAGATGACAAACCTATCGCCATCACCCTGAAGCGCGCCTTCGGCGCGCATTTCTGGGTGACGGATAGCGGACTGCGTGATGCCGCCCCTTCGTTACTTCACCATCGCATTGGCGTCTTTCCAGACGCTGGCGTCGACGAATTTGTCGTAGCTCACCGGTTCCTTGTCCGGATTGATGGAGCCGATCTTCTTCATAAGGGCGGCAACCGCCTCGATCTTGTTGCGCGGCATGCCGTCGTCCTTCGCGGCCCAGAAGTCAATGTCGAGGAACGCCTTCAAGGCTGCCTTATTGACCGCCTTGTTATGCCCCGTGATGGATGCAATTTCAGCGACGACGTCGGCGTTCTTCGGATCCTGCATGAATTTCGCCGCTTCGATCATACCGGCGACGGTACGCACAATGGCGTCACGGTTCTTTGCCAGATTATCCTTGCGCACGACCATGATGAGATAGTGGCTGGTCGGATTGGTATTCTTCATCGCCAGCAGGACGTGCAGCTTTTTGCCCTGATGTTCGATCTCGGCAAGGTCGTCGAGGTGCAGTACGGCAAAACGCAGTTGGCCGGCGAGCAATGCGGGCCCCGGCGTGGAGCCCAGGGCAATTTGCTTGGTGTCTTCGATCTTTACGCCCGGGCAGCCGGTCAGCATCGAGCGCAACGCCACCGAGCGCGCGCCGTTGATCGAGTCGACGCCGACGTCCTGGCCGACGAGATCCTTGCAGGTCTTGCCTTCTTCGGTCGTGCCGATCACCCAGTCCGGATTGGGCATTCCGTAGACTGCCGCCAGCGGGACATCGGCATTGGAGACCTGATTGATCACCGGCGGCGTCGGCGACCAGGCCATGTCGATGTCGCCGGCCACGACTGCGCGTGCGGCCGCAGTGCCGTTGTCAAACGGACGAATCTCGACATCCACGCCATGTTTCTTGAAGAAACCCTGCTTTTCCGCGACGAAAGCGATCGTTACCGAATAGATCGGCGGGATGCCCGGAATTGCAACGACAATCTTCTTGCCCTGTGCCGCGGCCGGAACACCAACCCCAAGCAGTGCGGCCAGCAGCACGCCGCCAGCCATCAACGTCATGGTTCTACGGATCATGGAATCCTCCCTTCAAGCTTCATTATTTTCTTATTCAGCGTTCGAGATGAAATTCGGCTTCTCGGGCTTCCCGCATCAGCGTGCCCCACACCCGTTCGCGCAATTCGGCGAAGCGGGGCTCCCGCAGTGTCTCGCGCGTACGCGGATTAGGCAAATCGATGGTGATGGTCTCATGAATGCTTGAGGGCCGTCCCTTGAGCACAATCACGCGATGTCCGAGCAGCACGGCCTCCTCGATTGAGTGGGTAACGAAGACCATGGCCGTCGGCCGTTGCTCCCAGATATGCAACAGCTCGAACTGAAGGATTTCACGTGTCTGCGCATCGACCGCGGCGAACGGCTCATCCATCAGCAATACGTTGGGCTCGACCGCAAGAGCGCGGGCGAGACCGCAGCGCTGCTGCATTCCGCCGGACATTTGATATGGAAATGCCTCTTCAAAGCCCGTGAGGCCCACCATTTTGATGAAGACCGGCACCTTGCGCTCGATCTCGGCCTTCGCGGTCCCGGCCATGCGCAGACCGTAAGCCACGTTCTCGAATACCGTCTTCCATGGAAACAGCCCGAAATGCTGAAACACCATCGCGACACCGGCGATTGGCTCAGTGACACGCTCGGCGCCAACCCAGATCTCGCCGGCGTCGTGCGGCAGCAGACCGTCGATGCAACGCAGCAGCGTGGTCTTGCCGCAGCCGGATGGACCAACAATAGCAACGATTTCGCGCTCGCCGACATCGAAGTCGATGTTGCGGAACACTTCGAGCGCGCCGTAATACTTTCCTAAACTGCGGACTCGAATGCGTGGTTCAACCTTGGTGCCCTGCGCGGCGGAGGCTGGACGAATGGCAGATGGCATGGTCGTCTGATTTGTCACTCTGCAGCCTGCTTTGAGGGTTTGGCGTTGATCTTGGCCCAATAATCTTCGGCCATTTTTGAACGCTCGAGTGCGTCCAGGCTCTCAAATCCGGGCGCCATCGACGCGTCGGTGCCGGCGAGAATCTGATGATGTTCGATGTTCAGTGTCCGCAGCCAGCGTTGCTGGCCCATTGTGATGGCGACGAAATAGCCGATTTCGACCAGCTCCGGCTCGCTGAAGTGTTTGTGCAGGCGGTCCCATAGCTCATCTGTCGCGGGCAGGTCCCAGGTGATCGCCTCGGCATAAGCCAAGGCTGCCTTTTGCCGATCATCGTAACGCGTCGAACTCTCGAAGTTGATCAGGTCAGAATAGTCATCTTCCTTGAGACCGGATTTGGCCGCCTTGATCGAACGCTGGTTGCCGCAGAACTCGCACAGCACCGAACGCGAAACGTAAATGCGGCAGAGTTCCTTGATCTTGTGGTCAGCAACTCCATTTTTGAAAACGTCACGCCATGTATTGGCGAATGACCAGAACGTCGCGGGCACATGTGCGCGAACGGCCTGGCTTTCCGGGCGCGGTGTTCCTTCGCGCGCGCATCGCTCGAATTCGGCGATCATGGCCGGATCCTTAATTGTGGAAGGATCGACATAACTAATGCGAGGTTTCGACATCTGCAGTTTTCTCCCGGGAAAATGTCACCGCGCTCCGGCTTCGGATGCGATGGTCGTGGTCTTGCGACGGGTAAGGCATGTTGCCGCAACGCCGCCGCACGGGCAACGCCGCCCGTCGTATTTTAGTAACCGTGCTTTAGCCTTGACGATATCCGAGCTCCTCCGGCCTGTGGGCGACAGCCCCGTATTTGCGGGGCTTTCCTGAATGCCCGCCGCGCCATCAGGCTGAATCCTTTCTTATCGCGCGCGCAAGTATACGAACCAGTATTCTTAATTTTGTGCAAGGTTACTCTAAAGGTGATCAGACTTCAGCTACCAGATTTAAACGGTACCAGTTCATGTGCTCTTCAGCATAGGCACAATTGCGGCAGTGATATTAGTAATTCAATACTCCATCGCCTCTAGTGTTCGTACGAACAGACCGAAGAAGATTTCGGTTGCGTCAAACGGGGCTTGTCGCCGTGCGTGCCAGTACCATCGTCATGATCGGGTTTGCCGTCGTCTTCGGCCTGCTCGCAGTATTCATCGCTCAAGTCTGGCTCAACAATCAGGCCAGCATGCGGGCGAAGAATCTCGAGACGAACAAGACGCAGGTGGCGTCGCAAACCGTCGTCGTCGCAAAACAGCCTTTGCGCTTCGGCACCGAGCTCAGCGCGTCGATGCTGCAAGAGGTGCCCTGGCCGTCTGACGCTTTGCCGAGCGGCGCCTTTGCCAGGATCAGCGATGTTATGTCCGGCGGCCGCCGCGTTGTGCTGGCCGCGATCGAGGCGAACGAGCCCGTGCTCGCACTCAAGATTACCGGAGCTGGCCAGCGTGCGACGCTGTCGGCGCTGGTCAAGCCAGGCATGAAGGCCGTGACCATCCGCGTCAATGACGTCGAGGGCGTCGGCGGTTTTGTGTTGCCCGGCGATCATGTTGATGTCGTGCTCACGCGTCAGCTCGAAAAGGGATCAGCCACCACTCAGGTCGTGTTGCAGAACACCCGCGTGCTCGCGGTCGATCAGAGTGCTGACGAGCGCGCCGCCAAGGCGGCCGTCGCGAAGTCGGTCACGCTGGAAGTCGACACCGTCGATGCACAGAAATTGTGGCTTGCGGCGTCAGTCGGCAGCCTCTCGCTGTTGCTGCGCAAGGCCGGCGAAACAGCCGAGGTACGGACGCGCAAGGTCACACTGAACGATTTGGGCACCAACGAACCGGTTAGCACTGACAAGGTTGCCACCACGACAGTTGTGGTGACCCGCGCGTCGGCGAAGCAGGAATACACCGTTCCAGCTGAGGAAAGTAATGGGGTCTCGGCTGCGACGGAGCGGAGGCAAGTCACCTGGTAACTCCAGGCTTTGGGATCATCGAAGGGGTGGGGGAGTGTGTCGTGAATAAGCATCATGAAATTAACGTCGGCTTTCGCTGGCGGTCTGAGGACAGGACCACGAAGCGTGGCAACTGGCTGCGCGATCTTGCGATCACGCTCGCCATTGCCCTGGCAGCGTCGATTTTGGGCATGATCGGCGACGCCTACGCGCAGTCGCGAACGATCCAGATCAGCGGCACCAATCGGACCGTCATGGTGACGGTGCCGATCGGCAAGTCCGAGGACGTGCGCACCGATAACAGCTTTGTTGATGTGGTGGTCGGTGATCCGGAAGTGGCTGACGTCAATCCGCTCACCGATCATGCGCTGTCAATTCTTGGCAAGAAGATCGGTACGACCCGTGTGTCGGTTTATGCCGAAGGCAAGAAGATGATCGGCATTTTCGACGTAGAGGTCTCGTATGACATCACCCGGCTCACCAACGAGCTGAAACGGCGCTTCCCCGGTTCGCGACTCGAGGCTTCCACCGTCAACGGCCGCATCATGCTGTCGGGCGAGATTTCCGATGCGGCCACTCTCGACAAGGCAGTGACGATCGCGCGCCAGTTCGGGCCGGAAATCATCAATACGGTATCGGTGATGTCTCCGCAGCAGGTCATGCTGGAAGTGCGTTTCATCGAGATTTCGCGGACGGCAGGCCGCGAGCTTGGTGTCCAGTGGAACCGATTTGGCGAGAACAGCATCACCAATATCGGCAATCGCGCGAGCGCCAACAATCTGCCTGTCAGCGCCGCGACGGAGGCTGCTGCAGGCGTTCTCTCTGGCGCATCGCCGTTCGGCTTCCTGATCGCCCGAATAGTGGCGAACGGCGCCACCGCCGATGTTCTGATCAACGCGCTGGAGCAGAAGGGCATTGCGCGCAGCCTGGCCGAGCCGAACCTGGTGGCGCTGTCCGGTGATACCGCCAGCTTTCTGGCCGGCGGCGAATACCCGATCCCGGTCGCGGGATCGTTCGGCCAGGTCACCGTCGACTATAAAAAGTATGGTGTCGGCCTGGCGTTCACGCCGACTGTGCTCGGCCGTGGCCTGATCAACATGAAGATCGAGCCCGAGGTGAGCCAGATCGATACGACCCATACGATCTCGGTCAGCAACGGCGTCGCCGTGCCGGCGCTGACCGTTCGTCGCGCTTCGACGACCGTTGAATTGCGGGATGGCCAAAGCTTTGTGATCGGCGGCCTGCTGCAAAGCGACAACAAGAATGCCATCGAGCAGCTGCCGTGGCTCGGCAGTGTCCCGGTGCTGGGTGTGCTGTTCTCGAGCAAGTCATTTCAGAAAAACGAAACCGACCTCGCGATCATCGTCACGCCGCACCTCGTGCGTCCGGCGCGGCCAGGCGACGAGATCAAGACACCGGTCGACGATAGCTTGCCGGCGAATGACGTCGATTTCTTCCTGCTGGGAAAGACCGAGGTCACGCGGGAGCAGGCACGCCAGCTCACGCCTGCCACGGCCCGCTTCGCTGCCGCCGGCGACCAGCCGTTTACCGGGCACATGCTTGATCTGCCGAAGGGGGAGTCCGATGCGACCATTCAATAATGCGCTGCGCACGTTTGCGCTTGCCGCCCTTCTCGTCGTACTGGGCGGCTGCTCGGAGTATCTCGACCGGCGCGACACCATTGCGCGGTCGGGCGGCAACGCAGTGGCGACCAACATGGTGACCCAGATGGTCGATCCCTGGCCGCCAGCAAGCGCCGACCACAACATCGCGTTCAACGGCGTGAGGATGGAAAGCGCCTTTGAACGCTATCGCAACAATCGGGTCATAGCACCGCGCGGCATCGGCACGTCGAGCACCTATCAGGATGCTGGCGGCGGCGGCGGCGGTGGTGGTGGACAGAATAACTCGGCGCCAGTCGGGCCTGCCGTGTCGGCAGCACCGGTGAAATAAGCGGAATTGCGATCGCATCATGCGCATTGGACGTCCCCAGGAAACGAACCGCACTCGCGTGGTGGTTCTTAGCGCCGACGCCGAATTCGAAAGTTCGGTGCGAACGACCTTTGGCGCGTCGTCTGCGATCGAACTCGCCCTGGTTTCAGGCCGCCTCGCCGAGCAGGGCGACACGCTCGATATCGCCGACGCAAGCGTTGTTGTTGTCGATCTCGATGCCGGTCGTGCGGATGAGATGGCCGCGCTTGCCAGGTTGATGGCGCGGGTCGGCACGTGGCCGCCTGTCGTGGCAGTAACGCAGACGTTCGATGAAAATGTCGCGCGCACACTGCTGCAGATGCGGACTGCCGACTTTCTGGTGAAGCCCGTCGAACCGATCGATCTTGTGCGCGCATGCGCTCGTGTTGCCAAAGGACCCGGCGCCGGCACGGAGCCGACGGATGCAAAGATCTACACCTTCTTGCCCGCGGTGGGCGGCGCCGGCGTCACGACGCTTGCCGTGCAGAGCGCGATGATTCTGCTTAACAGCGGAGGTCCCCGCGCGAAGCCGTCCACCTGCCTGGTGGATCTCGACTTCCAGCATGGCGCGGTGGCCGACTATCTCGACCTCGAGCCTCGTCTCAATCTGGCCGAAATCGAACCGCGGCCAGACCGCCTGGATCGGCAATTGCTTGAAGTCATGCTCTCGTACCATGCCTCCGGCCTCGCCGTCATCGCTGCGCCCAACCGGCCAGCCGAGATGCGCCTGTTCGATCCCGACGTTGTGACGCGCCTGCTCGATCTCGTATCCACCAATTTCGAATATGTCGTGTTCGACATGCCGCGCACCTGGTTCTCGTGGACCGACAGCGTGCTGCTCGGCTCAAACAAACTGTTCATCGTCAGCGAAACCACGGTGCCGGGTCTTCGACATGCCAAGCAACTGGTGGCAGCGATCAAGGAACGCCTGGGCGAGGGGCCTAACCCGAAGGTGATCGTCAATCGCTTCACGCAGAAGGTATTTGATTCCGGTCTGCGGCGCGGCGACCTTTCGAATACGCTGGGTGACGCCTTCCTGAGCGCGATTCCAAACGACTACGCTCTTGTCCGCGAAGCGATCGATCGCGGCGTCCCGCTGGATGAAGTCAAGCCCGGGAACAAGATCACCGCCGAACTCAAGAAACTGGTGCTTGACCCGGCCGCATCCAAAACAACGCCCGACGGTCAGGCGATGCCGCTGATGAAGAAACTGAAGCTTTCAATGGTGGGCGGCTAATATGGTCGGTCGTTTCACAGTCCGGCGTGCCGCGACGCCAGAAATACCGACGCAGGAAGAGCCGGCGTCCGCACTCGAAGGCGTGTCCTGGACGGTGCCGCCTGAAGCAACGGCTGACTCGGCGCAGTCCGAACAGCAAGGCGAAAGCCCGTTGCTCAGCGACAAGCTGCTCGACGCAAAGGTGCGCTTGCATCGCCGGCTGATCGAGGACATCAATCTTTCGGCTCTGGACAAGGTGCCGGAGGAAGAGCTCCGCCGCCACGTTCAACAGCTGGTTTCGCAATACGTGCTGGTTGAACGTCTTGCGCTGAATACCCAGGAACTCAACGATTTCGTCTCTGAAATTCTCGACGAAATGACGGGCCTCGGTCCGCTCGAGCCGTTGCTCAAGGATCCGACCATCAACGATATCCTGATCAACGGTCACGAATGCGTTTATGTGGAGCGACAAGGTGTGCTTGAACCCTTGTCTGTCCGCTTCAAGGACGAGCAGCACCTTCTCCGCATCATCAATAAAATTGTTTCTGCTGTCGGGCGCCGTGTCGACGAATCGCATCCGCTGTGCGACGCCCGCCTGCAGGATGGTTCACGCGTCAACGTGGCGGTACGGCCGATCGGCGTCGATGGTCCGCTGGTTTCGATCCGTAAGTTTTCCAAGAAGCCTTTCAATCTTACGAAGCTGGTCGACATAGGTGCGCTGCGTCCACCGATGGCTGAGGTCCTGGCGGCCGCGGTTAAATCGCGCGTCACCACGATCATTTCCGGTGGTACCGGCTCCGGAAAGACCACGATGCTCAACGCCCTCTCGGCGTTCATTTCCGAAAAAGAGCGTCTGCTGACAATCGAGGACGCCGCCGAGTTGCAACTGCAGCAGCCACATGTCGGCCGCATGGAAACCCGTCCACCGAACGTCGAAGGCAAGGGCGAAATACGCCAACGCGAACTGGTGAAAAACGCGCTTCGTATGCGGCCCGACCGCATCATCCTTGGCGAGTGCCGCGGCGAAGAAGCCTTCGACATGTTGCAGGCGATGAACACCGGTCACGAAGGCTCGATGGCGACAATTCACGCCAATACGCCCCGTGATGCGATCTCGCGCCTGGAGCAGATGATCGGCATGGCAGGTTTGCCGATGACAGTGGCTTCGATTCGGAGCCAGATCGCCAACGCCGTCCAGCTCATCGTGCAGCTGCAGCGCCAGTCGGATGGCAGGCGCAAAGTCACTTCGATTGCCGAAGTCACGGGCCTCGAGGGCGACATCATTCAAATGCAGGAAATCTTCAAGTACGTTCGCACGGGAACGGCGCCCGACGGGACAGTGCAAGGGCACTTTCAGGCGACGGGCGTGCGTCCGCGTTTCCTGGCTCATCTCGCCAACCAGGGCATCAAGATTCCCGGCAACTATTTCGATCCCTCGCAGCCGCTCTGAACGGCCATGTTCGATTTCAATTCGATTTATCTGTTCTATATCCTGATCGGCCTCTCCGCGGCGATGCTCGCGGAGGGCGTCTATCTACTGGTCTACAACAACGCGTCCTATCGAAAGAATATCAATCGCCGCCTCCAGGTGATGTCGGATAAATCCGACCGCGAAAGCGTGCTTGTGCAGTTGCGGCGCGAACGTGGCCTGACCAGCAGCGGCGAGTATCGTTTGCCAATCGTCAGTCTCAATCGCCTGCTTTTGCAGTCCGGTCTTACGATGGGATTCGGCCGGTTGATTCTCGTCATTGTGGTTGCCGCGACGGCAGCATTCACCGGCGTTTTCATGTTTAAAGGCAGCGTACTTTACGCATTCCTTGCTGCGCTATTTTGCGGCGTCGTCATGCCGCCGTTTGTCCTGAAATACCTGCGCAGCCGCCGGCAGAAAAAATTCAGCGCGCAATTCCCTGACGGGATCGACATCATTGTCCGATCGCTGCGGGCCGGCCATCCGGTCCCGATCGCGATTTCCATGGTGTCCAGGGAAATGAGGGACCCGATTGGCACGGAATTCGGCATTGTGTCGGACGAGCTCACCTACGGCTCCGATCTCGAAATGGCCATGCGCAATCTGTTTTACCGCATAGGTACCGATGACCTGCCGTTGTTTGTCACGGCGGTCGCGATTCAGCGGTCGACTGGCGGCAATCTCGGCGAAATTCTGCAAAACCTCTCGTCCGTGATCCGGCAACGCTTCAAGATGCGACGCAAGATTCGTGCGCTGGCGGCGGAAGGCCGGGCATCGGCGCTGATCTTGTCGTCGCTACCGATCGGCATGTTCGCGGTCATCCAGTTTCTGGTGCCGAATTTCTACGCCAGTGTCTGGAATGAGGATCTGACCAAGATCTGCCTTACGCTGGCGGGGTGCTGGATGGGCGTCGGCAATTTCATCATGTACCGCATGGTCAACTTCAGGATTTGACCGATGGACATGATCCTCGCCGTATTCGGAAATATGTTCAGCGACGGCAACACAATGCTTATGGCGTTGCTGATATTTCTCGCCGCCGGCACGCTGGCATTCTCGGTCATGGCGGCCCTGCGGGTGCGCAGCGCGGTTAAGAAACGCACCTCACGCATTCTGAGTGAACAGGAGCGGGCAAGCCAGGGGCGCTCTCTCCAGGGTTCCAGCGCGAAAGCGCTGACCAAGCTCATCGACTACACGACCAAGCACTACTCGGAAACGAATCAGGAGCACATGAAGGTGCTCCGTCGCCGGCTCGTACAGGCCGGTATCTATGACCCTCGCGGGGTCGCTTTTTTCTTCATCGGACGTACGGCTTTGGCGCTCGGCGTCGCCGCTGCCATATTCATCTTTTTACCGCTCATGAAGCCGGTCGGCGGCTCGATGTTCTGGCTGCTGATTGTGGCCGGCGGAGTTGCCGGGTATGTCGGCCCGAGCATGTATGTCGACAGGCGAATTTCCGCGCGGACGCTCCAGCATCGCTCCGGGTTCCCGGACTTTATGGATTTGCTCGTGGTATGCGCGGATTCCGGTTTGTCGCTGGAGGCTTCGTTCGAACGCGTCGGACGCGAGATTGGGCAAGGCTATCCTTCGCTCAGTGCCAATATTCATTTGACCAATCTCGAAGTCCGGGCAGGTCGTGCGCTCAAGGAGGCGCTCGAGAATTTCGCCGATCGCCTCGCGCTTGAAGAAGCACGAGCGTTTGCCACTTTGATCAACCAGTCGATCGATCTCGGGTCGAGCATTACCGACGCAATGCGTGTCTACAGCGATGACATGCGCCACAAGCGACTCTCGCG
>DASYSQ010000067.1:0-9933 GCA_036003145.1 Pseudolabrys sp.
CACCGACACCATCACGCGTGTCGACGGCGTCGGTTCCCTGATCGTGTTCGGCAGCCGCGACTATGCGATGCGCGCCTGGCTCGACCCCGATCGTTTGCAGTCGCTGGGCCTCACCGCAAATGACGTGGTGCTTGCCCTGCAGGGCCAGAACATTCAGGTGGCGTCCGGCGTGCTCAATCAGCCGCCGGTTGACAAGCCCGGTGCGTTCCAGATTTCGGTGCAAACGCTGGGACGCCTGACGAGTACCGAGGAGTTCAGCAACATCGTCATCAAGCAGACGGCGAACGCAGTGGTGCGCGTGAAGGATGTCGCAACGGTTGAGCTTGCGGCGCAGGACTATTCGACGAACTCCTATCTGGATCTTAATCCAGCGATTGCGCTCGGTATTTTCCAGCGGCCTGGCTCGAATGCTCTGGCAACGGCAAAAGCCATTCAGGCCACAATGGACGATCTGGCCAAGCGATTCCCGCCGGGGCTCAAATACGACATCGTCTACAACCCGACGCAGTTCATCCAGCAGTCGGTGGATGCGGTCGAATCGACCATCGGCGAGGCGATCATCCTTGTCGTGCTGGTCGTGGTCCTGTTCCTGCAAACCTGGCGCGCGGCGATCATCCCAATTGTAGCCATTCCGGTGTCGTTGATCGGCACTTTCTTCTTCATGGCGATGTTCGGCTTCACGCTGAATAATCTATCGCTGTTCGGCCTCGTACTTGCGATCGGTATCGTGGTCGACGATGCCATTGTCGTCGTCGAAAACGTCGAACGTAATATCGAGGCTGGACTGAGCCCGCACGACGCGGCAGTCAAGAGCATGGACGAAGTGGGTGGGGCGCTGATCGCCATCGCGCTGGTGCTGTGTTCGGTGTTCATTCCATCGGCCTTCATCACCGGCATATCCGGCCAGTTTTACAGACAATTCGCGCTCACCATCGCCGGCGCCACCATTATCTCGTTGATCGTATCGCTGACGCTTTCACCAGCGCTTTGCGCGCTGCTGCTCAAGCCGCACCGCGAGGTCGAGGATGGACATTGGTGGAGCAAGCCGATTCACGGTTTTTTCGGGCTGTTCAACCGCGCTTTCGACAAGCTCACGCGCGGTTATGGAAAGCTATCCGCGAAACTCGTACGCATCGCTGCGTTGATGCTGTTGGTTTATGCCGGCATCATCGCGTTCGGTTTGAACGAATTCCGCAAGACACCGGTCGGTTTTATCCCGCAGCTGGACCGCGGTTATCTCATCATCGTGACGCAACTCCCGCCGGCGGCGTCGCTGGCGCGGACGGACGCAGTCAATCGCCAGGCGGTTGAAATCGCTTTGAAAATACCCGGGATCGCGCATGCCGTGAATATTGTCGGTTTCTCTGGTGCGACGTTCACCAACGCGCCGAATTCCGGCGCGGTTTTCGTGACGCTCGACGATTTTGAGAAACGGGCGCGAGATCCGCAGCAGTCGGCAGCGGCGATTCAGGCGCAGTTGTTTCAGCGCCTGTCGGTGATCCATGACGGCCTGATTTTCGTCGCCGCGCCACCACCGGTATCTGGCATCGGCAACGCCGGCGGTTTCCGCATGATGGTTGAGGATCGGGGTGGCCTCGGTTCGCAGGCCTTGCAGAACGCGACTTATGCAATGATGGGAAAGGCGGCACAAACGCCTGGCCTTCAGCAGGTTTACTCGCTGTTCGAGAACACCACGCCGCAGCTTTATCTCGACATTGATCGCACCAAGGCGCAGCTGCTTGGCATCAACGTGCCGGACGTGTTCGCGGCGCTACAGATCTATCTCGGATCGTTGTACGTCAACGACTTCAACCTGTTCGGCCGCACCTACCGTGTTGTGGCGCAGGCGCGCGCAGAGAACCGCACCGATACGAGCGATGTTCTGAAGATTCGCGTGCGGAATAACAGTGGCGAAACCGTGCCCCTCGGCGCCTTCACCACCGTGCGTACGGTCACCGCGCCTTACCGCGTGCCGCGCTACAACCTTTATCCGGCTGCCGAACTGGATGGCGCGGCCGCGCCGGGCTACAGTCAGGGTCAGGCGATCAAGATTATGGAGCAACTGGCGGCACAGACATTGCCGCAAGGTTTCTCATACGAGTGGACGACGCTCGCCTTCCAACAGATTCGCGCGGGCAGCACCGCAACTTTCGCGTTCGTGCTGGCGGTGGTGTTCGTCTTCCTTGTTCTGGCCGCACAATTCGAAAGTCTGACGCTGCCGCTCGCGGTCATCATGATCGTGCCCATGTGCCTGATCGCGTCGATTGTCGGTGTCGTGCTGCGCGGACAGGACAACAATATTCTGACCCAGGTCGGGTTCGTCGTGCTCATCGGCCTTGCGGCCAAAAACGCAATTCTGATTGTCGAGTTCGCCAAACAGCTCGAAGATGCGGGCCGCGATCGTTTCGATGCTGCGGTCGAGGCGGCACACCTACGATTGCGGCCGATCCTGATGACCTCGTTCGCCTTTATCTTTGGTGTCACACCGCTCGTCTGGGCGGTGGGAGCAGGCGCTGAACTGCGGCAGACTCTTGGAACGGCGGTGTTCTCTGGCATGATCGGAGTTACCGCGTTCGGGCTGATCTTTACCCCGGTGTTCTATGTTGTCACACGATGGATCGCGATGCACGCTGGGCGCCTTTGGTCGGGTCGCCTGCGAACGCAAACCAAATAGGTTATTCCGGCACGCCAATGACGATGAAATTTGGTTTCGGTCAGCCGCTCACGCGTAAGGAGGACGATCCTCTCTTGCGTGGGGCAGGGCGCTATATCGCCGATGTGTCGCCGACGAAGCCGCTGCAGGCGGTCGTGATCCGTTCGCCACATGCCCACGCCCGGTTTCGCATTGGCGATCTTGCGCGTGTGCGCACTATGCCTGGTGTACACCTGGTGCTGACTGCTGCCGATATTTCCACCTTGGGACCGCTACCGACGCCCGGAGTTCTTCCGGACGTGGCTATACAGATTCCTGAATATCCGATCCTGGCCAAAGATGTCGTGCGTCACGTCGGCGATGCTGTGGCCTTTGTGGTCGCCGACAGTCTTGATGCGGCGAAGGATGCGGCGGAAGCGGTCGAAATCGATTGGCAACAGTTGCCGCACGTTGTTGGTGCGGTCGCCGCGCTCAAGCCGGGCGCCCCGAAGGTCTGGGCGGACAGGGCTAACAATCTGTCTTTTGAAACAGAGGTGGGCGATGCGCGCGCCACCAAAGAGGCCTTCGCCAGTGCTGCGCATATTGTTGAGCTGACGATCGTCAATCAGCGCTTGGTGACCAATTATCTCGATACACGTGGCGTGGTCGCGGAATACGACGGCGAGCGTTATACGCTCACGCTCGGAAGCCAGGGCAGCCATGTGATCCGTGACATCATCAGCGGCGCAGTCATGAAATTGCCGCCGGAAAAGATGCGGGTGGTGACGCCCGACGTCGGCGGCGGTTTCGGCACCAAGCTGTTTCCCTATCGCGAGTACGCATTGGCCGCTGTCGCGGCTGAGCGGTTGCGGCGGCCGGTGAAGTGGATCTGCGATCGCACCGAACATTTTCTCGGCGACAGTCACGGGCGCGACAATATCTCCACGGCGCGGTTGGCAGTCGACAACAAGGGGCGTTTTCTCGCGCTTGAACTCGACATCATCGCCGACATGGGCGCCTATCTGTCGTGCTATGCGCCTTACATCCCCTGGCTCGGGGTCGGCATGGCGACGGGCCCATACGATATTCCCATTGCTCACATACGGTTGCGCGCTGCCTATACCAACACCGTCCCGGTCGATGCCTATCGGGGGGCCGGACGGCCGGAAGCCTCATATTTGATCGAACGCGTTGTCGATGCGGCAGCACACGATCTCGGAATCGCGTCCGATACCATACGTCGCAGAAATCTTATCAAGCCGAAGGCGCTGCCGTACAAAACTCCGACAGGGAAGGTGTACGATTCCGGCGATTTCGCAAGTACGCTCGCTCGCGCCCAGGAGCTCGCCGATTGGGACGGTTTTAACAAGCGTGCGGCACAATCGAAGCGCATCGGTCGCCTGCGGGGAATTGGCATTGCTACCTATATCGAGGCCTGCGGCAACAATGGTCCGGAAACGGCGGTGCTAACTCTTGATCGCGATGGCGCGGTGACGCTGCTGATTGGCTCGCAATCGACCGGTCAAGGCCACGCCACATCCTACGCCCAGCTTATTGCCGAGCGTCTCGACCTGCCGCCCGAGCGCGTACGGGTAATTCAGGGCGATACTGATCGGATAAAGAGTGGCGCGGGTACCGGCGGCTCAAGCTCCATTCCTGTCGGGGGCGTTTCTGTCGATCGTGCGACAAGGAAGCTGGCCGAGCAAATCAAGGAGATCGCCGCAGATGCATTGGAGGCTTCGGCGAGCGACCTGGAAATCGTGGATGGGACTGTGCGAGTTGCGGGCACAGATCGAGTCGTCCCGTTTGCCGATCTCGCTGCCCGCCCTGGCATCGCGCCCGACAAGTTACGTGCAGCGGAAGAGTTCAGCGTCGAGCCGCCGACTTATCCTAACGGCACGCACATCGCCGAGGTTGAGATCGATCCCGACACTGGTAAAACGAGCATCGTGCGATACGTCGTCGTCGACGATTTCGGCGCGACGCTTAATCCATTGCTGCTCGCAGGTCAGGTCCATGGTGGCGCGGTTCAGGGTATTGGTCAGGCGTTGATGGAGGACACCGTCTACGATTCAGCGACCGGGCAACTCCTCAGTGCGAGCTTCATGGACTATGCCATGCCGCGTGCCGAACATGCCCCCGACTTCGTATTCGAGACCCGCAATGTTCCGTGCAGGACGAATCCACTTGGCGTGAAAGGTGCGGGCGAAGCGGGCGCCATTGGATCGTGTCCCGCTGTCATGAATGCGATTGTCGATGCGCTTTGGCGAAGCCACCGGATCCGACACGTCGACATGCCGGCGACCCCGCGTCGCATCTGGGAAACGATCGCAAACGCGAGAAAACCCAGCAA
This sequence comes from Pseudolabrys sp., assembly GCA_036003145.1. Classification (GTDB taxonomy): domain Bacteria; phylum Pseudomonadota; class Alphaproteobacteria; order Rhizobiales; family Xanthobacteraceae; genus Pseudolabrys. The sequence continues at coordinate 4,986 of DASYSQ010000067.1, forward strand.
TTAGCAGATGTTAGCATGATCACGATTTCGTGATCTCAGCGCCGCTGTTTGCCGTGGTCCGGAATAAGCCACGCAACATGGTGTTTGCCCGAGACTGGCCAACAAAGTGAGGGAGGATTTAATGAAATTTGCTTCCGCGGTTGCGGCGGTCGCCGTCGTTGCCTTGGGTGCGACGGTAGTCCTCGCGCAGCAGGATCCGATCGCCGCACGCAAGGCATTGATGAAGGCAAACGGGCAGGGCGCCGGTGCGCTTGCCAAGATGCTCAAGGGTGAAGCGCCGTTTGATCCTGCGGTGGCGAAAAAGGCGTTTGCGTCGTTTGAAGATGCCGCGGCCAAAATGCCAACTCTTTTCCCCGACAACTCGAAGATCGGGGGGGAAACGGCGGCGTCGCCGAAGATTTGGGAAAATATGGCAGACGTCAAAGCGAGGTTCGTCAAGCTTGGCAACGATTCCAAGGCGGCGGATGCATCCGTGAAAGATCTTGACAGCCTTAAGGCGGCTTTTTCTCAACTTGGCAAGAATTGCAACGATTGCCACGAGCTCTATCGCCTCAAAAAGAATTGAGTTTCGCCCGAGCCTAGGAAACCAAGGGCGGCCGTCCGGAGGGACTTCCGCCCTTTCGCTTTTCGGGACCACAACAAGCGAATAGGATTAAGCCGCCGGGATGGATCACATGCTGCGTAAGCTGATCGTTGCAGCGGCGCTTGCCGTCATATCGGGATTGGCGGCATTTTGGTTTCTCACAGAACCCGAAACTGTGCCTGCGAGCGCGCTAGGTCCGCATACGCCCAATCTCGCCAATGGCAAAGAGATGTTCTACGCCGGCGGCTGTGCGTCTTGTCACGCTGTGCCCAAGCAAGAGGATAAGACCAAGCTCGGTGGCGGATTGGCGCTCGGCTCGCCATTCGGCACATTTTACATTCCCAACATTTCGTCCGATCCGAAAGATGGCATTGGCGGCTGGAGCGAGGCGCAGTTTGTCACCGCCATGGTCAAAGGAACCTCGCCCTCGGGCGAGCATCTGTTTCCAGCGTTTCCCTACACGTCATATCAGCGCATGAACTTTGACGATCTGCGCGACCTGTTCGCCTATTTGAAAACGTTGCCTGCGGTGACGGGAAAGATTCGTGACCACGCTCTGCCTTTCCCGTTCAGTATCCGCCGCACGCTTGGCGGCTGGAAATTGCTGTTTCTTGACGGCAAGCCATTTCAACCCGATCCGTCGCAATCGGCGCAATGGAATCGTGGCGCCTATCTGGTCAATGGACCAGGGCACTGCGCTGAGTGTCATTCTCCACGAAATATCCTGGGGGCCATCAAGTCCGGAAAGCGGTTTACGGGAGGTCCCAGTCCCGACGGGCAGGGGGGAACGCCCAACATTACCCAGCAAAAACTGAAGGATTGGACGGTGAAGGACATCGCCGACACACTCATGACCGGCATGACACCGGATGCCGATTTTGTCGGCGGCTCCATGGTTGAGGTTGTGCGAAACACGTCGCAACTGAGCGCGGCGGATCGCGAGGCCATGGCGACTTACATTAAATCATTGCCTGCGGTCGAGGGATCGGCATCCAAAAAATAAGCCGGACCCGATTTTGCTTCGCAACGGGACTTTCCCGGCCATCGTCGGTATGTATGGGGGCGAATCGCCATACTGCCAATGCATCCATTCAAGGCTATCGGCCTTAAGCTCATTTCCGCGCTGCTGTTTGCCGCGATGTCGGCGCTGGTACGTCAATTGGGCGACGTCGCGCCCATTGGACAAATGGTGTTCTTCCGCAGCGCTTTCGCGATTTTGCCAGTCGTGGTGATTTATGCCATTCGCGGCGAACTCTCCTCCGCGGTCCGTACAAGCCGACCCCTCGGACAGCTCGGGCGCGGCATGCTCAGTGTTTGCGGTATGTTCACGAACTTCTCTGCCCTCACGCGCCTGCCACTTGCTGATGCAACCGCTATTTCGTTTGCGTCGCCGCTTATCACGGTCGCGCTGGCTGCTCTTATTCTGAAGGAACGCGTGCGCATCTACCGCTGGTCGGCGGTACTGATCGGCTTTGTGGGTGTGATTGTCATGCTGATCCCGCATTTCGATATTGGCGCCTATGCGGGAGCTGCCGGGGCAGTTGCGGCGGCCGGCTCGTTGTTTGCGATCACGTCGGCGGTCTGCAACGCCGGCACCGTGATTCAGACCCGGCGTCTCACTCAAAGTGAGACGACATCGTCGATCGTGTTCTATTTCTCCTTGGTTTGCGCCATCGCCGGCGCACTGACGCTGCCGTTCGCCTGGCATTCGCCGACTGCGCGTGAACTCGGCGCACTTGTTGCGCTCGGTGTTCTTGGTGGCCTTGCACATATTTTTTTGACCGAAAGCTACCGCTATGCGCCCGCCTCGGTGGTCGCACCGTTCGACTACACATCGCTTTTGTGGGCACTGCTGCTCGGCTACTGGCTGTTCGGCGAGTTGCCAGAGCAATTGGTCTATGTGGGCGCGACAATCGTCACGGCTGCCGGGCTGTTCGTCATCTGGCGTGAACGGCAGATTGGGCTCGAACGTGACCGCGAAGCAGAAGACTTTAGGCCTTGAATGCTTTGAAGGTGATAATCGTGTGCGTGTCCTTGATGCCGGGGATACATTGCACCTTTTCGTTAACGAAGTGGCCGATGTCGGTCCCGGTATCGACGTAGAATTTCACCAACAGGTCATAGTCGCCGGCCGTGGAATAGATCTCGGAGACGATTTCGGCTTCGGCCAGCGCATTGGCAACCTGGTAAGACTTCCCGAGCTCGCATTTGATCTGGACGAAGAAGGGGGTCATCGCGATCCTCCGATTTGTGTGCAATCCAGCAAAAACAAGGGTAGCTGGCAAGGCGGCCTTGCCTTGGGGAGGTCCGCGGACTACGTATTAAACAGCAATCTCGTGGGGTGTCCGGCCATTGCCGGACTGAGAGGCGTAAGCCAACCCAACGAACCTGATCCGGGTCATACCGGCGGAGGGACCAGAGATGCATCACCCGACAAAAGCATTGCGCGATAGCGTAGGGCAGACCGCGTCTGACATTCTCGCGCGCTTGCGCCACCGTGGGCCACGCGTTCACTGCATCACCAATACGGTCGCCCAGAACTTCACCGCCAATGTGTTGTTGGCCGTGGGCTGCGTGCCTTCGATGACCTTGTCGCCGGAAGAGATCGGTCCGTTCGTTTCCGGCGCGCAGGCCCTTCTGGTCAATCTCGGCACCTTCGATGCCGAACGGCGCGAGGCAACCACGATCGCGGTGGAAACTGCGGCGAGTCACAAACTTCCATGGGTGCTCGACCCGGTCCTTGTCGACCGGGCACCGGCGCGGGCTGCGTTTGCACGCGAACTAATTGGCCGCCGGCCGACGGTCGTTCGTCTCAATCACACCGAATTTTCCGCGCTTGCGGGCAATAAGCCATCGCCCCACGAGGCAGTGGCCTATGCGCGTGCGAACGGGATCGTGGTCGGACTTTCAGGCGAGACTGATCTTGTAACCGATGGCGAGCACATTGCGACGATCAAGAACGGACATCCGCTGATGGCGAAAATAACCGCCATGGGTTGCGCCGGATCGGCCGTGGTCGCGGCCTGTCTGGCAGTTGAGTTGGACGCGATCCGTGCGGCCATTGCCGCGCTGGCGATTGTTGGAATTGCGGGCGAGCTGGCGGCCGAAAAATCGAGTGGCCCAGGCAGCTTTGCGACGGCCGTCATCGATGCGCTCTACGGCCTGGACGGGCCGATGGTCTCCGCGCGCGCGAAGGTGAACTGATGGCCGTCGATCTCCGACTCTATGCGCTTGTCGATCCGGCTGTTGCCGGCGGCCGTTCGCTCGCCGAGCTTGCTGCATCCATCGCGAACAGCGCTACGCTCGTCCAGTTGCGGGACAAACATGGATCTACGCGCGCAATGGTTGAGCAGGTGCGTGTGCTACGGGCCGTACTTGAGCCCAAGGGCGTTCCTCTGCTGGTCAACGATCGTGTGGATGTTGCGCTCGCCGCCGAAGCTGATGGTGTGCATATCGGCCAGGACGATATTGCGCCGGCCGACGCGCGGCTCCTGCTTGGGCGGAGCGCCATCATCGGCCTGAGCGTCAAAACTCTCGAGCAGGCCGAAGCGGCGCCCCTCGAATTGCTCGACTACGTTGCGATCGGCGGCGTCTACGGTACGACCTCAAAAGACAATACGGTCGCACCGATCGGAATTGACGGACTCCGCGCGATTGCCGATGCGATCCGTGCGCGCGAACCGCACTATCCCATCTGCGCGATCGCCGGCATTAACGCCAACAACGCAGCCGATGTCATTGCTGCTGGCGCCGATGGTGTCGCAGTGATCTCTGCTTTGTCGCTTGCACCTGATTCGCAAAAGGCGGCCGACGAGCTGCGTGCGGTCGTCGAAAGCGCACTCAAGCAACGAAAGCGATCATGACCGCTATCGCCGTTACTATCGCCGGATCGGATTCGAGTGGTGGCGCCGGCATTCAGGCCGACCTCAAGACTTTCAGCGCTCTCGGTGTCTATGGCGCGTCGGTCATCACCGCGCTGACTGCACAGAATACGCAGGGTGTTCGCGCGATTCACGATGTCCCGGCCGATTTTATCACCGCGCAGATCGACGCCGTTTTTTCCGATCTCGGAGTCAATGCGGTGAAGATCGGTATGCTATCGCAAACCGCGACAATCGAGGCGGTGGCAAAGGGCCTTGATCGCCATCGCGCAATGAACATCGTGCTCGACCCCGTTATGATCGCGACGTCTGGCGATCGGCTTCTTGCTGCTGACGCCGTCGCGGCGGTACGGGCGTGGCTTATCCCGCGTGCGCTGGTCGTGACGCCCAATCTGCCAGAAGCAGCGGCGTTGCTGGAGCATGCCCCCGCGCATTCGGAAGCGGAAATGGAAGAGCAAGCACGTGCGTTGCTGGGTCTTGGCGC
>DASYSQ010000068.1:0-7111 GCA_036003145.1 Pseudolabrys sp.
ATCCTTTTTGCTTCAAGTCGGGCAGAAACGTGGACGGTCGTTAACGCGACGCGTCAGTAGGAAATTTGCTTTTATCCAATCGCTCGCCTTTGAACCAACGCGCAATGCTACTGCGGTCTTGGCAGCCACTTTTTTCCAAGCCTGCAATGTCGCGCGTTCTCGCAGCAACCACGTAGGAAAAATGAACCGCTAGCGCAAACGATCCCGCTGCAGAGGATCGTCCGAATTTGCCCACATGAGCTTTTTGGCAGCGCCAATCGATCTCTCCGCCAAGTACTGTTGAATAACGGCACGCACCGATGGTGGGGTGTCGGGATTGGCGAGTATGCGTACAGTCGTCTTGCGCGACAAACGCCCGAGCTTGTGTGTTGCTTTAATTATGGTCCAAGCCGTGCTGCGATGGATGCCCAAAGCTTTTGCTTGTTGATCGAGACTAGTGTAGCCGCTCGCGACCAGAGCCTCTCTTATGTGCTGGATTTCGACGCTGTACTTGCGTCGCGCAAAGCGCTGCATTGGATCAGGTCCTGCCCGGTCGGGGTCTCCAATTGCTTACGGCTCACCGAAACACCGGACATCTTTGGATAAGTCCCGAAAATTCGCTGCATAAAATGACGCACCCACAGCATAATAATTGTATTTTCAAGCAACAAATTGAGAGCCGGTTCCAACGCCGGAACAACAGACTTTGGCAGCGTTTTATGTTGGCGTTTTGCCAGCGGCCGGAATTCGCGAAACCTGTCTAAGCCCTCAATCAGATTATTTGGACGTTGCCGAAGGACACTTGCGATTCTGACGCCGTCTGGATCAGCGGCACACCCGAACGCTCTCCCAGTGAATACCGTACAGAGTTTCTATTCGCGTCCTTCGGTAACATTGGGAGAAAAAAAGGGGATCCGCGTAATAATATGCGTCGTCGTAGAAGCTCCATCCCCGGATGGGCGCGCGACCGTCTTTGACCACATGGCGTCGCGAATCGCTAACCCCGTGCTTGCGGGTGCCAAAGTGGCCGTACGCACTTAAGTGGCCACCGGAGTGCGCGCTAGCAACGGCTCCGGTTGGATTGATGACAATGTTGAGCGCACCGACGGCAACAACGGCCGAAATAAATCGTCGCAATCTCTTTTTCTCCTGGACTCACTCCCTCCAAATTACCAGATCGCAAATTTTCGAATTTTTCAGATGTCACATAGAGTTAACGGCGCCATCGATGCCGCTTTGGCATTTGGATGCTGAAGACGCTTATCGGCGGAGAGGACATCTGTACGGTCTGTGGCATTTGCGCCACAGCCGGCCCATTTGCGTCTGGTCTATCGAGTTAATCCCCGTGGGCCGTTAGCGTTTCTTCCAAAGGATGCTATGACTTAGCGTCTTTTTACGCACTGGTTACCTTGTTTAGGTTACGTAGCCGGTGCGTTCGCGAATTGGGGTCCGGGAATGGGCAAGGGCGGGATTTTACGGTCACTATTGCTCGCAAGCTGCATTGGCGTCCTGGGGGGAGCGGCATACGGCGCGCCCTTTACGATCAATGACGCCTTGCGGATGGCGGTGCAGACCAATCCAAGCATCGGTGAAGCCGCGGCCAACAGGCGGGCGACGGAAGCGGAACTTCGGCAGACGCAAAGCACATTGTTGCCTCAGGTGCGTCTTGAAGCGAGCGCCGGCCCGGAGAAACTCAACAACCCGGCCACGTTTCCGCTGAACAACATCACCCCGACGCTCAACAATGGCCAATGGGTGGCGGGCGCGCAGGGTTCTGTCTTTCTCCGTCAGTTGTTGTTCGATGGCTTTACATCGATCCACGAAGTGTGGCGGCAGACGGCGCGCGTCGACGCAGCCGCAGCGCGCACGCACGAACGCTCCGAACTGACCGCGCTCGACGCATCCGAGTCCTACCTCGACGTTGTGCGCTATACCCGCCTCGTCGCCCTCGCCCAGGAAAACGTCAGGGCGCACCGGAGCATTTTGGGTAACGTGCAGCAGCGCTTTCAGGGCGGCCGCGCCGGACAAGGCGATCTTGAGCAGACCACCGAACGCGTTGACGCCGCCGAGGTTACGCTGACCGAATTCCGGCGCAGCCTCGAGGACGCGCGTGCAAGATTCCGCAAGGTCATCGGCATCGAGCCGTACAACCTGCGCGGCCCGGGCCGGCTGCCCGGACTGCCGGGAGCGAAAGACCAGGTCCTCGCGGTAACGCTCACCGACAATCCAACCATCAAGGCAGCGCAGGCCGACTCGGATGCAGCGCGAGAAGCCTTCCACTCGGCGGCCGGCGCCTTCATGCCGAACGTCGCGCTCGAGGCGCGCGCAACGCAGGGTCACGACACCCTTGGCTTCCCGCAGCACTTCAGCGAAGAGAGTCTCAAGGTCGTTGCCAGCTGGGATATCTTCCGCGGTGGCCAGGATACCTGGAAGCGCGTGGAGACCGCCGAGCGTTATAACCAGACGACGATGGCGCATGCTCGTCTGCAGCGCGATGCCAACGAATCCGTTGACAAGGCCTGGGCTGCGCGCGTGATCACCGCCGATCGCATCGCCAAGCTGCAGTTGCAGGTGGAGGCAGCCGGCAAGGTCATCACGGCCTATTCGAAGGAATATGATCTAGGTCAGCGCTCGCTCATCGACCTGCTCAACGCCGAAAACACATCATTCAATGCCCAGGTGTCGTTGATCTCGGCGCGCAGCGTCGCTGTCTTCGCCGATTATCAGCTGCTCGCCGCCATGGGCAAGTTGCTCGAATACATTCGCGCACCGCATCCGGTCGACGCCGAGCCTCTGGTCCCTGGCACTTTCGGTCTCATTCCGCTCAAGATCGCGCCGATCCTGATCGGCATTCCGCAGCCGGGTCCGGAGCCGCTCAATGTGACCGGGCCGGTCACGGTGCCGTGGATCTCCGGCTGGATTCCCTGGATGCCTGATCGTCCGCCGACGGCAATCGCTGCACAAGCGGCCCGGGCATCCGCCGACGAGCCGGCGCCGAAAGCCGCCTTCACGGATCGTTGGCTCGAACCGACTTCGACGGCCTTTGGAGCGCCGGTTCCGATTGTCCCGCAGGAGACACCGCGAACGCCACCTACGGGTTCCGGCGCAGGGTCGAGCATGAGCTATTCGGCGACCGACGTCTTCTCGCCAGGCCAGATGATGAAGATGCCGCCATGGCCGCTGAAGAACGCCAAAGCGGACTAAGCCGGGACGGCGTTTTATTAAATTTACGACAGATTTGGGCGGCCTTGGGCCGCCTAAATCGTTTTTAACGTTGTTTTCGCTCGTTTTTCGGGATGTGCACTAAGGTTTAAATTAAATATAGCGAAAGTATCGGGGAGCTGGCCGGCCTCATTGATGCTATATATTTCCGTAGAAACACGACAAATCACACGGTTTCAGGCGCCGCCGAAGAATAGAGCTTGGCGGGGTGAACGAGGAATAGAGCTTTGACGGCCCAAGCAACGATGCATGCCCGTCCGAAATCGAGGCCGGCAGACGAGAGTCCTGCGCCACCTCCGGGACCCCCGGGCGACCCGCTGGCTGATGCGCTGCAATTCCTTGCGGCCCACCACGGCCGGGCGATCAGCCGCGAAGCATTGCTCGCCGGCCTGCCGATCCTTGACGGCAGGTTGCCCCCGCCGCTGTTTGAACGCGCCGCAGCAAAGGCCGGCCTCGAGGCCAAAGCCATCCGGCGCCGGCTCTCCGAGATCCCTGCTCTGGTGCTCCCGGCCGTCCTGTCGATGCGTGACGGATCGACACGGATCCTGCTGGCAATCGATCTCGATACCAAAACCGCGTCCGTCGTCGATCCCAGCGTGCCGCATCCGGCGCAATTGCGTCCTCTCGCGGAGCTCGCTGACGAATATCTTGGGTACGCATTCTTTATCCGTCCAGCCGCATCGGCCGATGCACGGGCGGTTGCGGCCGGCGATCTGCCCCGCGCGCACTGGTTCTGGACCGTCGTGCGACGTTTCTGGTCGAACTACAGCCACGTTGCGACCGCGGCACTGATTGTGAACATGCTCGCGCTCGCGAGTCCGCTTTTCATCATGAACGTTTACGACCGGGTTGTGCCGAACGGCGCCATGGCGTCGATGATCGCGCTGTCCATCGGCATGTCGATCGCGGTTGTGTTCGACTTCGTCCTGCGCATGGTCCGCTCCCGGATCATCGATATGACCGGCAAGAAGCTCGACGTCATCCTTGCGTCGAACATCTTCGAGCACGTGCTGGCGATCAAGATGGCGCAGCGCCCGGCATCGGTCGGCATCCTGGCCAACCAGATGCGCGAGTTCGATTCGGTGAAGGAATTTTTCACCTCCGGCACGGTGGTGTCGGTCACCGACCTTCTGTTCGCGATTGTATTCATTGCCGTCCTCTTCATGATCGGCGGACCGCTGGCGTGGATTCCGCTGCTGATGCTGCCGCTGATGATCATTGTCGGGTTCTGTATCCAGTGGCCGCTCGAGCGCGCGATGCGCAAGCTGCAGGCTGAATCAGCCGCCCGCCATGGCGTCCTCGTCGAATCGCTGGCCGGGATTGAAACCGTGCGCGCGACCGCCGCGGAAGCTCGCATGCAGAATGCCTGGGAACGCTCCGTTGCCGCCACCGCGCGGTCGGGCGAGGACGTTCACCGCTGGTCGTCGCTTGCGCTCACCAGCGCCAGCACCGCCCAGCAGCTCAACTACCTGCTCATGGTCATCGTCGGCGTCTTCCTCATTCTTGACGGGAAAATCACCGTTGGCGTGCTGGTGGCTTCGACCATGCTGTCGGGCCGCGTCCTTTCGCCGATCGCCGGCATTGCAACCGTCATCACGCGCGCGTCACAGACCTTCATCACGCTCAAGGCCATCAACCGCGTCATGAATTTGGAGCGCGAGCGGCCCCCGGAAAGAACCTATGTCTCGCGCCGCGTCGAAAACGGCAGCGTTGCCTTCGAGAACGTCTCGTTCCGCTACCCCAATGCGAACGAGGATGCCCTCAGCAAGGTCTCGTTCCAGGTCGCCGCCGGCGAGCGGATCGGAATTATCGGCCGCGTCGGTTCCGGCAAGACCACCGTTGGTCGCCTTTTGACCGGCTTCTACGAGCCGACGGATGGCAAGATCTGCGTCGATGACGTCGACGCCCGCCAGTACGATCCGGCCGATCTGCGCACCGGCGTCGGTTTCGTGCTGCAGGATACCGACCTGTTTTTCGGCAAGATTCGCGACAACATCGCCCTGGGCAGGCCGACCGCGACCGACGAGGAAATCCTTGCGGCCGCGCGCCTCGCCGGCGTGGAAAGCTTCATCGCCGGCCATCCGCTTGGCTACGACATGCCGATCGCGGAAGGCGGCCGCAGCCTCTCGGGTGGACAGAAGCAGGCGATCGGGCTTGCCCGTACCCTCATTCGTCGTCCGAAGATCCTGTTCCTCGATGAACCGACGGCGCATTTCGACGTGCGCAGCGAGGCCGAATTCCTCGAGCGCCTGAAGGCACTCGGCGAGGAAAACCTCACCATCATCATTTCGACCCATCGCCTCTCGCTGCTCTCCTTCGTCGACCGGATCCTGCTGTTCGAACGCGGCAAGCTGGTCGCCGACGGCCCGCGCGACAAGGTCATCGCGATGCTCAGGGGCGGCCCAACCAAAGTCGCCGAGCCGATCGCGTCCGCAAAAGGAGTAAAGACCGTTGCGTGAGTCAGATTTCGCCTTCGTCAACCAGGTGCGTGAGGCCGCAGAGCTGAGAACGCCGCGCACGTCGCGCATGCTCCTCGCGGCCGTGATCCTGCTTCTGATCACCGGCGTCACCTGGGCGCATTTCGCCATTCTTGACGAGGTCAAGCGCGGCCAGGGCCGCGTGGTCCCCTCGCGCCAGATGCAGGTGCTGCAATCGCTCGAAGGCGGACTGATCGAGGAGATTGCCGTCCGCGAAGGCGACACCGTTCAGAAGGGCCAGGTGCTCGCCCGCATCAACAACACGAAATTTTCGGCCGACCTCGGCGAAGCCCGGGCAAAGCGGGACGCTGCCAACAACAGCCTGAAATTGCTCACCCGCGAAGTTGACCTCACCCGCAAGCTCTACGAGCAGAAGGTCGTGCCCGAAATCGAGATGCTGCGGCTTCAGCGGCAGGCCGCGGACCTGGCCGGCCAGATCGCGGTGCTTGAGGAAACCATCAAGTCTGCGGAAGACCGCGTGCGCCGCACCGAGCTGCGCTCGCCGGTCTACGGCATCATCAACAAGATCAACGTGACGACGGTCGGCGCGGTCATGCAACCAGGCGCGGACCTGATGGATATCGTGCCGCTCGACGATACGCTGCTGGTCGAGGCCCGCCTTCGTCCGCAGGACATCGCGTTTATCCGCCCCGATCAGGACGCGGTCGTGAAGCTGACGGCCTACGACTCCTCGGTCTTCGGATCTCTCAAGGGAAAGGTCGAGCGCATCAGCGCCGACACGATCATCGAGGACAAGTCCAAGACGGGCGACAAGCCCGAGAGCTTCTATCGCGTCATGGTGCGTACCGATAAAAACTACCTCGGGTCGCAGGAGTCACCGCTGCCCATCATCCCCGGCATGGTGGCGACTGTCGAAGTGCTGACCGGCAAGAAGTCGGTGCTCGACTATCTCATCAAGCCCGCGAGAATGCTGGGCGAAGAGGCCCTGAGAGAGCGCTAGACAATCCTCGCGTTATTCCGCAACGGCGCATCACAGCGCGGACCCGAAGTCCTAATACAGGCATGGCGCTCATTGTGGATCCCGGATTCGCGTCCTTCGGCGCCCCCGAATAGCAGGAAACAGACGCCCCGGAATGACTAACTGGCGATTCCACGCGGAAGAACAGCGCCAAACATCAATTGCTTCAAATTTTAATTTTTATTGAATTTAATTTTACAGGACTCAATTTTACGTGCGTTTTAGCCGTTCTGTTTGCGCACCTTCACGCTGACTCCGATCAAATCCCCCGGCACCGCCTGATTTAACCGGACCGAAGCAGGCCCGGCCGTATCGCTAGCTCCGTAAAAATCCGGAGCGAGCGGCCTTCTCGAAAGGCCGATCAACGCCCCGGAACGGGGTGTTGAATATGAGTGCGAAGGCCTGGCCGCAAGGCGCAGCCCAGTGGCTGCCTGTCCTGGTGTTTTTCGGCTTC
>DASYSQ010000069.1:0-24686 GCA_036003145.1 Pseudolabrys sp.
TGCGGCCCCTTGCTTTTATCCCGTTGCGTGCGGGATCAGTCGCAATTGGTTTTTTGAATTGTCTTCGAGCCAGTGATGTCTTCCTTGTGCACTGTCTTGGAAGAACAATCACCCGAACCAATGGTCTCCTTGGTGATTGTCTTTTTCTCACCCAAGATTCCATCACGCTTCTCGATGGTGACCGATGTATCCGGGCGGTCATGTTCGATCACGACCGCGGGATCGCGCCGCTCTTCGATCACAGTCTGTGCATTGGCACCAAACACACCAATTGCGCTGGCGGCCAGCGCAAACGCGAGGACATTGAGCTTCATGGTCGCCTCCTGCTAATAAGCTTCGCCTACCAACGCCTTCCCGCCTCGGACGTTCCCATAGTTCCGATGTAAGCCAAGGACACCAAACGTGATTGATCTCTATACTTGGACGACCCCCAACGGCCGCAAGGCTTCCATCGCCCTCGAGGAATTCGGTCTGCCCTACACCGTTCATCCGATCGATATTTCCAAAGACGAACAGTTCGCACCGGACTTTCTCAAGATCGCACCAAACAACCGTATCCCTGCGATCGTCGACCGCGACACCAATATTGCGCTGATGGAATCGGGCGCCATCCTGATCTATCTCGCCGACAAGACCGGCAAGCTGATGCCGAAATCGGGTGAAGGCCGTTACCGCGTCATCGAGTGGCTGATGTGGCAAATGGGCGGCCCCGGGCCGATGCTTGGCCAGGTGCATCACTTCGTGAAATACAACAAAGGTAAGGCACCTTATGCGGAGGAGCGCTACCTGAAAGAAGGGCAGCGGCTTTACAAGGTGCTTAACACGCGGCTGGAAGGCCGTGAGTTCGTCGCCGATCAGTATTCCATCGCTGACATCGCGATCTGGCCGTGGATCTCCCGTTTCGAATGGCAAACCATCGACCTGAAACAATATCCGAACGTGAAGCGCTGGTATGAAACCATCGCTGCGCGCCCGGCAGTCCAGAGAGGCTACAAGGTACCCAAGGATATGGGACCTATCCCGATGCCGTGACCCTTTGCGCCCGACCGTCTGGGCGCCGAAAGCGCCCGCGACCAAGTGAAAGCCGAGGTCAATTTTTCGCCCGATTGAGCTACCATGCGGAGCCATGACGTCACGACCTAAACAGGCGGCCCCGCGCCCGGTTCCTCGTCTCTACCTCACCACGCCAGCGATCGTGGATCCTTCGGCGTTTTCATCGCAACTGACCGCCGCCCTCGACGCCGGCGATGTCGCCGCGGTCCTGCTGCGCTTTGCCGGGACCGACGAACGGACACGGATCAATTGTGCAAAGGCGCTCTCGATTCCGGTGCAAGGAAAAGGCGCGGCTCTTCTGCTCGACGGTCATGTCGAACTGGTCGCGCGCGCTGGCGCCGATGGCGCGCATGCGACCGGCCTCGCCGCACTCCGGGAGGCAATCGAGCAACTCAAGCCCGAACGCATCGCCGGTACGGGCGGACTTGTCACACGGCATGACGCCATGCTCGCCGCGGAGCAAGGAGCCGACTATGTGATGTTCGGAGAACCGGACGTTGAGGGTGGACGCCCGGCGTTGCCGGCGATCGAGGAACGCATCGCCTGGTGGGCCGAAGTTTTCGAAATTCCGTGCGTCGGATACGCGGCGTCGCTCGGCGACATTGCGCCTTTGGTCGCGGCTGGCGCCGACTTCATCGCGCTCGGCGATTTTCTATGGCGGGATAGCGATAGAATCGCATCGACGATGAGCGAGGTCAGCGGATATCTAAAGCTGCCGGAGCCGACAGCATGAGCGGGGCATTGCGGGGATTCGTTGCACTCGGAATGCTTGCCGTGGCCACGGCCGTCGCGCCGACCGCGGCACAAGTTACGAAGAATGCACCGGCGCTGCCGCCATGGCCTCAGCAGGCGCCAAGCGCCGCCGGTGCTGTTGACCCATCCACCATCGACGTCGCCTACGGCGCATTTCAGCGCGGCCATTATCTCACTGCGCTCAACGAGGCGACCAGGCGCGCCCAGCAGAACGATCCCGCTGCGATGACATTGCTCGGGGAAATCTACGCGCAAGGTCTTGGCGTTGGCCGCGACGATGCAAAAGCCGCGCAATGGTACAAACTCGCCGCCGACAAGGGTAATCGCGACGCCTTGTTCGCACTGGCAATGTTCAATTTCCAGGGACGCGCCGGCACACGCGACCTTGCAGAAGCCGCGCGGCTGCTTGATGCCGCCGCCAAGCTCGGTCATCCAAGCGCGGCCTATGACCTTGGCCTGCTTTATATGCAAGGGCAGCAGGTCACACAGGATTTCAGGCGTGCTGCCGAACTTTTTGCGATAGCCGCAGAAGCTGGCAATCCCGAGGCGCAATACGCTCTCGCGACGATGTACAAGGAAGGCCGCGGCGCGCCGAAGGACATGGGCAAAGCCGTGCGGCTCATGCAGCAGGCTTCCGTCGGCGGCAATCTCGATGCCATGGTCGAATTCGCAATCGCGCAATTCAATGGCGAAGGCACCAGCAAGGACGAGGCCGCTGCGGCACGGTTATTCCTGAAAGCTGCGCATCTTGGCAGCCCGGTCGCCCAAAACCGCCTGGCGCGGATTTTGATGGCCGGCCGCGGCATGCCTGCTGATGCGACCGGAGCCGTAAAATGGCACATGGTTGCGAAGGCGGGCGGCGCCAGCGACCCGGATCTTGATGTTTTTGCCGCCAAGCAGCAGCCGGCGGTGCGTGACGCTGCAGACCAGGCTGCCAAGAAATGGCTATCGACGATGGCGTCTGCTCGCCCTTGACGGCGCCTGCCTTCACGGGCAGACCGCACGCGCCATGCAACATTCCGCCCTGCTCAATGTAATGATAGCGGCCGCACGCAAGGCCGCGCGCGCGCTCAAGCGCGACTTCGGCGAGCTGGAAAAACTGCAGGTGTCGCTCAAGGGGCCGGCCAATTTCGTTTCGGCCGCCGATCGACGTGCCGAAGAAACGCTTCACGCCGAGCTGATGAAGGCACGGCCGGGCTATTGCTTTCTCGGCGAGGAAGGCGGCCGCCGCGAGGGCGCTGACAAAACGCACACTTGGATCGTTGATCCGCTCGACGGCACGACAAATTTTCTCCACGGCATTCCGCAATTCGCTATCTCGATCGCGCTCGAGCGCGAGGCCACGGTCGTGGCCGGCTTGATCTACAATCCGGCGAACGAGGAAATGTTCATTGCCGAGCGGGGCAAAGGCGCATTCCTCAACGAGCAACGCATCCGGGTTGCAGCCCGGAAGCGGTTGGCTGACGCGGTCATTGCTTGCGGCCTGCCGCACCATGGTCGTGGCGACATCGGGTTGTCACGGAAGGAAGCCGGGGCGATGCAGGACGAGGTTGCCGGCCTGCGCCGCTTCGGATCAGCCGCACTCGATCTTGCCTGGGTCGCGGCCGGACGCCTTGACGGTTACTGGGAGCGCGACCTTAAGCCATGGGACGTGGCGGCGGGGTTGATCATTGTGCGAGAGGCCGGCGGCTTCATTACCGATTGCGACGGCGACGCCGATATTTTCAACAAAGGGCACATCGTTGCCGGCAACGAGGCCATCCAGAAAGAGCTGGTGGCTGTCCTCAAAAGGGCCGGCAAGACCTAAACCGGCCTAGACCACCCCAATTTCAACTCAATCAGCGGCTTAATGCGGGCGTCTGGTTCCACCACAACTGCTTTTTCCCTGTCACCGGTCTGTGTCATAGTGCTCGGCAAGGGCTGCGTCCGGCATACCTCTTGAAAGCTCATGGCCAAGGAACTCGATCCACTCAAGCTATCGTCTCCCCGGATCTTCCTGATCCGGATGCTGGTATTCGTCATCCTTGTTGGTTTGGTCGGCTTCGTGCTGCACAAGCAGATCGAGGTGGCGTTCATGGCGAATCCCGGCCTGAACGCGCTGATCCTCGGCGTTGAGGCCATCGGCATCATCCTGTCTTGTCGCCAGGTGCTACGGCTTTATCCGGAAATCGCGTGGGTCAACAATTTCCGTCTCGCTGATCCAGGCCTCGCAGTCGACCGTCCACCCGTGCTTCTGGCTCCGATGGCTGCAATTCTCGGCAGCCGTGTCGGCCGCATGGCAATGTCGTCACAGTTGATGCGCGGGATTCTCGACTCGATCGCGACGCGCCTCGACGAGGCGCGCGATATCTCCCGCTACATGACCGGACTGCTTGTTTTCCTCGGCCTGCTCGGAACGTTCTGGGGGCTGATCGAAACCGTGAGCTCGGTCGGTGGCGTCATTCAAGGCCTTAAGGCCAGCGGCGACGCCGGCTCTATGTTCGATTCCCTGCGCGATGGCCTCGCCGCGCCGCTTTCGGGTATGGGCATTTCGTTCTCGTCCTCATTGTTTGGTCTCGCCGGATCTCTGGTACTCGGCTTCCTCGATCTGCAGTCAAGCCAGGCGCAGAATCGCTTCTACACGGAGCTCGAGGACTGGCTGTCCACGACCGTCTACGATCAGGCCGCCGAACCATCTGCCGCCGGAGTCACCGGCGAGGTTCGCTCGGCCATCGACCGCCTGCGAGACGCGGTCGATCATGTTGAGGCCGGCAAGTCTTCGTCCGCCGCCATGGCAAATCTCGCCGAAGCGATCCAGGGCCTGGTGCATCATATGCGCACCGAACAACAGATGATCCGCGATTGGGTTGACTCGCAGGCTGCACAGCAGCGCGAGATCAAGAAGCTTCTGGAGATCATGGTGCGCGAGCACGCGAACCGCTGAGTTGAATCATGGCACTTGCACGAACACGCCGCGGCGACAGCGGCATGAATTACTGGCCAGGCTTCGTCGACGCGTTGTCGACGTTGATTCTCGGCATCATTTTCCTGCTCACCGTGTTTGTGGTCGTGCAATTCTATTTGCAGCAGGAGGTAGCAGGAAAGGACACCGCGCTCACCCGCCTGACTGCGCAAATAGCACAACTCACCGAACTGCTCGGGCTGGAGAAAACGGGCAAGACTGATCTTGAGAGTCAGCTCGCGCAATTGCGTGCGACACTCGCCACCGCCGAAACCGAGCGGGACCGCCTGAAGAGCACTGCTGAAAGCGCAGGTGCCGGCGCTGTGGCTGCCGAAGGCAAGGTTTCAGAACTCAGCGGCCAGCTCGAAGGCGAGAAGAAACTCTCCGCGCGCGCGCTGGCTCAGGTCGAGGTTCTCAACCAGCAGATCGCTGCGTTGCGCCGGCAGCTCGCCGCCCTTGAACAGACCCTCGACGCGGCCGAGAAAAAGGACAAGGACTCCCAGAGCCGTATCACTGAGCTCGGCCAGCGCCTCAATCTCGAACTGGCCAATCGAGTCAACGAACTCAAGCGCTACCGTTCCGATTTCTTCGGCAAGCTTCGTGAGATCCTCGGCAACCGCACGGACGTGCGTGTGGTCGGCGACCGCTTCGTGCTGCAGTCCGAGGTGTTCTTCGACACCGGCCGGGCCGATCTCAAGCCCGAGGGGCGCGCCGAACTCGACAAGGTGGCTGACGCCTTGATCCAGCTGGAAAAGCAGATCCCGACCGATATTGCCTGGGTGCTGCGCGTCGATGGCCATACGGACGTACGACAGATCGCAGTTGGCGGCGTGTTCAAATCGAACTGGGATTTGTCGGCGGGGCGCGCGATCGCGGTGGTTCAATATCTCATCGGCAGGGGCGTGTCGCCGCAACGCCTCGTCGCCGCGGGCTTTGGCGAATTTCAGCCGATCGACCTTGGCAAGACCGAGGAGGCCTATCAACGCAATCGCCGCATCGAGTTCAAGCTGACCGAACGGTGAGCGAGAAGACCTGCACCCTCCGCCCCTACACCGCCGCCGATGAAGACGCGGCAATCGAGCTGTGGCGGCGCACCTGGACGAAACACTATCCGCATCTCGATTTTAATGTGCGCGTCCCCTGGTGGCGTGAGCGTTGGCGCAACGAGCTTGTACCGGTCGCGCATATCGTGCTTGCAGAACGGGCCGGCTCAATCGTCGGGTTTGTCACCGTCGATTCAAAGACCGGCTACCTCGACCAGATTGTCGTTGCGCCCGAACATTGGGGCTCAGACATCGCGCTTATCCTGCTGCATGAGGCCAAACGTCTTTCGCCAAAGGGCCTCGACCTTCTTGTCAATAAGGACAATTTTCGCGCTATCCGATTTTATGAAAAGTACGGCTTCACCTATGCCGGGGAAGACAAAAATCCGGTGTCGGGAATAGCGGTCAACAGAATGGCCTGGCGGCCCTGACTTTACGCCATTTCGAACTGCAATTTTGCCAGCCGTGCGTAGAGACCGCCGGCAGAAGCCAGCGAAGCGTGGGTGCCTTCCTCAACGATGCGGCCATGATCAAGCACCAGGATCCGGTCGCAATTCTGCACAGTGGCAAGCCGATGCGCAATCACGATGCTGGTGCGATCGAGCATCAATCGTTTGAGCGCCTGCTGCACCAGTGTTTCGCTTTCGGCATCGAGCGAGGATGTCGCCTCGTCAAGCAACAACAGCGGCGCCTCGCGCAAAATGGCGCGAGCAATCGCGATACGCTGACGTTGACCGCCCGATAGCGTGACGCCGCGCTCACCAACCGGCGTGTCGTATCCCAGCGGCAGGCGCCGAATGAACTCGGAAGCGTGAGCGGCCTCGGCCGCCTTCTCGATTTCGGCATCGGTGGCACCCTGCCGTCCGAACTGGATGTTCTCCCGTACGGTCGTGCCGAAGACAACGGCGTCCTGTGGCACGAGCGCGATCCGCGCGCGCAATGCCGCAGGATCCACGTCGGCAAGGCGCACATTGTCAAAGCTGATACTGCCCGCCAATGGATCGTAGAACCGCAGAATCAGCTGGAACACCGTGCTCTTGCCCGCCCCCGATGGGCCGACCAATGCAAGCTTCTCGCCCGGCTTCACTCGAAACGAAACATGATCGAGAACCGGCATGTCGGGGCGGCCGGGATATACGAAACTCACGTCGCGAAATTCGACCTGGCCGCTGGCCGGCTTCGGCAACGCCACCGGCCGTAACGGTGCCTTGATCTGCGGCTCGACGCCCAGGATTTCAAAAAGACGCTCGGCTGCACCGGAAGCCTGGGCGATCTCTCCCCACACCTGGCTGAGCTCGCTGAGACCCCCGGCCGCGAACACTGCATAAAGGACGAACTGCCCGAGCCGGCCGGGAGTGATGCTGCCGGCGAGGACATCCTGCGCCCCGACCCATAGCACCACGACGATGCTGGCAAATACCAGAAAAATAACCACGGCTGTCAGCACGCCGCGCGCTTTTGTAGCTCCGCGAGCGGCAGCGTATGCCTGTTCGACAGCAGAGGAAAAACGCGATTGCGCAAGCTTCTCGTTGGTGAATGCCTGCAACGTGCGCATTGCGCCGATGAGCTCGTCGGCATAGCCGGACGCTTCCGCAAGCGTGTCCTGTGCCGCACGTCCACGTTTGCGCACCGCCCGACCGAAGCCAACCAACGGAAGCACGATCACCGGAATCGCTCCGAGCACGAACAACGACAGCCTCGGGCTGGTGACCACCATCATCGCCGCGCCGCCAAAAAACAGCAGCAAGTTGCGCAGAGCGATCGATACCGAAGCGCCGACAGCCGACTTGATCTGGGTTGTGTCGGCGGTGAGCCGCGACACAATTTCACCCGTCCGTGACGTATCGAAAAATTCGGAAGACAATCGCGTGAGATGCCCGAACACATCGGAACGCAGATCGGCGACGATGCGCTCGCCCAATGTGGTCACCAGGTAATAGCGCAGCGCACTTGAGATCGCGAGCACCGCGACCACCAGGATCATCACGGCGAAATAGCTGTCGATCAGCTGCACGGCCTTGTCGGAAAAACCGAAATCGATCATCCGGCGCACCGCCACCGGAACGAGCAAGGTGGTGAGCGCGGCGACGACCAGTGCGGCTAATGCTGCGAGCGCACGCCCCCGGTAGCGGGCGATGTACGGCGCCAGCCGGGCGAGTGGTTTAAGCTTCAGCTTGCCTCGCTCCTGGGATGCAGGTGCGCCGGCAACGTCAAGACCCCGTCCATCGCTGGAAAAACTCATGCAACGCCTTTGCCACCGCCCCCGCGCCCTTAATGCCTTGGGGGAGCGACGGCGGTCAAATGCGCGGCTTGCCGCCTGCGGTCGGCTCCTGTATAGGAGCCCCCAAATTCAGCCCTCATTGGCACGTGTGCGCGCCCGGAAACTCACGATGAAACAAGATATCCATCCTGCCTACCACACCATCAAGGTGGTGATGACCGATGGCAGTGAATTCACCACCCGCTCCACCTGGGGCAAAGAGGGTGATGTCCTGCATCTCGACATCGACCCGAAGTCGCATCCGGCCTGGACCGGCGGCCAACAGCAAATTATGGACCGTGGCGGCCGCGTGTCGCGCTTCCAGAAGAAGTTCTCCGGTTTCCTGAAGACCGACGAGAAAAAATAGGCACGGCGGCCCTGCCGTCAGACAACAAAACCCCCGCACGCGGCGGGGGTTTTTCGTTTAGCGGGCGAATTGCTTAAGCGCTTTCCGCCTCAAATGCCGCCTTCAAGAGACCAAGTTGGCGCTCGACCGGATTTGTCGTTGCGGGCCGCTCGCCAGCATTCTGATTGTAAATATTGGCGTCGAGGCGGCGCACCTTGGCGTAAAGCTTCTGCGACCGCTCAATGAGTTCGCGCAGTTGCACCGGCAGCAGCGCGATGTTGCCGGCATCATGCGAGTCCACACTCGCAAGCTTGACCTTGCTCTTTTCCTTGCTGGCCTGAGCGAGCGACATCTCGCCCTCCTTCACCGCACGATGAAGCAGAAGCCAGGACGCAAGCTGCATCAGTCTGGTGGTGAGCCGCATACTTTCGGTGGCATAAGCCAGCGCCCCAGCCCGCTCAAGCTTCTTGGATTGCTGCCGGCCCGGGCCGTCGAGGTAAGTCGCGGTTTCTTCAACCAGAGCCATGCCGTCACGAAACAAGTCTGAGAAGGCCTGCGAACCGGCGAGCCGCTCGCCGAACGACACCGGCTGAGTCTCGCTCAACGACTTTTCGGACATAACGACCCCTCTCACTTACGCGGAACCAACACACACGCTCCGTATACGATTGGGTAAGCATGGGCGCGCGGGCTCGCTCTGTCCAGACAGCGGTATGGTTAACTTCGCGATATAGTTGCCGTGCGAATTGAAAGCGCCACGATGACGCGGCGGTTTTGACCCATATTGGGACAAAAAAGGAGCCGCCGTTGCCGGCGGCTCAAGGTGATAACAGGGAGGCGTCAAACAGAGTGGACAGGAGCCACTCAATGTCCACATGAAGATGGACAATGCCAGTAATGGTCGAGAAAGCTTAACGACAACTTAAGAACATGGGCGCAATGCCAAAATATTTTTTAAGCCCGACGGCATTGAAGCACCGCCGATCAAGGTCATCGCTTGAAAAACTGATCAGCGGCGGCACGCGACGCGCGCTTTTGCTTCATATCTGCCTCGAGCCGGTTGATTTCGTCGTGCAGCAATTGCACGCGCAGACCCAGCTCTTCTACGGAGAGCAACGTGAGATCCTGCCCAATATCGTGCACGACTTTCTTCTTCGGTTTGTCGTCCTCGTCGATCGCCGGCATTTCAATCTCCCCGACCTGTTGTCATTCCGGGCGTGGGCCGTCCGGAATGACGATACGAAAAATCTAGCGATGACTGCGCCGGTTGTCACATCGCCGGCGCCCGCCTAAACAAAGCTCCCGATCCGGAGATACCGAGAGGAACCGATGGCCGCGATACCAACAACAATGACCGCAATCGGCATCAAGGCTGCCGGCGGCCCCGACATGCTCGTGTCCGAGCAGCGCCCGGCCCCGGTCCCGGGCGCCGGCGAAATTCTCGTAAAGGTGGCCGCCGCCGGCGTGAACCGTCCCGATGTCATGCAGCGCATGGGCCTCTATCCGCCTCCGCCCGGCGCGCCGGACATTCCTGGACTCGAGATTGCCGGCGAGGTCGCGGCGCTCGGTACCGATGTCAAACGCTGGAAGCTTGGCGACCGGGTGATGGCTCTGGTTGTCGGTGGCGGCTACGCCGAATATTGCATTGCGCACGAGAGCCACGCGTTACCGATGTCCGGTTTGTCGATGATCGAAGCGGCGGCAGTGCCGGAAACCTTCTTCACGGTCTGGCACAACGCATTCGAGCGCGGGGGCCTGAAGAAAGGTGAAACACTGCTGATCCATGGTGGTTCGTCGGGCATCGGCACCACCGCCATTCAGCTCGCCAAAGCATTCGGCGCGCGCGTCGTCACGACCGCCGGTTCGCAGGAAAAATGCGACGCCTGCCGCAAACTCGGCGCCGACGTCGCCATTAACTATAAGACCGAGGACTTCGTCGCGGCCACAAAGGCAGCCACCGGCGACAAGGGCGCCGAGGTTATAGTGGACATGGTGGGTGGGGACTACATCGCACGCAATTACGAAGCCGCCGCGGTCGAGGGACGTATCGTGCAAATCGCGTTTCAGGGCAGCCCGAAATCGACGGTGGATTTTCGTCGTATCATGCTCAAGCGGCTGCACCACACCGGCTCGACCTTGCGCGCGCGTTCGGTCGCTGACAAAGGCGCCATTGCGCGCGCCGTGGAGGACAATGTGCTGCCCCTGATAGCGGCGGGAAAGGTCAAACCGGTCATCTACAAGACCTTTCCCCTACGCGATGCGGCATCGGCTCATGCGCTCATGGAGACCAGCGCCCATATCGGTAAAATCGTGCTAACATCCTGACCGGACGTCCGTTTCTACAGGGGCCGCGAAATCGGCGTAATGTCGGACTTAAAACGGGACAGGTGCGATTGTTTTACAATTTTCACCGTCGGCGAGGCCATGGCCCCGGGCTGCAAGGCGATGCCACGGGCGGGGGTTTTAATTTGGCTATGACGCGTTGCCTGACGGCCGTGGCGGTCGTGATTGCCGCTTCGCTGCTGGCGGTTCAAACCGCGCCTGCGGTGGAAGCGGTGAACGTGCGACTCGATGCCGCTGCCATCGATTTGACCGCTGCAACCGAGGTGCAAAAGAGCGACGGCGACCGTATCCAGGTCTCGACCGCGCCGGGCACAGATGGAATCGTGCGACGCATCGAGGTGCGCGCACGTGAAGGCAATAGCAACTGGGCGGTTCTCGCACTCACCAACAACAGCGACGAGCAGATCGATCGCCTGATCGTCGTTCCGCACTATCGCATGGTTGGTTCCGGACTGTTCTGGCCTGACCTGGGACTGTCGCGCATTGCGGCCATCACGCCGTCGACCGGAGACCGTCCTGTGCGTCAGGAGGGCAGCACCGCCGACATTTTCCGCATTACTCTTGATCCCGGTACGGTGATCACCCTCGTTGCTGAACTCCGCACCGACAAGCTGCCGCAGATCTATCTGTGGGAGCCCGATGCCTACAAGGACAAGGTCAATTCCTTCACTTTGTACTACGGCATCGTCATCGGCATCGCCGGTCTGCTCGCACTGTTCCTCACCATCCTGTTCGTGGTGAAGGGTTCGATCATGTTTCCTGCCGCCGCCGCTCTTGGCTGGGCGGTGTTGATCTATATCGGCATCGACTTTGGCTTCTGGGGCAAAGTCTTCGACATGTCGGCCGGCGCCGAGCGCGTCTGGCGCGCCTGCGGCGAGGCGATCCTGTCGGCGACGCTGCTGGTGTTTCTGTTCGCTTATCTCAATCTGTCGCGCTGGCACGTGCGCTACGCTCACATCACCATCGCCTGGCTTGCTGCTCTCGCTGCGCTGATCGCTGTCGCGGTATTCGACCCGGCGGTAGCCGCCGGCATCGCGCGCATGTCGCTCGCGGGCATCGCCGTGCTTGGACTTGCACTTGTCATCTATCTCTCGACGCACGGCTTCGACCGCGCCGTATTATTGATCCCGACCTGGTTGCTGCTGGTCGTATGGACAACAGCCGCGGGCCTTGCGGTCACAGGCATCGTGACAAACGACATCATCGGTCCGGCCCTGCTCGGCGGTCTGGTGCTGATCGTGATGTTGATCGGCTTCACCGTTATGCAGCATGCGTTCGCCGGCGGAATTACCCACGGTATCGTTTCCGACGTCGAACGCCGCGCGCTTGCCCTTACAGGCGCCGGCGACTTGATCTGGGACTGGGACGTTTCGGCCGACAAGGTGTACACCAGCCCGGAAACCGAGCACATGCTGGGTCTCAAGCGCGGCACGCTTGAAGGACCGGCGGCAGCCTGGCTTGAAGTGCTGCACCCGCTCGATCGCGACCGTTTCCGCGCCTCGCTCGATGGCGTCGTCGAGCAGCGCCGCGGGCGCCTGACGCAGGATTTCCGGCTGCGAACCGCCGACGGACATTATCTTTGGTTCGCGCTCAAGGCGCGCCCGGTGGTCGGCTCCGATGGCGAGGTCGTGCGGCTCGTCGGCACGCTCACGGACGTGAACGACTTCAAAACCGCCGAGGACCGGCTGCTTTTTGACGCGGTGCACGACAACCTGACCGGACTGCCGAATCGCGAACTCTTTATCGATCGTCTGGAGGCAGCACTGGGCTTCGCGCGCGCCGAGCCGCAAATCCGGCCATCGATTGTGGTGATCGATCTCGATCGCTTTAAGCAGGTCAATGATTCCGTCGGCATGGCGGTGGGCGATTCCATCCTGCTCACCATCGCGCGGCGGCTTGGCCGGCTTCTCAAGCCGCAGGATACTCTGGCACGTCTCTCCGGCGATCAGTTCGCGCTGATCGTGCTGTCAGAGCGCGAACCGGCGCGCATCGTTGCCTTTGCCGAAACCATCCGGCGCACCTTGCGCGCGCCGATTGCCTTTAACGACCGCGAAATCTTCCTCACCGCGTCGATAGGCCTGGCGCTCGCCGAAAATCCGGCCAGCAGAACCGAGGAAGTGCTCAAGGATGCCGAGCTTGCGATGTATTATGCCAAGCGTATCGGCGGCGACCGCATCGAAATCTTCAAACCTGCAATGCGCTCCCGCAAGACCGACCGTTTGACGATGGAATCGGAATTGCGCCGCGCCATCGAGCGCGAGGAAATCAAGATTCTCTACCAGCCGATCGTAAGGCTGGAAGATCGCGCCATCGCCGGATTCGAGGCGCTCGCACGCTGGGATCATCCCAAGCTGGGCCGCCTGTCGCCCGCGGAGTTCATCACCATCGCCGAGGAAATCGGGCTGATCGTTGACCTCGGCCTGTTCGTGCTCGATCATACCGCGCGGCAGCTGGCGCAGTGGCAGGCGGCAACGCGTGCGCGCGAGCCGGTATTCGCCAGCGTAAATGTGTCTTCACGTCAACTGCTGCGCCATGACCTGATCCAGGATTTGCGCAGCGTTCTGGGGCGGACCGCCCTGGCCCGCGGCTCGCTGAAGCTCGAGATCACCGAATCTCTTGTCATGGAAAATCCCGAGCACGCCGCGCAAATGCTGACACGCATCAAGGAACTTGGCGCCGGACTATCGCTGGATGATTTCGGTACCGGCCATTCCTCCCTTGCCTATCTGCAGCGCTTCCCCTTCGACACCATCAAAATCGACCAGTCATTCGTGCGCACAACCTCGCGCGGCACTCGACCCGTCATCCTGCGTTCGATCATCGCAATGGCGCACGACCTGGGCATGGAAGTTGTGGCGGAAGGCGCCGAAACCGATTCCGATGCGGTCGAGCTTTACCAGCTCGGGTGCGAATATGCGCAGGGCTTTGCTTTTGGCGAGCCAATGAGCGCGGATGCCGCGCGCGATCTGTTGGTCGACAAGCCGACCCGGCTGCGCGCACTCAAGATTGCATCAGAATAACACGTTCATCCGTGCGTCATCGCCCCGTCGCGGAGCGGAATGCACGGGTACGTATCAGGTCACGCGTGGCCGGCTTCGCTCGACAGCATGCCGGGATCGATGCCGATCTTTCGCAGGGCTTTTTCGTACTTGGTATCGGTATCCCGCCCGAAGATCAGCTCGGGATCGGCAGCGCAGTGCAGCCAGCCGTTCTGCTGGATCTCCTGCTCGAGCTGCCCGGGCGCCCAGCCGGCATAACCGAGCGCAAGAATTGCGCTGGAAGGCCCGTTGCCGCGCGCGATCGCCTTGAGAATATCGAGCGTTGCCGTCAAGCAGATACCTTCATCGATCGGTAGTGTTGAATTTTCAATAAAGAAATCTGCCGAGTGCAGGACAAAGCCGCGCCCGGTTTCGACCGGTCCGCCCTTGAGCACCTTCACAGCATCGGCGCGGTTCGGCAGCTGAATGCGCTCGGCAGCCGGAATAACCTCGAGCTGTACGAGCAGATCGGGAAATTTGATGTTGGCCGCCGGGTGATTGACGATGATACCCATCGCACCTTCGGTCGAGTGAGCGCAGACATAAATCACAGCGCGCGCGAAGCGTTCATCATTCATCGCGGGCATCGCGATCAACATTTGCCCGTCGAGATAGCCGCGCCCGGGGGCGGGCTTCGCCGCTTTGCGTGAGATCTTCATGACAAAAGGTTACCTGATAGGCCCGCCTTTGCAAACGAAGCTTGCGGCCGAAAGTTCACTCGTTCACCGTCATAATCATGACGCCAATTGTGGCGGCCACCCGCCAATGTGCTCAAAAGGCCTCTCACAATGAATTCAGTGGCGCGGCATGGGGTTACCGACTACAGCGTCCGTGATGAGCAATATTCACAGACCATTGTGTGCGGCGCTGATTGCCTGCGGAATCGCTGCCGTTTCAGGCGCTACGGCGTATGCCGCCGGCGAATCACCGTGGAGCGAGGATGTCCGTTCCGCTGTTCGCCTTGTTTCTGGCGCCAATAAAAATGGCGATGCCAATTTGCGCGCAGGCATCGAAATCAAGATGCAGCCAGGGTGGAAGACTTACTGGCGCTATCCGGGCGATTCCGGGGTGCCACCGCATTTCGATTTTTCGGGTTCTGAAAATCTGAAAACCGCCACGGTGCTTTATCCCGCACCACATCTCTTCACAGACGAAACCGGCCAATCGCTTGGCTACAAGGACCGGATTATTCTTCCGCTCGTGATTTCCCCGCAGCAGCCCGGCAAGCCCGTTCGGCTTCGCCTGAAAGCCGACTATGCGGTATGCGAAAAACTGTGCGTCCCCGCTGAAGGCCGCGCCGAGCTTACGCTCATCCCCGGTGATAGCTCCCAGGATTCAGTCCTGGCGGCAGCCGAGGCGCGCGTACCGAAACAGGTGACGGCCGCGCAACTGGGACTCACCGTGCGTCGCACCAATGACGGGACCAAGCAACTGGTCGCCGTCGACCTCGGTGCACCCGCCGGCAATCCGATCGACTTGTTCGTCGAAGGCCCGACACCGCAATGGGCATTGCCAATTCCAAAGCGATCCCAAACCGCGCCGGCCGGACGGGCTCAATTCAGCTTCGAACTTGATGGTTTGCCGCCGGGCGTCGATCCAAAGGGCCAGGTCGACCTCACCTTCACCGTTGTTACCGGCGAGCGCGCAGTCGAGGTCAAGACCCATCTCGACTAATCGGCCGCAAAAGCGTAATTACCCAGCCAAGAACAATATTTTCCGCAACGCGAGAGGACATCCATGCCTATCAAGGTCGGCGATCGATTGCCCGATGCCAAATTCCGAGTCATGACGACCGAAGGACCGGTCTGGAAGACCACCGATGAGATTTTCAAGAGCCGTAAGGTAGCGCTTTTCGCGGTGCCCGGCGCGTTCACACCGACCTGCAACAATCTTCATATCCCGAGCTTTCTGAACAACGCCCCCGCCATCAAGGCGAAGGGCGTGCACACCATTGCCGTGACCGGCGTCAACGATGTGTTTGTCATGGAAGCCTGGAAGAAATCGACCGGCGCCGAGGGCAAGATCGATTTTCTGGCCGATGGCAACGGCGAATTCGCCAAGGCAATCGACATGGCCTTCGACGGATCCGGCAACGGCCTCGGTACGCGCTCGAAGCGCTACTCAATGTTGGTCGATGATGGCGTCATCAAAAACCTCAACATAGAGGACGCACCGGGGAAGTGCGAGATCTCGGGCGGCCAAGCGTTACTGGCACAGCTTTAGATTTGAGATGCGTTTTTGCGGATGGCCGGGCATGTCCCGGCCATTCGGCTATTTTGTCTTCATCGCGCCGGCGCGCGCGGCGACGACCCCTTCGCGGGCAAGCTCATCGGCGCGTTCGTTCTGCGCGTGACCGGCGTGGCCCTTCACCCAGTGCCAATGCACCTTGTGATGGCCGAGCGCCTCGTCGAGGCGCTTCCAGAGGTCGACGTTTTTCACCGATTTTTTATCCGACGTGCGCCAGCCGTTTTTCTTCCAGCCGTGGATCCACGTGGTGATGCCGCTCCTGAGATATTCACTGTCGGTATGAAGATCGACGACGCACGGTCGTTTGAGCGCCTCCAGAGCCGAAATCGCGGCCATCAGCTCCATGCGATTGTTGGTGGTGTGCGGTTCGCCACCTTTGAGTTCTTTTTCGTGATCGCCGAAAGCCAGTATCGCTCCCCAGCCACCGGGACCAGGGTTTCCGGAGCAGGCGCCGTCAGTATAGATGGTGACGCGTTGCTCGCTCATGCATATTTTCCGTCGCGTATGATCGTGTCGAAAAACCGGCTCCCAACGTCCGGGATCATGCGCCGAGACCATAGTCCTGCACGCTTTTCACCGTCTGGTGAAAGCGCAGCTTGCGGTAATATTCCAGCGGATCTTTCGGCCTGACCAGCGCGCCGTCCGGCACCGCCAACCAGTCCACCAGCCGCGTCAGCAGGAAGCGCATGGCCGCGCCGCGCGCCAGGACAGGGAGCGCATCGCGCTCGCGCGCCGAAAGCGCACGGACCTTGCCGTAGCCGTTGAGTAACGCGCGCCCCTTGGTGACGTTGTAGGAGTGATCGACCTCGAAGCACCAGGCATTGAGGCAAACGGCAACGTCATAGGCAAGCGTATCCGTGCAGGCGAAATAGAAATCGATCAGCCCGGACAACTTGTCGCCGAGGAAGAAGACGTTGTCGGGAAAGAGGTCGGCGTGGATCACGCCTTGCGGCAAGTCGCGCGGCCAGGATTTCTCCAGCGCATCGAGCTCTTTTGCGATTTCCTCGCAAAGCCCCTGCCGGACGCTGTCGCCCCGGGCTTTGGCGTGGTCATAGAGATGCCGCCAGCTTTCGATCGACAGCGCATTCGCGCGCTTTGGCCTGAAGTCACCACCCGCAAGATGCAGCCGTGCCAGGGCGTCACCCACCGCCGCGCAATGACCGGGGCTCGGCCGCCTGATCCATAACCCGTCAAGAAAGGTGACAA
This sequence comes from Pseudolabrys sp., assembly GCA_036003145.1. Lineage (GTDB taxonomy): Bacteria > Pseudomonadota > Alphaproteobacteria > Rhizobiales > Xanthobacteraceae > Pseudolabrys. Next base: position 17,231 of record DASYSQ010000069.1, read on the forward strand.
TGGCAGCAGGCCGGCCGGCGATTTTGCCGAGCACGCCCCCCCGTTTGTTCTTCACCGGTTGCGGACAGGTGATGCCGCGAGCCGCCAGATGCTCCATCAGTCCCAGAAAAAATGGCAGGTCGCCTTCGGCAACGCGCTTTTCATAGAGCGTGAGAATAAAATTGCCGGTGCCGGTGTGCACCAGAAAATTGGAATTCTCCACGCCTTCGGCGATTCCCTTGTAGGACAGCAGTTCGCCAATGTCGTAGCCGGAAAGAAAGCGGGTGAGATCTTCCGCCGGGACGTCGGTATAGACCGCCATGAAGCGTCACTCCGCCGCCTCGTGCTCCCGCAGCGGGCGCGGCAGCGGGAAGAACACGCCCTCCTCCGTCGCTGTGACGGTTTCGATATCGAGTGTATAGCGTTCGGCGAAGGCGCCCATGATCTCTTCAACCAACACCTCCGGCGCGGACGCTCCGGCAGTGATGCCGAGCCGATTGACGCCGCTGAAGTCGCCCCAGTTGATTTCGGCTGCGCGCTGCATCAGCACCGCGCGCGGACAGCCTGACTTCTCGGCAACCTCCTTGAGCCGTTGCGAGTTCGACGAGTTGGGCGCCCCGACCACGATCATCGCATCGACGATCGGCGCCACACGCTTGACCGCATCCTGACGATTGGTCGTGGCGTAGCAGATGTCTTCCTTGTGCGGGCCGGCGATGTTCGGGAAACGCTGCTTCAGCAGATCGACCATTGCTGCGGTGTCATCCACCGACAGCGTCGTCTGCGTCACATAGGCGAGTTTATGTGCATCGCGCGGGGCGAATCTTTCCACGTCGTAGAGAGTCTCGACCAGAGTGATACTACCGGGGGGCAGTTGTCCCATGGTGCCGACGACTTCCGGATGGCCGGCGTGGCCTATAAGCACGATCTCGCGACCGCGCCGATTATGAATCTCGGCCTCGCGATGCACCTTGGTCACGAGCGGGCAGGTCGCGTCGATCGTGAACAGTTTGCGTCGTGCCGCCTCCTCGGGGATAGCGCGTGCTACGCCGTGCGCGGAGAAGATCACCGGTGCATGGTCATCAGGAACTTCGCTGAGCTCCTCGACGAAGATCGCGCCTTTGGCGCGCAGGCCCTCGACCACGTAGCGGTTATGCACGATCTCGTGGCGCACGTAGACGGGTGCCCCGTAAATCGCGAGCGCCTTTTCCACCGATTCAATGGCACGCACGACACCGGCGCAGAAACCGCGTGGCGAGCAGAGCAGGACCTTGAGAACCGGTTTTGGCGAAGCCGATGCCATTATTTTTATTTACCCCGAAAGCCCGCGATTTTAGCGCGCATTTGCGGCATCGACATGGGCCGCGCAGGCCCGCCCTGTCAAGCGGAACGGTTGCATGACCCCGCCTCTGCCCCTATATTCCGCCCACTTTCCCGATCATCACTGATGATCCGAAGCTTCGCCCCGGGGGCGGGCGAAGCATAGAGGAGATTTTGCCATGGCGACCGCAGCACCCTTGATGCCGAAGGCGACCGCCGTCTGGCTTCTGGACAACACCGCGCTGTCATTCGACCAGATCGCTGAATTCTGCAAGTTGCACCCGCTGGAGGTGAAGGCCATCGCCGATGGTGATGCTGCGCAGGGAATCAAGGGCCTCGACCCTATCCTGACCGGCCAACTGACCCGCGAGCAAATCGGAGAAGCGGAGAAAAACCCGGAAAGCCGGCTGAAGCTGACCGAGCCGAAGGTTTCAGTTCCGACGGCCGAGCGCGGCAAGAAAGGCCCGCGTTATACGCCGGTGTCGCGCCGGCAGGACCGGCCGAACGCAATTCTGTGGCTGGTGAGGAACCATCCGGAACTCAAGGACAGCGCCATCATGCGACTGGTCGGAACCACCAAGTCGACGATCGCGTCGATCCGTGACCGTACGCACTGGAATTCGGCCAACCTGACGCCGATGGATCCTGTGACGCTTGGCCTCGCCTCGCAGATCGATCTCGATCTCGAAGTGCAGCGCGCCAACAAGGAAAAGCCGGCCCCGGTCGATACCGGCGCGACCCTGTTGCCGGCTGCCGAGACCACCGCGCGCAAGGAGGCTGAAGTTGCGGCCGCAGCCGAGCCCGAGAAAAAATCGGGCGAGCTCGACGTCAGCGCCGTCTTTGCCAAGCTCAAGCAGCTCGGCGGCAAGGGCGAGAAGGAAGGCGAGTAAGAGGGCTGAAATTTTCGCCGTAGTTGCGAAGATTTCTATTCATTGTTTTGCGCACCGCGATCGCGCGGGTAACGCAGTATGCATCCCTCATGCTGGTCGCGATAATATTGCGCGCGGAACCGCTACTGAAACTCCATCCCAAGTCTGCGTTCATGGGCAAGGTCGAGCATCACGCCCGTTGGACGAGTGTCGAGCGGCGACCAACTCAATCACAGCTCCGGGGCTCGTCGCGTGGCCGGATGATTTTCGGCGGGTACGCAATTTTGCCTGCACTCAATACCCCCGTGTCCCGTTGATTGCCGCCACATAACGCACGACGGATTTTTCCAGCACCTGTTTGGCGCCTTTTGCGATCACACGGTCGAAATAGTGACCATAGATCAAGTCGAACTGAAATGGCGCCAGCGCCTCGCCGATGTACTCAACCTCACGCGCTGAAAGCGGAATGAAGTTCGGATAACTGCGCATGAAAGAGAGCCACTTGCGATCGGTGGTCACCGAAAGGATATCACCGGCGCAAACAATACCGCGGCCGCCTGCCCCGCCGGCCCAATGCATCACCGTGCCACCCGGAAAATGCCCGCCACAACGCACCAATGTGACGCCATCCCAGAGCTTGAGCGTGTCGCCAGTCCACAGCTTGATCGCGCCATCCTTGCGCATGATCCAGTCGCTATCGGCAGAATTGAGATGGATCGGACAATCAAAGGCGCGCGCCCATTCCACCATTGTCGTGTAAAAATGAGGGTGCGAGATCGCGATCGCTTTGAGCCCGCCGAGGCCCTTGATCATGTTGATCGTCGCCATATCGAGCGTAGCGATGCAGTCCCACATCACATTGCCGCGCTCAGTACGCACCAGCAGCGCGCGCTGACCGATCGCAAAGGACGGCTGCGACCCGATGCCGATGATGCCGGTGTCGTATTCATGGAAGCCGTTCATGTGACCCGTCGATAGCGCGTCAAGCGTGGTCCAGGTTTGCCCGCGCGGTGGCACGTATTGCCGCTCCTCTTCGCAGATGATGCATTGCTCGGGAGGCCGTGGGCTTTCAGGATATTGCGTGCCGCAGGCGGTGCAGATGGAGAGAGGCATGGACAAACCCAGCGTTAGTGTTCACGAGACCTGCGCGCGGCGTCGGCCGATCCAATAGGCAATGATAAATCCGGTGACGCCGCCGGGGATAATCGAAAGCGCTGTGATAACGAACTGCCGCAGCGCGCAGCCGAAGCGATCTTCAGGGCCCAGAGCACAGCTGCCATAGAGGGTGTCGTAAATTCCGACAGCAATGTAAACCGCGAGCGGCACCAGCAATGTGCCGAGCACCATTCCCCCGCAGACCAGCCAGCCAAGGCTGATGCGCTTGGGCGATTTTGGTTTGGCATCTGTCATGCGTGCAATTTCCGACACGACACATTGCAATTTCCGCATGGCACACTGTCATAAGTTTCATGGCATTTGGCCCAATAAATCGGACTGGCGCGACACCGAGCGGGCGGCCCACAAACGTCACTTATCCACAGCGAATCGAGTCATTCCGTTGCACTGCGATATTCCAGCAACTAGTTAATGTACTTGAACAAATTAATGTGAGTGCTGGGCGTCTTGTGCGCAGCAAAAATCTTGCTATTTCCCAGCTGAAGCGACGGAAATATTGAGGTACTGGAAATGATAGCCCGCAAAGCAAAATTTCTCTCTGCTGCTGCCGCTGTTTTGGCCCTGGTTGCCACTGTGTCAGTTGCCCGCACGCTCCATACCCACGCGGTCCCTACGGACCAGACACATGTGACGACCGGCAAAGTCATCGGCACAGCCCCAACGCAAACAACAACGCCTGCCCCACGGCGCGGCATCATCGTATGCGGCATGGCCCTCGATTCGGATTGCGAGAAGATCGAGACGTTGCTGCCAATGTGAAGAACGTCCTGGAGGCCCTGTGAGGTCCTCCAACCTTATCCCGTGGCGCGCTGCCTGGGTTCGCCTGTCTAGACCGGATCTGCGAAGGCGTAATCTAATAGTCCGACCGAAGCACGAGACGGAGTCGTGGCGCCCGTTTTGAACGCAGGCCCGCCCGAAAACAACGACACGCAAATCATCGTCAGGATGGCGATCTCGACGCCGATGACCACAAGCTTCTGCAAGCGGTCTTCGATGTCAACCTCCCTTGCGCATTTAGCGGGCCGTATGCGTTGAATTTTAGAACACTTGCCCGTTAAAAACTTGGTCCAGTACGACATCAACTTGGGCAGAAACGAAAATTTTCAACGCTCGCGCAATGTCTCCTGCCGGTAACGGAGCAGTGGCGACAGAAGATAGCTCAGGATTGTGCGTGATCCGGTCTTGATCTCCACCGTCGCCGCCATGCCAGGCGATAGATTGACCATCCGGTCCTCGATTTGCATGCGGGTGCGACCGAGCGAAATACGGGCCGTGTAGTTCAGCTCCTGGCCTTTCGGCTCACTGGTGTCATTTTGCGCTCCCAGCCCGCGATCGTCGGAACGGTCCTGCTTCCGGTCGCGGATCACCGCGTCCTGCGAGACAGTAAGCACCTGCCCATGCAGGAGGCCGTAGCGGGTGAAATTGAATGTATCGATCTTGATTTCAGCCTCCTGTCCGGCGTGAACAAAACCGACGTCGCGATTCGATACCATGGCTTCGATCTCGAGCCTGCTGTCGCTCGGCACGATCATCAATAGTGACTGCGCAGGAGTGACGACGCCGCCGACTGTGTGGATCGCGAGTTGTTGCACCACGCCGTCCACGGGCGCGGTCAGCAGCTGAAGCCTGGTCTTCTGCTCGGCCTTGATGAGATCCTGGGTGAGGCCGTTTGCCTTTTGCTCGGCCTTTGCAAGCTCGTCGGACAGCGTATGCCGATATTCGGCTTCGGCCTGCCCGCGCGTCTCGCGAATGGCGGCCGCCGCCGCCTCGGCCTCTTGCAGATGGCTTTTCTGCACGGCGAGATCCTCTTGTTGCTCAACCAGCAGCTGGAGCGTCTCAAAATAGGTGAGCTTCGAGCCGAGTTCCTTATCCATCAGCGTCTTGCGGATATCGACACGTTGCTGGATGACCGGAATCGTCGTCTCGAGCTTATGGATGGTGGCCGCGATCGTGCCCTGCTCTGCTTCTTTCTGCGCCTGCTGACGGGCAAGCGCCGCAATCTTGGCGCGGTGCTCGGCAACCTGGTTGAGCAGTAACTGACGTTGCGCGCTGACCAATGCAGAATCGGCCTCGGCGGGCGGCGCGAAGCTGCCTGCAGAATTTTCGTCGCCCGACAGCGCCGCGCGCAGGCGGGCGATGTTTAGCTGCTCGGCGAGACGGTCGTTGTGCAGGTGATCGCGGTCCGCCGCGTTTACGGTTGGATCGAGCTCGATCAGCACATCGCCGGCCTTCACCGCCTGCCCGTCCTGCACGCGAATTGACCGCACCACGCCGGTCTCGAAAGGCTGGATAACCTTGGTACGGCCGCTCGGCACGATTTTTCCGGTCGCCGACGCGACAATGTCGATTGTGCCGGCCGATGCCCAGATCAGCGCTACGCAGAACAGTAGAATAATCGTAGCCCCGATCGCACGGCCAACCGGCGACGGCGGCGTCTCGACGATTTCAAGTGCCGCCGGAAGGAATGCGAGTTCCTCGCCGCGCCTGCCCCGGACACGCCGAAACGAGTTGACACGCCGCATCGTCAACCTGGCGATCGCTGCGGTCCTAACAGGCTTCATGAATCCCTGCTTGCAGACGGTGCAACGAAGCATAGCGGCCGCCGGTCTTGATCAGCACGTCGTGAGTACCGTCTTCGACCAGGCGGCCGCGCTCGAGCGTGACGATGCGATCTGTCGCACGTACCGTGGAGAGTCGGTGAGCGATGATCAGCACCGTCCGCCCTTTGGCGATCTCCTTCATGTTCTGCTGAATAATCCGTTCGCTCTCGTAGTCGAGGGCGCTCGTCGCCTCATCGAAGATGAGAATGCGCGGGTCGGTGATCAGCGCCCGGGCGATGGCAATACGCTGGCGTTGGCCACCCGAGAGGGTTGATCCGCGCTCGCCGACAATTGTGTCGTAGCCTTCGCTCAGCTCGAGGATGAATTCGTGCGCGCCCGCGAGGCTCGCCGCCGTGATGACGCGCTCCATCGGTATGGCCGGATCGGCGAGCGCGATATTTTCGCGGACCGAGCGGTTGAACAACACGTTCTCCTGCAGGACGACACCGATCTGCCGGCGCAACCATGCCGGATCCGCCATCGCGATATCCATGCCATCGACCAGGACACGGCCGCTTTCTGGCACGTAGAGCCGCTGAACGAGCTTTGCGAACGTGCTCTTGCCCGAACCTGACGGCCCGACGATGCCGACCGTCTGCCCGGCGGGCACATCGAAAGTGACATTCTGCAGGATTTCCCGCCCGTCGACGCGATAGCGGAAGGTGACATGGTCGAACGTGATGTTTCCGCGGATTGCTGGCAGCCGCGCTCGCGCTGCCGTGTAAGTCGGCTCGGCAGCGGTGTTGAGGATGTCGCCAAGCCGAGAGACCGACAGGCGCGCCTGGTGAAAGTCCTGCCAGATCTGCGCGAGGCGCAGCACCGGTGTATTGACCCGCCCGGCCAGGATATTGAAGGCGACAAGTTCCCCGACCGACAAGTCACCGTCGATGACCAGCTTGGCACCGAAATAGAGAATACCGGCGGTGACGAGCTTGCTGATGAGTTGCACCACCTGGCTCGCGGTGTTGCCAAGGCTCAAAACCCGGAAGCTGGCGGCCACATAACCGGCGAGCTGCTCTTCCCATCGTCGCTGCATCTGCGGCTCGACCGCCATCGCCTTGAGCGTCTCAATACCGGTCACACTCTCGACTAGGAAGGCCTGGTTCTCGGCGCCCCGCCGGAATTTTTCGTCCAGTCTGCGACGGAACAGGGGCGTCGCCGCCATCGAGATCGCTATGTAGAACGGAAACGAGCCGAGTACGAACCACGTCAGCAGCGGGGAGTACAGGAACATCACCGCCAGGAAAACAAACGTGAAAAACAGATCGATGACGAGGGTCAGGGCCGAGCTCGTGAGAAAATTGCGGATGTTCTCCAATTCGCGCACCCGCGCCACCGAATCGCCGACGCGCCGCGCCTGAAAATAGGCCAACGGCAGCGCGACCAGGTGGTGAAATAGACGCGCGCCGAGTTCGACATCGATGCGGTTTGTCGTGTGCGCGAACAGATAAGTCCGCAAAATGCCAAGAACTGTCTCGAAGAGCGAAATCGCAATCAGGCCCATGACCAGCA
>DASYSQ010000070.1:0-7786 GCA_036003145.1 Pseudolabrys sp.
TGAAACGCGTGTGTAAAATTTGCGACTTCAGAATACCCCAAAAGCCAAGCGATTTCTGAAATCGACATCTCGCTTTCGGCCAAATAGCGACGTGCTAATGCGCACCGCAAGCCCTCTAATATTTTTGTAAAAGAATGCCCCTCGGACGCAAGCTTCCGAGCCAGCGTCCTTGTACTCATGCCTAGTTGCGCAGCAATTGCATCGACATGCATTTCGCCGTGCGGTAGCAACGCCGCAATTCCGTTCTCGACCTTGACCTTTAACGGGCTGGTCTTCTTTCCCAGACGAGCAAGCGTTTCTTCGCAGAAGCGTACACACAGCCGGTTGAGGTAGGGATCAGCGGTAACGATTGGGTACTCTCCGCTTTTCCTGCTAAAAATAATTTCATCAACATCCGCACCGGTTTTGACGGCACAACCAAGCAATTTCTCGATCTCCCGAGCCTGCTCTCTCCTGTCGTGCATAATACGGACTTCTATTGGGCTGAAATTGGTGCCAATCAGCTCTCGGCAGATACGCACAAGCGATCCCATCCAAAACTCAATCTGGTGTACGTCGCTGTGGCGCGCGACACCTGAATAATGCAGGCGCACGCGAAGAGTGTTTCCCTTGTTTACTTCCAAATCGACGCCTTCGTTGGCAACATCGCTGTATCGAGCCACTCTCAACAAAGAGCCAAGTAAGGTGTCGGCGGAGGCAAGGACGTAATACAGCAAACCGATTTCGCGCAGATCGAAAGAATAGGCTAAACGAAACCCCAGGAGTGGATCGCTGGTTGCGTTTGCGACCAAGTCGACGAACTTTATTTGATTTTGCACACCCAGCTGAATGTCTTTGTTTTTTATTTCGCGAGGCGTGAGGTGTGCCTGTCGTAACAATACCTCGACATCAACACCGTCATTCCGACCGCGCTCGTAAGCGAGCCGTGAAAGTAAACCGCCACAACGGCGCAATGCAGCGATCTTTTTCAGGGCAGACTGTGACATTGGACCGCTTTCATAGTGCGCTGGGCTCCCCCCGTCTAGACGCATTGGCTGAAATCATAACTGCTCATGGGCCTGATGTCCGCTTTGGGCTCATTAGCGGACATCAGTCATGTTTCGAGCGTCCGGCGAGGCATTTGCCGTGGAACAAATGCCCAAGACTTTGGCTTGAAATCACAAGACCGGGCCGGTCTCGTCGTTTTAAAAGCAATCAAAATTACAAGAACAATTTGTGAGTGCTTTGACACTGGCGGAGCTGTTGGCACGCCACAACGGCGGCTCTGCAGTTTTTTAACCGCGTCCGTGCGGAAGAAGAGGTGAATTTGGCGAAGTGTCGGAGGAGACATCGGCATGATCAACGCAGAAGCAGTCACTCAAAAAAGACAACGGCGGCGCTCCAATCTCACCAAGCATCTGATGGCTGGCATCCCGGTGCTGGTCCAGCAAGGCTTGGATGCCGAAGCCATCGCAGCCCGACTTGGCTGCAACGTCGGCACACTCAAGGTGCGCTGCTCACAGGCTCAAATCAGCCTGCGCGTACCCAAGGAGGTCAAGGTGGTGCCGCTGGTGTCAGATCCCAAGCCGCCACAATCAAAGCGGTGCTTTGCCTTTGCCTTGCCGAGCACACTGCAACTCAGCCGAGTTGCCATGTCCCGGCTGCGCCAGCGGGCGGAAGCTATCGGCGTGAACGAAGCCCAGCTTGCCAGTGTACTGCTTGAGGTGATTGCGCAAGACGACCTGTATGATGCTGTCCTCGATAACAAAGCCAAAAAAAACTGCGCATAACAAAACAAACTGCCCAAGCTAATGAGAATGAACCTAAGAACTTCCACTACAACGCGTATGGCGTCGCTGACGCTCTATGCCGGTGTCAAATCACCTGGCAAGGGCAAGGAAAGTCACTGGCTGCCCGCTCCTCAAGACAAGTTCTCGCTCTTCATTCGCGCCTGCTGGCCTGAGAAGGCCATCCTCGATAACACTTGGTTGCCTCCAAAGGTCGAGCGGGCCGGATAACCGCCGCATGTCCGCTTCTGGCCCTTAGCGGGCATCGGCTGGTGCACTGCACGTGTCTGCTTTTGACCCAAAGCGGACATTACTCGGGCAATGTCTGCTTTTGACCGAAGCAGAAATCGCTCTCACCAGTATTCCTTGGCACTGCGGCCTAAAGCGCCGCTAACAAGCGCCGAATACAACCATTCGACTGGGGTTTTTGGCCGCGCCAAGCCAAGCCTCTCAAGACAATCCCGATCCTTCGAGGGCGAAACCACACCGCGCGCGAATAATGCAAAAAGCATCAGAGGGCTGGCGATTTTCAATATTTGCAATGCAGGGATCAGCCGTTGCTCGATCCCGGAGAAATCGGCTCCAAAGGGAAGCAGCGGAAGTAGCCCGGCATCTCGAGCGGGCTGGAGCGCTCGCGTCACCGTTGCCGGCGTATTGTTGCGGGCGGTTTTCGGCAATTCAAACGATCGTTCGACCTTTCCGGCGTCCTTTGCCTGCCGCAACAGTTCATCCTGAAAACGCGAATCTGTAATTCCCAACATCGCGACCGCGACGTCCCTGTCACTCTTGCCGCGAATATCGGCAATGCCATACTCAGTCACGATGACGTCGCGCAGGTGGCGCGGAATGGTAATGTGCCCGTAGTGCCATCGGATATTTGACTGGCTCTTGCCTTTCGCCTCTCGCGTAGAGCGCAGCATAATGACCGCGCGCGCGCCTTCGAGCGCGAATGCCTGCGCAACAAAATTATATTGCCCGCCCACGCCGCTGACGATTCGACCATCGTCCAGGCCATCAGAGATCACGTCGCCGAGCAGAGTTGTCATCATCGCGTCGTTGATAAACCGCGCGCCGACACGTGCTTTGCGCTTTTCCTGTTCACCGAAGTAAAGCTCGTTAACAAACGAGATCGGCCGCATTCGGAATTTTGCCAGCGTCTCTGGTGGCATCTCATGAAGCGCGCGATAGAACGCGCGTGAGCCGACGAAAAAGCCCGAATCGAGGACGGCGCCATCCACTTCGCGCTTGAGCACGCCGGCACGGAAGAGATCGAGGAGGCCCTCTACGAACATCTCCGAGCAGCCGTAAAGCCCGTTAGCGAATGGTGTCGTATGAACGCCGGCGCTATGCGGTGCCAAAGGCGGTAACGCCGAGAGGAGATTCTGAAATTTTGCGCTATTGCGGTGACGCAGGATCAGGCTCTGCGTAACGGCATCGCCCAGCGAGCCGATACCGATCTGCAAAGTGCCGCCATCCGGCACCAGGCTCGCCGCATGAAGACCGGCGGCGTAGTCGGCGAGTGCTATTGGTTCACGCGGTGGTGCGAACAACGGGAAATCCGTACCCGGTCCGTCGAGCAGAAAATCGAACTCTCCGCTGCTGATTGCGGCCTCACCTGGCATAAACGGCAGTTCCGAGTTGATCTCACCGGCAAGCACAAAGTTCGCACGGCCCTCGCGGCGGAGCGTCAGGAGGTCGAGCGTGAGATCGGGATTGCAGCTTAAACTGTAGCGGTCTGCTTCGTCCGCTCGATGAGCGACGAGCTGTCCGATCACGTTGACGCTGCGGTCGAGCACGTATTGCAAGGCGTGGGTATAGTTGGCGGAGATGTAATTCTGCTGCGCGTAAGGCGAATCGAGCCATTGTCCGGCCTGGAAGAAAAACTCATTGACCTGGACATTTGGCGGCAGCGTGCCGGCGCGAATTGCGCTCGCGTAGTCAAGCGCGGGATAGCCGCCAAAGGCGCGTTGAGAGATTGGCTCGAAAAATCGGCGCTCCAGCTCGTTTTTTGAGCGCGGGACGACAAGCGTCAACGCCGTGAAAATTGTGAGGCGGATAGATCGATCGGCCAAGGCTTTGGCATAAAGCGCATTGGCAATGTGATTTGCTTTACCGAGTCCCAGCGGCAGCGCCAGCACGATTGTCTTGCCAACCTTCGCAACGATGGCGTCGGCCAGTGGGGCGGGATCGTCGAAAGTAAGAGGAGCCCGTTCCGAGCGGCTCATTTCATCTCAATCCAGCCGGGATCTGGTTGAAATCGTGCCCCGTAAACCGAAGAAAGGCGGGTCAATGTTTGACTTACGTCGTCAACACCGCGTGCTCTAGCGTAATGCATTGGGCCACCGCGAAACGGTGCAAAGCCGGTCGCAAATATCATTGCCCCGTCGACGATCTCCTCGTCTGCGACGACGCCTTCGCGCAAACAAGTGACGCACACATCGAGCATCGGCAGGATCAGACGATCAGTCGTATCGGGGGGTAGCGAGCCGCCATCGTGAATTTTCACGGCGTGGCCATCCTTCCACTCGTAGAGGCCTTTGCCGGACTTCTTGCCAAGCTCGCCTTTTGCAACCTTGTCCTTGAGCCATTGGGGGGGAGCGGGCATTTCGCGTTTGAGGCTCGCGCGCAGCGTTTCGGCAACGTGCAGACAGATATCGAGGCCAACCTGGTCGGCGAGCTCGATCGGTCCCATCGGCATGCCGAAATCTTCCGCCGCCTTGTCTATGGTTTCTTTTTTCATGCCTTGATCGAGCATGACCATTGCCTCGAGCAAATAGGGCGTGAGTGCGCGGTTGACCAAAAAGCCCGGCGCGCTTTTCACCGGAGCGACAAGGCGGTCGATTTTTCCCAGAAACGCATGAGCTGCCGATTGGACGTCGTCAGCTACCTTGTCGTGACTGACAATCTCGACAAGCTCCATGCGTGAAACCGGGTTGAAGAAATGCATGCCGATGAGCCGCTCCGGCCGCTTCAATCCCTCGCGCAACTGCTCCAGCGGGATGCTCGACGTGTTGGTGGCCAAAATCGCGCTGGCCTTCATCTTCGGCTCGATCCCTGCATACACCTTCTGCTTCAGGCCAAGTGTTTCCGGCACGGCTTCGATAATGAGATCGGCGGATGTCACGCCTTCACCGCGCAGATCCGGGATCAGACGATCGAGGGAATCACGAATCCTGCGGTGGTTGTCACGGCCAATCTTTGCGTAGAGGTCGCCGGCGCGCTTGATTGCGCCTCCAATCGGCTCCGCCTTCATGTCGGCGAGGCTCACCGTGAACCCATGCCATGCGCACCAGGCTGCGATGTCGCCACCCATGGCGCCGGCGCCAATTACGTGGATGCGTGTGCCAGCCCACGTGCCGCTTGCGAGGCTTTTCAGGTTGTTGCGCAGGAAGAAGACGCGTACCAGGTTCTGCGCTGTCTCGGTGACAAGCAGTTGCGCAAAGGATGAGATTTCTGCTTTCTGCATCGCCGCGGCACTGCCGCCATGTTCGGCCCAGAGATCGATCAGCGCATGCGGCGCCGGGTAAAACTTTTGTGGCGCCTTACGCTCTGTTTCGCGCCGCATCCGCGGCGCGAGCAAGGCGCGTGCCGGCGCCGAGTTAAGAAGGCCGACGAGTATTCCAGGCCTGTGCGACTTCAGCGAGGCTTCGACAGCGGCTTTGACCGCGCCGCGCACATGCCGCTCTTGCGTGACCGAGTCGATGATACCGAGCGATTTCGCAGCGCGGGCACGCTGCGTCTTGCCGGTCAACATCAGCGTCATTGCCTGCACCGGATTCACAAGCCGAGTGAGGCGGACCGTGCCGCCAAGCCCGGGGTGCAGACCGAGCATGACCTCGGGAAAGCCGAAGCTGGCATCGTCGATGGCGACGCGGTGGTCGCAAGCGAGCGCAACCTCCAGGCCTCCACCGAGACAAAAGCCATGAATGACCGCGACCGTCGGCAATGGGAGACGGTCAAGCCGATCAAGCACGGCGTGACCCCGCGCGATAAGGGCCTCGATTTTTGTCGGGTCCGTGAGGCCGCGGAATTCATTGATATCCGCGCCGGCGATAAAGCCACTTTGCTTGGCTGAGCGGATGACGAGGCCGCGTGGCCGGTCCTGTTCGATCTTCGCCAGGGCCTCGTCGAGCTCGGTCAGCACATCTTCTGAAAGCGTGTTGGTACTGGTGCCTTTTTTGTCGAGCAAGAGCCAGACGATCCCATCCTCATCGGCACGCAATTTCCAGTGGATCCAGGGACAGGCACTCTGGCCGCCATCCAAGAACGGGCCAAGTTCGAGATTGCGTTGGCCGAGAACATCGAGGGCAGGGGTATGGGTTTCTTTCATGCGCTGGCCCTACACCGCCTCGATCAGCATTGCGCCGCCTTGACCCCCGCCGATGCATTCCGTGGCAATCCCGCGTTTCAGTCCCAGCCGGTGCATGGCATTGATGAGGTGCAACACAATGCGATTGCCGCTCGCGCCAACCGGATGCCCGATACCGATGGCGCCACCGTCTACGTTGAGGCGATCGCGTGGGATAGTGCCGGCGGCGCCTGAAAGGCCCAGTGTCTTCTTGCAGAATTCGTCGTCTTCCCACGCTGCGAGACAACCCAGGACTTGTGCGGCGAATGCCTCATTCAATTCCCAAAGCTCGATATCGGCGAGTGCGTATTTCTGCCGCTTGAGGATTTCGGTCGAACAGAGTACCGGCCCAAGGCCCATGATCGAGGGATCGAGCGCAGACCATTCGCTATCGAGAATAACGGCTTTTGGCTGCAGCCTGTGTTTTTTCACGGCGCCTTCCGACGCCAGGACCACCCATGACGCGCCATCGGTAATCTGTGAACTATTGCCGGCTGTGACTTTGCCCCACGGGCGCTCGAAAGCCGGCTTGAGTTTCGCAAGGCTGTCTGCGGTGCTGTCCGGGCGCACGCCATCGTCGTGATCAAAGACTGTGCCGTCGCGGGCAAAAAGCGGCTCGACTTCGCCCGCGAGCCAGCCCTCCTTTTGTGCCGTCGCAAGCCGGCGCTGGCTTTCGGCCGCGTATTCGTCGGCCTGTCGCCGGGAAATATGAAATAGATGCGCCACAAGCTCGGCGGTCTGCCCCATGTTGAGGTCAGTGATGGGATCAGTGAGGCCGCGCTCAAGACCGATAACCGGCTTGAAAAAAGATGGCCGGACGCCAAGCAGTGCGACAAGTCTCGCCCAAATGTTGCGTGCGCCAAACATACGCGCATACCACTCGACCGCGCTATGATTGAACACCAAAGGGGCGTGGCTGAGGGATTCCGCGCCGCCGGCAAGGACGAGATCCATCGCACCTTCGCGGATGTATCGATAAGCCGTGTCAATCGATTGCATGCCGGACCCGCAATTGATCTGCACGGTGAATGCCGTCATTGCCTCACCCATGCCGAGACGCAGCGCCGCGACACGCGCCGGATTCATTTCGTCGGCTATCACGTTGACACAGCCCAGAATGACCTGATCGAAAGCATCAGGCGCGAATTGCTGTCGCAACAGCAAGGGACGACCGCATTGCACGGCAAGATCGACCGGAGTGAAAGGCCCCGGCTTGCCACGTGCCTTGATGAAGGGGGTGCGGCTTCCGTCGACAATATAGACAGGACGCCCTGCTACTCCGCCGCTGGCCTGTGGATTTTCGCTTGCGATGACACGTCTCCGTTTTTAGGCAAACCACGCGAGGCCAGCTCTTCCGGCGAGAAGTCGTTGACAGCGATTGCCGCCGACACCGCTTCGGCCGCCGCCCGCAGTTGTGCAGCCTCCTCGGCATTGATAGTGCCGTCGGCGAGTGCGGGATCGATGTCGCGCACGCGAGCGGCATGCATGCGATCACGGATCGGTTGGACGGCGACGGTCCTCGCGAAAGCGCGCTTGACGAGTGCGACACCGCCGCTTGCATCTCTTGGCTCATACAGGCCGGCCGTCAGCCGTTCACGTGCCGGGCATGGATTTGTGATGATTGCTGCAGCCGCTTGCGTGACGCGATCGGTCGGGCCCCCCGTGCTCGGGC
>DASYSQ010000071.1:0-6295 GCA_036003145.1 Pseudolabrys sp.
CTTCTACGCCAAGGGTCTCGACGGACGCATCGACGATCCGAATGCCGGCTGGAAAGGCCGCGGCCTGTGGAGCACCAATGGCGATCGTACGCCGTGGCTGATGGAGACCGGCAAGGGATCGAGCCCGCGCGCGGTTCATATACAGATCCGTCCCGACCCGTTGGCGCACTGATCGCTCACCGACTACACGAACGGCCCCCGTCGCACCCGGCGGGGGCTTTCGTTTTGTGACTGGACCCCTAGGCGGGTGCGGAAGTGCTGGAGTAGCATCCCGGCAAATGGCGTCAGCGGGGCAGACGTCGGGGAAAGGTCACCAGGGAGTTCCAATGCGACACGTCGTATGCGCCGCTTTCATCGCAACTGCATTGATCTTGGGGACCGGCGTTCACGCGCAGGCGCCCCAAGGTTATCCCGCCGACTACGCCAAAATTATCGAGGCCGCCAAGAAAGAAGGCAAGGTGGTGATCTATGCGACCACCGACGCTGTCGCCGCAAATCCCCTGATCAAGGATTTCGAAGCGCTTTATCCCGGCATCAAGGTCGAGTACTCCGATCTCAATTCAACCGAACTCTATAACCGTTTCATCGCCGAGGCCGCCGCCAATAATGGCACCGCGGACATGCTGTGGTCCTCGGCAATGGATCTGCAAGTGAAGCTCGTTGCCGACGGCCAGGCCGAGGTTTACGCGTCTCCGGAAATCAAAGCGCTGCCGAAATGGGCCGTATGGAAAGATTCCGCTTACGGCACCACCTACGAGCCAATCGCGTTTGTGTACAACAAGCGCCTCGTGCCGGAAGGCGACGTGCCAAAGGATCACACCGATCTTCTAAAGCTGCTCAATGCGAAGACCGATTTCTACAAAGGCAAGGTCACGGCGTACGATCCCGAGCGCTCCGGAGTCGGCTATCTGTTTTGCAATGAAGACATCAAGGATTTCCCGCAAGCCTGGGACCTGTTCAAAGCCATGGGCAAGGCGCAGGCAAAGCTTTACACCAGTGCCGGCGCAATGATGGAGCGCGTCACCTCCGGCGAGCACCTGATTGCCTACGGAATCTTCGGTTCGTACGCGCTCGGTCGATCCAAGAAGGACCCCAATCTCGGCATTGTCCTGCCGAAGGACTACACGATGGTGACGTCGCGCGTTGCCTTTATTCCCAGGAAGGCAAAGAACCCTAACGCCGGCAAGCTGTTTCTCGACTACATCCTGTCAAAGCGCGGCCAGGACATCATCGCCAACAAGGCTGACCTCTATTCGTTGCGATCCGACGTTGATGGTGAGGCGACAATCAAGGGCGTGACTCAGCTCATCGGGGACAAGGCGCGCCCGGTGCCGATCGACCAGACGCTGCTGGACAATCTCGACCAGACGAAACGGCTTGCCTTCCTGTCGAAGTGGCAGCAGGCGAAGAAGGGGCAGTAAAGCGGTCTAACTGAAATCCCCGGTCATTCGGGGACGGCGCCAGCGGGTCCGGCCAAAGGTTGGCCCGGTGATAAACTCCGCGCCGGACCCGGAATCCAGGGGCGGATTCGGTGCCTGTATCTGGATTCCGGGCTCGCATGCTGCACATGCATCCCGGAATGACGAGGGTAGATGCCCATTGCCGTTTACCGCTTGCTTGTGCTCGGCCTCACCGCGCTCGCCGTGGCGGCACCCCTGTCGTTGGTGATCTACCAGAGCTTTCTCACCGCACCATTCTTCGATTCCTCGGCGAAATTTGGCCTGCTCGCTTATTCTTTCGTCTTTGCCGATCCCGATTTCTGGCAGGCATTCTGGACAACAATTGCGATCGCCGGCGGCATGGCTGCCGTCGCGGTTCCGCTCGGCGCCCTGCTCGCGTTCCTGATGGTGCGTACTGACGTGCCAGGGCGCGAATACCTTGAACCACTGATATTGATTCCGATCTTCGTTTCGGCGGTGGTTATCGCGTTCGGTTATGTGGTGGCGATCGGCCCGGTTGGAATCTTTTCGACGCTCGCCAAGGACATCCTGGGTTTTGTCCCATGGAATCTGTATTCACTGCTGGCGCTGATCCTGATCGCAGGGCTCACACATGTGCCTCACGTTTATCTTTATAGCGCTGCCGCCCTGCGCGGCCTGAGTAGCGATCTCGAAGAGGCCGCACGCGTTTCCGGCGCCAATCCCTTCCGGGTCGCCGTCAATGTCAGCTTGCCGATGATCTTGCCGGCAATATTATTTGCCGGCGTACTGGTGTTTTTTCTCGGCTTTGAGCTGTTCGGGCTGCCGTTGGTCCTTGGCGATCCGCAGGACGTGCTCGTTCTCTCGACTTATCTGTACAAGCTGACCAACAAGCTGGGGGTGCCGTCTTATCAGCTGATGGCGGTTGTCGTCGTCGTAATCATCGCTGTCACCGCGCCGCTGGTCTTCATGCAGCGCCTGCTCCTGCGTCAGGCGCAGCGTTATGTTTCGATGCGTGGAAAAGGCCTGAAGACGCAGCCGCTGCGTCTCCATGGCTGGCGCTGGTTTGCCTTTGGCGCAATCGTGTTCTGGCTGTTCGTCACGGTGGTGGTACCGCTGTTCGGGATCACCCTGCGCTCGTTCGTCGTAACCTGGGGCGAAGGCGTGAAGCTGCTCGACGTCCTTACGCTCGACCACTACCGTGAACTCACTGAATATCCGAACGTCATCCGCGGCATCATCAATACGCTCGGCATCGGCGTTATTGGCGGCGCGGTCGCGGTCGCATGCTACACCGCTATCGCGCTTGCGGTACATCGCTGGAATTCGGGCTGGACCCGGTTGGTCGACTATCTTGTGATGGTGCCGCGCGCGATGCCCGGTCTGGTAGCCGGCCTTGCCCTCCTGTGGGTGTTTCTCTTTGTACCGTTTCTGTCGCCGCTGAAGTCGACCATGGTGTCGATCTGGCTCGCCTACACGATTGTCTGGCTCGCATACGGCATGCGGCTCGTTTCCGGCACACTGCTGCAAGTTGCCCCGGAACTGGAGGAAGCCGCCCGCACTGCCGGCGCGAACGATCTGCGCGTGAAGCGCGACGTGACGGTGCCGTTGATCAAATACGGAATGCTGGCGAGCTGGCTTCTGGTGTTCCTGATCTTCGTGCGTGAATATTCTACGGGCATCTATCTGCTGGGGCCCGGCACCGAGGTTATCGGCTCCCTTCTGGTGTCACTGTGGGGCACCGGCGCCATCGATCTGGTGTCGGCGCTGTCTGTCGTTAATGTAGTCATGATCGGCGTCGGCCTGGCCGTCGCGGTCCGCCTTGGAGTGCGCCTGCATGGCTGAACTCACCGTCAAGGACGTCGCCCTTCGCCTCGGCGACAACGAAATCCTCAAAGGCGTCTCGGTCGCCGTGCCGGCAGGCGAGGTTGTTGCACTGCTTGGGCCCTCCGGCAGCGGGAAGACGACATTGTTGCGCGCCATTGCCGGGCTCGAAACGCCATACCGCGGATCGATCGGCATCGGCGATCACGTGTTCTTTGACGCCGGGCGCGACGTTGAGCTGCCGGCGGAAGAACGCGGCCTTGGGCTCGTTTTTCAGTCCTATGCGTTGTGGCCTCACCGAACGGTTTTCGAAAACGTTGCCTATGGGCTGAAGCTGCGCGGCGTTTCCACTACGGAAATCAAGGCAAGAGTCGAAAAGACTCTCGCGCAGATCGGGCTCGCGCATCTTGCCGCGCGCTATCCGCATCAGCTCTCCGGCGGCCAGCAGCAGCGCGTCGCCATCGCGCGTGCGCTGGTCTATGAACCGCCCGTCATCCTGCTCGATGAACCCTTGTCCAATCTTGATGCAAAACTGCGCGAGGAAGCGCGCGCCTGGTTGCGTACGCTGATTGTCACGCTCGGCCTTTCCGCGATTCACGTTACCCATGACCAGGTGGAGGCTATGGCGATCGCCGATCGCATTGTCTTGCTCGATGCAGGCGTGATCGCGCAGGAAGGCTCCCCGACGACCCTTTACAACGAACCCGCAACGTTGTTCGCGGCGGAATTCATGGGGAGCAACAACCGGCTCGATGGCAAGTTGCTGGAGAATTCGGGTGGCCGCGCAACAATCGAACTGTTCGGCGAGCGACTCTCGGGCATCGCGCGCACCAAAGCCGCCGCGGGCGAAAAGGCAACCGGCATTGTCCGCATCGAACGCGTCCGCTGCGCCTCGAGCCCCGGCGCCAATCGACTGAAAATGCAGCTCAAGGCACCGATGTATCTCGGCGAGCGATGGGAACTTGTACTTGCCCGTGAGAACGTAACTGTACGCGCATACGCATCAGCACCGCTGGAACCGGGTGAACACTATGTCGAATTCCCGCCTGAGGCGCTCTGGGTGTTTTAGGTAGGATATGAGCAATTTTCACGGCGTCTTCCCTTATCTCGTTTCGCCCGTCGATGGGCGCGGCCGCGTTCTCACGGACGTGCTCGGGACGCTTGCGTCCGATTTGATCAAGGCGGGCGTACACGGGCTGACGCCGCTTGGTTCCACCGGCGAATTCGCCTATCTCAATCGCCTGCAGCGCGAAACTGTCGTGCAGGCGACCGTTGAAGCAGCCGGAAAACGCGTCCCCGTGATCGCCGGTGTTGCATCAACCGTCACAGCGGACGCCGTTGAGCAGGCGAAAGCGTACCAAAAGCTCGGTGTCGATGGCCTTCTCGCGATTGTCGAAGCGTATTTTCCGCTGAAGGATGCGCAGATCGAATCCTACTTTCGCTCCATCGCCGATGCGGTCGACATTCCCGTCGTGCTCTATACCAATCCGCAGTTCCAGCGCAGCGACCTTTCGCTCGATGTCATCGCGCGCCTCGCCGACCATCCGCGCATTCAGTACATCAAGGACGCATCGACCAATACCGGACGGCTGCTGTCGATCATGAATCGCGCTCCGCGCATGAAAGTGTTTTCCGCCTCGGCCCATATTCCCACAGCCGTGATGTTGATCGGCGGAGTCGGCTGGATGGCGGGGCCCGCTTGCATCGTGCCGCGCCAGAGCGTGCGCCTCTACGATTTGTGCCGCGCCGGAAAGTGGCCGGAGGCGATGAAGCTTCAGCGCGACCTCTGGCGCATCAACGAAGCCTTTGCGCGCTTCAATCTCGCCGCCTGCATCAAGGCCGGGCTGCAGATCCAGGGCTATGCGGTCGGTGACCCCGTGCCGCCCCAGGCCGCGCTCGGCCCCGCAGAGCGAGAGGCAGTCGAAAGCATCCTTGCTGACATCGCAAAGCTGGAATTGGCCTGAATTGGCAGACGAATGCCTTCACATTTTCATCCTGGGTAACGAGAAACGCCGGCCTCACACTCTTTCTCGCAACAAACGCCTGATCACCTTGCCCGTTGTCGTCATGGGCATATCTTCGATGAAGGCGACTTCGCGTGGATATTCGTGCGCCGAAAGCCGCGTTTTCACAAAGCCCTGGATCTCCGAAGCGAGCGTGTCGGACGCGGCGTAGCCCTTCTTGAGCACAATAAAGGCCTTCACGATCTCAGTGCGCAGCGCATCTGGCTTGCCGACGGCTGCAGCGAGCGCAACCGCCGGATGGCGGATGAGACAATCTTCAATTTCGCCCGGTCCGATGCGAAAGCCGGCCGACGTGATGACATCGTCGTCACGGCCGACGAAGCTGACGTAACCCTCGTCGTCCATCACACCTTGATCGCCGGTGGTCATCCAGTCGCCTATAAATTTCTCGCGCGTAGCTTCCGGCTTGCCCCAGTATTCCAGGAACATCACGGGATCGGGACGCTTGACGGCAATCTGACCCGTTTCACCGGCCTTGAGTGGATTTCCCGTACCGTCGATGATTGCGACGGTGTGACCGCCCACCGGCTTGCCGATCGCCCCAGGCTTGGACACGCCGAGCGCGCTGCAAGCCGAGAGCACGATGTTGCATTCGGTTTGCCCGTAAAATTCGTTGATCACCAGACCGAACACGGATTTTCCCCATTCGTAGGTTTCCGCGCCAAGCGACTCGCCGCCGGATCCAATCGAACGCATGTTGATGGCGTAGCGGCCTTTCGGACTCGGCGCGGCGCGAAGCATGCGCAGCGCCGTCGGCGGGATAAAGGCGTTACGGATTTGCGTGCGTGCTATGAGTGCGAAGGCTTCTTCCGGATCAAATTTCTCGAAGCGCCGCGCCACGACCGGAACGCCGTAGTGCAGCCCTGGCAACAAAACATTGAGCAGACCACCGGCCCAGGCCCAGTCTGCCGGTGTCCAAATGCGATCACCGGGTTGCGGCAAGAAGTCGTGATGCGTTTCGACACCGGGAAAATGGCCTATGAGAACGCGATGGCCGTGCAAGGCGCCTTTTGGCTGCCCGGTGGTGCC